>CBDURF010000048.1:0-21598 GCA_965369705.1 uncultured bacterium
AAATCACAAATCCCGTGCTGAAGCATTTCATTGGTCAACCTCCCAATGTTGACCACTACATTATGACATATTTTTTGACCTGTTACAACATCAATTCATTGGGAGTCGTCCCACCCCTGCTCCCCGTGGGAATAGTCACAGAAGGGGATGTTCGCGGATTTCCCGCAGCGGCACAGCGCGAAGTTCGTTTTCGAGGCGTTCCTACTCCATTTGGGAGAGTCGAATTCGACCGGTCCCTGGATTTCGTAGGGGCCGTTCTTGACGATCTTGATCGAAATCCCGCTTTCCTGTTTCACCTCGGTCTTCCCGTCGACGGTGTAGGTCAAAGCACCGGAGGGGCACTTCCGAACAGTTTCGATGACCTCCTGGACCGCGGCTTCGGCCGGATGGATCCAGTTCTCGCTCGCGTTCTTGAACACCGCCGGCAGGTTGTGCACGCATTTGGCGGCTCCCGAACAGATGGAGCGGTTGAAATGGACCGTGATCCCGGGGGCTTCGTAGTTCTGTAGCTGGTCGTTTTCACAGATGTTCTTGTCGCTGTACCCGCTGCCCACATGGGCCCAGTCGCAAATCGGCTTGTTCTGCGAGGCGCCGCAGCGGCAGAGAAGAACCTCTTCCTCGATCTTGATGTCCTCGCCTCCATCGGTCCTCAATACCGGGAAAGCCTCTCCTTCGGCGCTCAAGATGATGGGGCCGTCGGTCTGCAGGGTGATTTTGATCGCCACGCGGTTTCCTCCTTTATCGCATCCGTACCGTCAACAATCCTTCCATGGTACGGATACCACACCGGTTTGGCGAATTCCTGGACCCGGGTCAGGCCGGGGATTGATTTGAAGGTCAGCCGCCTGTAATGTTGAGGGCCTATCATTCCAACCCCGGGAGCCGAAATGCTGAAAGACAAAATCGTATTGATCACCGGGGCCAGCGCCGGCATCGGCGAGGCCTGCGCCGAAACATTCGCCCGCGAGGGTTGCCGCTTGGTCCTTGCCGCCCGCCGCCTGGAAAAACTCGACGCTCTGGCCGCGCGGCTCAAGGCTGACCTCGGCGCCGACTGCCACACGATCGAGTTGGATGTCCGGGACCGGGAAAAAGTCAACACCGTCATCGAAAACCTTCCCGCCCGATGGGCCGGGATCGACATCCTGATCAACAACGCGGGACTCAGCCGAGGGTTGGACAAGGTCCAGGAAGCGCTTCACACAGACTGGGATGAGATGATCGACACCAACGTCAAGGGTCTGCTCTGGCTGAGCCGGGCGGTGATGCCCGGCATGGTCGAACGCGACGAGGGCCACGTGATCAACATCGGCAGCATCGCCGGACGGCAGGTCTATCCCGGCGGCAACGTCTACTGCGCCACCAAGTTCGCTGTACGGGCGATCACCCAGGGCATGCGTATCGATCTGCTGGGAACGAAGGTCAGATGCTCATCGGTGGATCCGGGCATGGTCGAGACGGAATTCAGCGAGGTGAGATTCCACGGCGACAAGGAAAAGGGAGCGCAGACCTATCAGACCTTCCCGCCGTTGAAGGCCGAAGACATCGCCGAGACGGTGCTGTTCTGCGCCACGAGGCCGCCGCACGTGAACATCCATGAGGTGTTGATCATGCCCCAGGACCAGGCCGCGGTCTACGCGTCGCACCCGCGAGGCATCGGGAAGGATCTGTAGGAACCGGGGTCAGATCGCCGACTCGATGGACAGGACCTCCCAGGCCCGCTTGTCGCCGTCCTCGCCGAAGGCCACCCGGTCGCCGATCCTGGCGCCCATGAAGGCCATGGCCAGAGGCGCCTGGTAATTGAGAATCCGCTTCTCCACATCGGTGTCGAAAGGCCCGAAAAAGGTGAACACCTCTTCCTCACCGGTCTCCGCCGACCGCGCCACCACCCGGGTGCCGATGTTCACGAAGTCGCCGCCCGCCATCTCGTAGTTGATCACCTTGGCCACCGACAGCTCGTTTTCCATCCCCGTGGCCCGGCTGGCCAGCTGATCCCGCTTTTCCAAGGCGGCGGTGTACTCGGCGTTCTCGCTCAGATCACCGTGGCTGGCCGCTTCGCCGATCTGTTGCGCCACTTCGGGGATCTCGATCTCGATGATGTGATTGAGGGCGTCCTGGGCACGGCGCAGACCATCTTCAGTGGTGTAGATGGTGCCGCCGTCCTCCCACTCGCGGGTGATGTCGATGAAGATGTCGGCGTACTTCGAGCGCAGGTATCCGAGCAGCTGGGTCCGCATGGAGGGACTCAGACCGTTGTTGGATTCGATGAGGGCCTTGAGCCGGATGCCTTCACGGCGGTCCGCGGCGTCGATCAGATCCAGCATCGGCCGGTTGCTCTGGGTAGCCAGAGCCGACCGGGCGGTCTCGAGGGCCTTGAGGTGCTTTTCCTCCAGCGACATGCCGTAGAGTTTCCCCGCGGAATCCAGCAACAAGAACATGGCGTCCGCGATGCGGTTCACCGACAGGGACTCCTGTTCCGCGAGGAACCGGGCCCCGGCGCCGGTGGCGACCCGGGTCCGCCACATCCAGCACATGAGATCCGGACTGGATGTGGGCCGCTCCATGACCTGCTCCAGAGCCGAGGACAGGGCGGCGGTCTGTTGGTCCTCGATCAGGGTCCGGGTGATGGTATCACACAGCCGCTTGCCGGCCCGCATCAACACGGCGCTCCAGGTATCGCCCCAGGTGTCGGGCATGGTCCGGCGCACGTAATTCAGGACCCGCTGCAACAGGGCCTCGGGCAGATCACCGCTCAGGGCTCCTTTGTCCGGGATGCGTCCCAGGACCTGGCCCGCGGCCTTCGGGTTGGGCCGCGCCACCGCCACGCCGCGGGCGGCGATTTCCGCATGCAGGGTCAGTCCCGCCAGGGCCAGGGCGGGGTTCTCCTTCAGGACCGCGACCGCCACCTTGGCCGCCCCGTTGCCGAAGTAGACCAGCAGTTCCTCGTCCGCGCATCCTTTGCAGGCGCCGCTTTTTTCCTCACGCGAAATCTCATCCAGGTACCCCATCACCTGCAGCAGCTTGGCCTGGGGATCCTTGCCATGGTCGAATTTGCGGCGCAGCCGGTCCTCGTACTTGTCGGCCTGCCTCATGAGCCGGAAGCTGGGCTGGCTGCCGCCGGACATCCCGATCAACGGATCACGCTTGAGGGCGGGTTTGGCTTCCTTCCACCAGTCCTTCCACCCCTTGTCTCCCAGCAGATCGGTGATATGCCCCTTGAGATCCCGGTACGAAACCTGTCCCCCGCGTTGGGAACTCAGAACCAGCTTGACGAAGGCCACCGCGTCCTTGCCGGCCAGATCGCGCAACTTATCCTGGGCGTAGATGATCAGGGCGGGAAAATATTCATCGGAGCGGGGCGAAAGCTTGTGGAGTGTGGCGGGGACGTATTCGGCCCGCCGGTCCTGGAACAGAACGGTGATGATGCCCTTTTCTCCGTCCACCGTCTCCACCCGGCCCGGCACCAGGAAACTACGGTCCACCGCGAAGAAACCCGGCTGGAGATGGACATACAACTCGATCTTGACCACGGTATCGGTCAGCGGGGCCGAATTTTCCAGGACCAGAGCCAGCAGATTCGGAAGCTGCGGGAAGTCCGGATACCGGGAGAGATACAGCCTCTTCAGATGCTCCACCAGGATCTTGCCCGAGGGAAGCTGCTCCGCTCCCTTGCGCACCGCGTCCAAGGCCTCGATGGCGCCGCTTTTTTCCTCGACCTGTTCGATGATCATGTCCATCAGGGTCTCGGCGCGGTCAACCGCTCCCTGGCGCCCCACCTGGCCGGCGATGGGAATGAGTTCCTTCCAGGAATAACCGGTTTGGCACAGGGCCTCCATCCAGAGGCCCTCCAGTTTGTCGAATTCCTTGCTGTTGGCGAGTTTGCCGAGTTTGATGAGAGAAGGTCCCTCGGGCACGGTATCGGTCATCTTCTGCCTCGAAATAGAAAAAGCCCCTCGATTGCCGAAACGAGGGGCTATAATAGTAATTTAATCGCGATTGGGAAAGGCGAGGTCCGGATCGGCGCTTTATTTGACCATCGTCATCTTTCCTGTTTTCACGCTGCTGCCCACCACCAACCGGGTCACGTACATGCCCGTCGAGGTTACCATCCCCCGATTGTCCTTGCCGTTCCAGACCACTTCGTGCCAGCCCGGCGACCGTTCGACCGGGAGGGTCCGCACGCGGTAGCCCTGGACCGTGAAGATCTCCAGGCGCACCACATCGGTCGACTTGATGTTGTCGGGAATACCGTAGACGATGCGGGTCTCGGGATTGAAGGGGTTGGGATAATTGGCTTTGAGCTGGGCGCCGACCGGAGCGGTGACGATATCGCCGTCGACTTCGAAATAGATCGGGTCGGACCATTCGCTCATGATCGAACGCCGGTTCATGTTGTCGACGCCGCGTACCCGGATCTGCTGGACGACGCCTGGATCAACGCTCAAAATGAATGTCGTATCGGAAACGGTGGCGACCAACAGTTCTGATTCATTGCCCCGCTTGAGCCAGATTTCGTAACTCACGGCCTCGGGCCGGATGATACCACCTTCGTCGATCACCGGACAGGGACTCCAGTGGAAGTTGACGGCCTGCCGTTGGGCCAAGGCGGCCGAAGTGGTCAGGATCGACAAGATCAAGGCGGACAACAGAATTTTGGCGGCGGCAGTTTTCACTTCGGTCCTTCCGGAAAACCGTGCGATTTCCTATAAATCGCTCAGATCAGGCCAGTCCATGCAACCGGGGTGCCAATCGGTGTCCGTACCTTGTCGCTGACCCGGAAAAACAGCCTGAAATGGGGTAAGAACGGCCTGAAAACAGCGTTTGAGGCTGGATTTTCAGCAGCTGGAACCTGGTGGATGTGGCAGCAATGTGACCAGGTTCGAAGTGGGCAAAGAAATACCTCGGTCGCCTAGGCAATTTGCACGACTATCGATTTTCAATTGGGGGAATCCGGCCTTTGGGGCCATTTGGGGACATCCTGGACATCTTCCATGGCAGCCAGACGGCGGCGGTTGACGATGATTTTTCGTGTGGCTCCCACGGTTAAAATCAGCGCCGCCAGGACAAAGAGCGCCGGCCATCTCGTGATGAACAAAATCCACCCGAACTTCAGTTTCATCGCCGCGGAAAATTCCCGCTGGAATGCGTCCAGGTCCTCGCCGGTCACGATGGCGAAGGCTTCGGAAAAATTCCCGCATTTTTTCGTTTCCCCCACGAGATCGGCGATGATTTCCTCCCCAAAACCCTCCCGGAGCCGGGACACCGCCAGCAGGCTGGTCCGGTAGGCCCGATCGGCCCGGTCATGTGGGACGGGAAACCGGCCCTGCAACCGTTCCAGGTCCGGGACCCTGCCGTCGAGGATCAGGGATACGGTGTCGGAGAACTTCCACTCCCCCGAATAGAGCATGGCCGTGCCTTCGTGGAACCAGGCCGGCAACCAGGCGCCGTCGCTGCCCTGGAAAAGGAGCGCGTGCACCATCTCGTGCAGGAAGACCTCCCGCAACCCCCGGCCCACCGCCGGAAGGCGGGAATAGTCCAGGGCGATGGCCCGCCCCGAAGGCAAAGCCACGCCTACCCCCCAATCCGGGAGACTGCCCGCGAAATGGCGTTGGAAGGAACGGGTGTCCAGGATCAGGCAGGTGACCGTGTCGGCCGCCGCGTCCCCGGGGTCCGACGGCAGGAGTTCCGCCGTCAACCGGGGACCTTCGACCATCCAGATTTCGTGACAGCGCCTGGCGGCGGCCTGGCCGGCTTCGGTTTCCACCTGGAAGACCACCACCGGCGCCCCGGCCCACGTCGGCGCAGCCCAGGCCAGGACCAGGAACAGCAGGGCCAGGGTCCGCCGGGCGGGGCCTGTCCATTTTTTCCAAAGACAATCCAAAGGGATCTTCCGTTCTCTGCTATGTTGTCGAGTACCGGACGCGGGAGTATGCTCCAGCCCGCAATATTCATTATCCGGTTTGAATGGACATCCGGCAATGCCGGGATGAGCAGGGTGGTCTTGGTGATGGATTCAAACATCCGCGCGGAACTCGAAATGATCAGGGACGGAATAACGACGGAAACCCGGATCACGGTGCTGTCAGGAGCCGGAATTTCCGCGGCCAGCGGCATCCCCACCTTCCGGGGCGAACAGGACAGCCTGTGGAGCCGGTACCGACCCGAGGATCTCGCCACGCCCGGCGCCTTCGCCCGCGATCCCGAACTCGTCTGGCGTTGGTACGACTGGCGCCGCGGCCTCATCGCCGCCGCCGAACCCAATTCCGCCCACCGGGCCCTCGCCCGCCTGGAGGCTACCGCGCCGGTGGTGGTCGTCACCCAGAACGTGGACGGCTACCATCAACAGGCAGGCAGCTCCCGCGTGTTGGAATTTCACGGCTCGATATGGGTGGTGCGTTGCCTGAAGTGCGGGACTGAAAGTCTCGACCACAGGGTGCCCATCCCCATCCTGCCCGAATGTACCGGGTGCGGAGGATTGCTCCGACCGGGCGTGGTCTGGTTCGGTGAGGGAATCGATCCGGAGGTGCTCTGGACTTCAGCGGAGGTCGCCGCCGACTGTGACCTCTTCCTCGTGATCGGCACGGCCGGTGCGGTCTACCCCGCCGCCGGTCTGGTCGGGACCGCCCGGGAAGCGGGAGCCCGCGTCATCGAATTCAATCTCGAACCGGGCGGTGTCACCCCCCTGGCCGACCTCTTCGTCTCCGGCTCGGCCGCCGATACGCTGGACCACTTGGTTCCCTAGTTCCTGATCCGGCCCCGCGCCGGGCGCAGCGTCGCTCCGCAGGGTGGGCAGCAGCAGGAAGAAGGAATTCCCCAGCCCCTTCTCCGTGTGAACCAGGATGCGGCCTCCATGGTTCTTCACCGCTGAGTTGGCGATCGGCATGCTCAGCCCGGAACCTCTGTGATGATGCTCGATCCGGCCGACCAGTTCGAATTTCCCGAACAGGGCCTTGCAGCGATCTTCGGGGATGGGCTCACCCGTATTGAAGATCTCGATCAACCGCCAGGTCAGCTTCTCGTGCGCCCAGCGGGTGAAAGAGGCCTGGCCCTTCAGGAAGTACTCTCCCTCGGGTTCGACACGGTAATCGGCCCCGTTCTGGCCCGGCACTTTCTCGGCTTCACGGATCACGATCCGGCCGCCCTCGAAATTGTGGACCACCGCGTTGTTGAGGATCTTTTCGAAAGCCACCGTCAGGACCTTCTGGTCGCAGAGCACGGCCCAGTCGGCCGCCTCCTCGAGTTCGTTGGTCACGGTGATACCCCGCATGTGGGCTCGTTCCCGAATCCCGCATAACCCGATTTCCACGAAGCTGGCGACGGGCACCGCCTGCAGGTCAAGCTGCCGGTCCCGGGACTGGATGGTCGTCATCTGGATGGCATCGTTCATGAATCCGGTGAGCCGTTGGCCGCTGCTTTCGATGATCGAGGCGATTTCCGGGATATTCAACCGGTCAAGGAGTTCCCGATCGGCGCCTTTGACCTTGGCCACCGACGAATTCAGGAAATCCACCCCACCCATGATCGCGGTCAACGGCGTGCGTACCTCGTGGGAGATCAGGACCAGGAAATCGTCCTTGGCCTTGTCCAACACCCGCAAATCGTCGAGGGTGCCGCGCAGATTCTCCGCCTTGATCTGGACCAGGCGATGGGCTTCGTCCTTGCTGAGGGCCAGATGCGAAAGATGCCGGGACACATTGTGGACCACCCTGGTGACGCCGTACAGGGCCAGGCCCAGCGCGAGCAGGGCCACGCCCAGCACCACCATTACATAATGCAGGCCCATGGCCCGCAGCCCCGAAACCTCATGAGCCGTCATAAGGGTAAAGGACAGATCCCGGCCGCGCCCGATCGTTACGATCCAGGGCAACCACCGGTCGCCGACGACCGCGGTCATGACGTTTTCCCCCGGCCGGAAAGGACGCCACAGTTCAGATCCCGCGGCCACGCCGAACACTCCGTCGGTTTCGTCGCGGGACCGGTCGACCAGCTTGGCGCCGGCCTCGACGGACCCCGTGGCTGAAACCATCACGGTGCCTTCGCTGTCCAGAACGCACCACCAACCGCTGGGCAGGAAATCCCGGACCAGGACTCTGAGATCCAGGAAATATACCGGATGTCCGGTGATGACCTCGTCCCGCTCATCCCGGACCATCACCGGCAGCAGAGCCAAATGGGATGCGTTGTCCTCGCCGGAAGTCTCCAGAAGCAAGGGAGGGAAAAGATACACCGGATGACCAGGATTGGAGTCCACCAGGACCGGGGCGTCGGAAACCCGGACCTTGGTCCAGCTACCCGACTGGAATCCCGTCTTGAAACAGTGGCTGTATTTCTGCAACCAGGCGGATATCGTGGCCTGGTTGGCCTCGTTGGCGAGGGAATCCACCAGGCTGAAGAATCCCGGTTCGCTATCGGCGGCCCATGGCCGGCCCAGGGCTACACCGTCCAGCAGTTCCATCTGCAGGAGATCCTCGGCCAGGTGCGTGCCGTCGGCCCGTCCCCCGCGGGCCAGAAAATCATTCTGACGGACCTCTACCGCCATGGCCTCCAACGAGGCCCGCCGACGAAGATTGTCCAGGAGTGAGATGACTTCCTGCTTCTGGATCTTCTTCGCCGTACCGGTCGCATGGTGGGTGAAGACAACCCAGCTTATCGCTCCGATGGAAAGGACAGCCAGGAACATCACCGGAAGAACCCGTGCAAAGATCTGCCACTGGGTGCGGTAACTGAGCCTGTGAAGAATGTGACTCATACGGACCTTTCCTGACCGGCCTCATTGGACCGGCGGCGCGGCCGGGAACCCGGCCGAAATGGAGGCAGGATAGACTCCTCCCTCCCGCTAAAATTGTTATCGTTCGGATCCGGGAAAGGTTGACCCATGGTTTTGACCGGGTTATTCATGGATAAATCGCGGTCCGGCTCTTCCGGCCGCGCTTAGCGGGAGATGCAGCATGTCCGGACGCAATTTGTTGTTGATCAACAAGTTCTACCACGAGAAGGGTCCCGCCGGCGGGGTGGGCCGTTATCTCGTGCAGGAAGAGGAAGATCTGCGGGCCGCGGGCTGGGACGTGGTGCCCTTCGCCATGGCCGACGCGGACGCCCGACCGTCCCGGTGGAGCCGGTTTTTCGTGCGGGCGCGCGACTACAGCACACCCCGCTTCACCGGAGGAGCCCTGGGCGACGCCCTCTCCCTGATCTGGAACCGTGAGGCCGCCGCCAACCTGGATGCCTTGTTGAAGGAAACCCGGCCGGCGGTCGCGCATCTGCACAACATCTACCACCACCTCAGCCCCTCCATCCTGCCGGTTTTGCGCAGGCACGGTGTTCCCGTGGTCATGACCCTGCACGATCTGCGCCTGCTCTGCCCGGCCATCCACATGCTGCGGGACGGCGAGGTCTGCGAAAAATGCCGGGGCGGCCGGTTGTACAACGCCGTTCGGCACGGTTGCGTCAAGGAGTCGCGGGCCGCCTCGCTGCTGGCCGCCGTGGAAACTCTCCACCAACGGTCACGCCGTCTTTACGAGGAGACCGTCGACCTCTTCCTGTGTCCGAGCCGGTTCATCCGGGACAAGTATATCTCCTGGGGTTATCCCGCCGCCAAGCTCCGCCATCTGCCCAATTTCGTGGATCTGGACCTCTGGCATCCGCGGCACGTGCAGACCACCGTGGACCGCGACGCCTATCTGTACTTTGGCCGCCTATCCACCGAGAAAGGGTTGCGCACCCTTTTGGACGCCCAGTCCCTGTGGGAAAAGGGGTTCGCCGCCGGAGAGGTGACCACCACCCCCCTGCACCTGCTCATCGCCGGATCGGGACACTGCGAGGGGAACCTCCGGGCCAGGGCGGCCCAGCTCGAGCTGGAAAAAGTGGAGATTCTCGGGAGTCTCGACCGAGCTGGCCTGCAACAGGCGCTCGGTCGTTCGCGGTATTCGGTGCTGCCCTCGGAATGTTATGAAAACGGACCCATGGCCGCCCTGGAGGCTCTGGCTTCCGGGGTACCCCTGGTCGGGACGGACATCGGGGGCATCCCCGAGATGATCGAAAACGGGGTCAACGGAATCGTGGTGCCGCCCCGTGATCCCGCCGGATTGTTGGAGGGATTGATCAAAGCCTCGCGGCTGGGTCCCAAGGCGGGCGGGGCCGCGCGGTCCTGGGCGGAGGACCACGCTTCCCGCGTCGAGCACATGGTCAAGCTGGAAGGCATCCTGGCCGAGGTGGCCGGGTAGGCCCGTTCAATCCAGCCTGAGCGGGATTTCCAGCACCAAGCGGCCGCCCTCGTCCCCGGGCCGTCTGTCGTCGGTCCGGGAGTCGTTGAAACGGATGGTCCCGAAGGTCTTCAGGTCCGCCGGAGGCGCTGGCCATTCCTCGGCGAAGCTGAGTTCGATCTCGGTCGGCACGCCGCAATACAGGTGTAGCGGACCTCCCCCGGCGCGTTTGGCCAGACCTTGAACCGGTTGAGCGAAGTAGTACTTTTCCTCCAGGTTGAAGCCCCACTCCTCCATGTCCGCCGCGAGGGCGAAGGCGCCGACCACCTGCAGGGTGAACGTCGCCTCCTGGGCGCCGGAGGGCAGGGAGACCCCGACGTCCGCCTCGAGTCCGTCGAATCCGTTGACGCGAACCGCCTTGCCGGTGCTGTCGAGGATGTTCACTGCGCAGTCGGTAAAGAGGTTGCCGACCTTTTCGGACAGGACCAGATGGAAGGTCGCGCGGGGCGTGGTGCTGTCCAGGGTGAACTCACGGGTGTATTCGTCGGCCTCGGCGACCTCCACTTCCTCGGTTCCCGCGAAACCCTCGACGATCATCGAGGCGCCCCCCTTGAAGACCCCGGCGAAGGAGCGCGTCACCGTGACGGTGGTGGTAGCGTCTTCGCCGTTTTTCTCCCGCTCGAGATCGGTCACCGTATTCGGGGTGAAGGTGTAACCGTCGAAGGAAACGCTAAGGCGGTAATCGCTCTTGTCCATGGCCAGGATACTGCTGGCCACGTTGATTTCCCAGGTGCCGGGATAGAGTTCGGGGGCCAGCACCGTCTGGTCCTTGATGGGGTCTTCATCCACACTGGCGTAGCCGCTCCAGCCGCCGCGCACGTGGCCTTCCGGATTGCAGATTTCCGTCATCACCCTGGCTCCCCGGGCGGAACCGGTGTCCTCGCTGACTTCCAGGCGCACGCGCATGGCCGTCGCGCCGGCGGGCACATCCACGTAGTAGCGGTGGGTTGAGCTCTGCACCAATCCCTTGCCCTCGTACACTTTGCGGTAGCCGCCGGCCGGACCCACCGGATCACCGACGACCACCGTGTTCCAGAGATAGAACTCTCGACCGGCCAGGCCGCCGAGGTCGCCGCCGTCAAGGTTCGCCACCACCCGGGCCGAATAGGCGCCGGGTTCGGCCAGTTTTTTTCCGTCGTACTGGCAGGTGACGGTCATGCCCATGTCGCCCCGGATGTAGCGGTCGCCGGAAACGACCTTCAACCAGTTTCCCTCGCTCTTGAAATTGAAGCTGCGGAAGAAGGAATCCTTCTCGTCGGGGCCCAGGTCGGGATGGAAGACGGGCTTGATGGTGAAAGTCACGTTTTCCGGGGCGTGAGGCGTCCCGCCGGGGGTGCGCCAGTAGGCGGCATCGCTCTTGCCGTCGGCCTGCAACACGCAGTCGGTGGAGATGTCGTACCACAGGATCTGATGGGCGCTTTCGCTTGCGGCCAGTTTTTTCAGCACGTTCCAGGTAGCGTCCACCGCCACCAGGCCGCCGCCCTGGTCGGTCAGGGACAGACCGGGCACCGGGGCGCCGCCGGCGATCAGGGCGCGTTTCATCATGCCCCAGTGGATGTCGAGATCCTGCTGCCGGGCAGCGCTGACCAGACAGGCCACCGCGCCGGCGGTCTGGGGCGAGGCCATGCTGGTGCCGTTGAAGCGGGCCATGCCGTCGACGTAACCCGGCACCGTGCTGAGGGCCGATCCGGGGGCCACCACGTCGGGTTTGGCCGTTTCGCCGCCCCGACTGCTGAAATTGAACAGGGTCGCCTGCTCCATGCCGGCGCTGTACAGGTCGGCCCCCATCGCCGGAGACAGATAGGCCCCGGAACTGATCAGACTCCAGGCCGTGGCCGGCAGCCCAACGGTCGACAGACCCGGACCCTCATTGCCGGCGCTGGTGCACGCGTACAGGGTGGGATGTTCGCTGAGCAGATCGTTCAGCCAGCCGCCCATGGCGTCGTCGCCCTCTTCGACCGAAGCGATGCCGAAACTCATGTTCACGACCACGGGAATGCCGTATTTCTCCTCGAAGGACGCGGCGTATTCGTAGGCCTTCTTCATGCTGCTGGTGCGCGTGGCTCCGCCGGACAGACGATTGTCCCCCAGCTTCAGCGAGATGACCCAGGCTCCGGGCGCCCCTCCGTGCATACCCGCCTGCCCACTGACCTCGTAGCCGGCCGCGATGCCGGCGCAGTGCGAACCATGGGAGCCGTCGTCGAAGTGGAATTCGACGGTGGGCGCCTGGGGGTTGCCGAGGTGATCCTCGTTGGCCACGACGTTGACTTCCCAGGCCATCAGGGTGCGGGAGTCGGGATCGTTGTCGCTGACCAGGGCGAACGTGTCGTAGTTGACCCGGTAGTCGCGGAGCATTTTTTCATCGGCCAGATCGCCGTTGCCGTCGGTGTCGATCACCACGACCCAGACCCGGTCGGACAGTCGCTCGGTTGCCACCGTACCGTTGGCAGTGTCGTTCAATTCCATCATCATCTCGTAACCGGCGCCGACACCCAGCGCCCCCTCGACGGCCGATCGTTCCGCGGCGTAGACCAGGAAGCCGAACCGGTCGGAGTTGTCGCCGTCGTCGTTCAGATCATAGACGTCCGGGTTGTTGACGAAATCCTTCTCTGCGATGACCCCGATGTAGATCGGGTAGGTGACGTCCTCGTCGCCGGGGGGGACCGGCAGGGCCTCAGCGCCGCGAAGCAGAAGGCCGTCCTCGGTCCTGAACACCGGGAATCCATCAGCGCCGGATTCGTCCCGTTCCGCCAGGGCGGTTTCCCAGTCGCCTTCGGTACTGAAATCCCGCACGTCGATCAGTTTGGTCAAGCCGGTGGAGGTTTTCAGCATGCCCGGCGCGAAGGCGTCGACACCGGTGTCCAGAATGGCGACGACCACTCCCCGGCCGTCCCACTCGGGATGAGCGGCGCGAAAAGCATCTGCCCCTATCTCATTGACAGGCATATAATTCCATGATTTTTCGGTTTCGGCCCCAGCGGGAATAACAGCCAGGAGGGCCAGCAGGGTAAAAACGGCCGAGAACAAGAAAAACACATGGCGGAATCCGGCGAATTGCGGCGTCATCATCAAAAAACCTCCGGAAGGCCCCGGAACTCAAGAAAGCGGTCGGGACATTGGAATTGGGGGAGATCGTCGCCCATATTATAGGGTGCACATTCCAGCGGAACAAGATTGATCGGCCGGTCCTGCGCGGGCTCAGTTTCACGGCCCGGGATTCCGAACCGATCGAACCGGAAAGGTTTCAAGATGAAAGACATCGGCAAACGGGGCATGATGACCCGCATCATCCACGCGGGGCAGCACGTCGATCCCCAAACGGGAGCGGTCGCCACTCCCATCTACCAGACATCCACTTTCGCCTTCCGGGACGCCGACCACGGCGCGGCCTGCTTCGGCGGCGAACCCGGCTACAAGTACACGCGACTGGGGAACCCGACCACTGAGGCGTTGGAAAACAACATCGCCCAACTTGAGGGCGGCTGCGGCGGCTTGGGCGCGGCCAGCGGCATGGCGGCCGTGAACATGGTCTATCTGACCCTGCTGGGACAGGGCACCCACGTGGTGGCCACCGAAAGTCTGTACGGACCCAGCCGGACGATCCTCGAGACCGAGTATCCCCGCTTCGGCGTCGAGAGTACCTTCGTGGACACCTCCGATCCGGAGAACCTGGCCGCGGCCATGCAGGACAACACGAAGCTCGTCTACATCGAAACGCCCGCCAATCCCACCCTCAAGCTGGCCGATATCGCGGCCTGCGCCGAGATCGCCCACGACCATGGCGCCCTGATGACGGTCGACAACACATTTGCCTCGCCGTTCCTGCAGAATCCCCTGGAACTCGGGGCCGACATCGTCCTTCACAGCATGACCAAGTTCATCAACGGGCATACCGACGTGGTGGCCGGGATGGTCGTGGCCAAGGATCCGGACGTGCTCGCGAGGCTGGCCAAGGTCCACTATAATATCGGGGGCACCATGGATCCCCATCAGGCCTGGCTGGTGCTCCGCGGGGTCAAGAGTCTGGGGCTGCGCATGGAACGCGCCCAGGAAAACGCCATGAAGCTGGCTGCTTTCCTGGAGAAACACGATAAGATCGACTGGATCCGGTATCCCGGACTGGAAAGCCATCCCCAGTACGAACTGGCCAGACGGCAGATGCGCGGGGGCGGCGCGGTCTTCAGCTTCGGCGTCAAGGGCGGCCTGGAAGCCGGCAAGACCTTTATCAACAACGTCGAGGTGCCCACTCTGGCGGTCAGCCTGGGCGGCATCGAGTCGCTGATCGAACACCCGGCCAGCATGACCCACGCCGGCATACCGGCCGCCGAGAGGTTGAAGGCCGACATCACCGACGACCTGGTGCGAATCGCGGTCGGGTGCGAAAGCTACGAGGATCTGGAGGCCGATCTGGTCCAGGCCCTCGACATGATCTAAGCCACGGGTCGCCGACCCGGAAAAGAGCGAGATGTATCAACGCTGGGTCGACGCGACCAGGATCAGGAACGGGTTCGCAGAGGATATCTGGGCGGTGGATTACACCGCCCATCCTCTGTTGGATCCGGATTTCGCCACCAAGGGATCCCGCCTGCTGTATCTGACCCGTCTGAATTTTCGCCGCATCATCCGGGATGACGAGGTCTATCGGCAGGAGCTGGCCCGGATCTTTCATCCCCATGACGACGACCAATTCCCTGACCAGAGTCTCCCCGCGTTGGTCGCCCGGGTTGCGGAGTACCTGCGGGAAGCCGACATCTACCTGGCCTCGACCATCGAACTGCTGCCCGCCGGCAATCGGGACGCCGTCCTGCCCCTGCCCCTGGTAACCGACTGCAACTGCGTGCGCGACCTGATGGGGATCGCCATTCACGGCGAGGGCGAGCGCTTGCGATACGAAGCCCGGCGCAAGCTCTGTTTGGCCCAGATGCTGCTCCAGATCGACCAGTCCCGCGTCATCCAGGACGGTCCCGCCCACAGGGCGCATTTCGAGGAAATCCTCAACGATGACCTGTGGCGACACACCAAGCAGATCCACGACCTGACCGTGGGTTACCACATCAGCGAAGACGGCCGCAACATCAATTACACGTCGCGTCCCGAAGACGGGGACATGCGCTGGGATTTCCGCTCCACCTTCATCGAGAAGCACAGCGGCTGCCGGTTGATCGCCCTGGACATCCTGTATTACAACTGTCGTTTCAAGCGCTCGGTGACGCCCATCAGCTTCGAGATCGTGGATGGTTCGCACCGCGTGCTGGAAAAGATCCGCTGGAGCGACATGCGCCAGGAGACCAGTGGTTCTGTGCTGTCCAAGATGATCCGCAAGGGCATCAACCATCCCGACGAGATCGGGGACCTCATCGGGGCCATGTTCATCGTCAACGACAACGAGGCCCTGACCGACCTGTTGATCCTGCTGGACTCCTGCGTCGGCACCCCCTTCGGTTGGCGCAACGTCACCGACACCCTCAACGAACAGCCCGGTGGCAGCTTACTGAACACCTACAGCAGCAAGGATTTCAAGGTATTCAAGGGAAACGTGGACGTGTTGATCAGCGAACACGGTGGCGGCGCCCCGTACCGGTTCCCCGTGGAGATCCAGATCTTCACCCTGGAAAGCTACCTGCGCACCGTCTGCGGCGCCCACGACGCCAGCCACCTGGCTCTGAAACTCCGCCAGTTCCTGTACGGGCTGGTGCCGAAGATCTTCCCCCGCCGGATCTATGGGTCCGACTGGCTCAGGATGGATCAACTGGCCGCCGGCGCCGGCAAGGGAAGGCCCTGACAGGCGTGGGTCAGGGTGTGTGGTAGGGAATCGCCAGCTCCGACACGATATCTCCCAGCAGCCAGATCCGGTAATCGAAAGGATTCGGATACCTTCCGGACGTCATCTCGATTTCCACCTTCCCGTATTGGAAATCCCTGCGGATGAACACCCCGTCGAAGACCGCCGGCCCCAGGGCCTGGCCGAGTGAGACGTCGTGGGAGGTCCAACCGTAGACCAGACTGCCCTGACTGGCGTCACCCGAATTCCAGGATGAATAGAAATCGCCAAGCAGGGCGATGGCGCGGAACTTGTCGCCGGTATTGATGGGCGTCATGATGTGGTTGTCGTCGCGGAAGGCCGTGTACCAGGTGCTGGCCAACACGATATAGGGGCCGCCGTTGACGGTCCGGAACCAGGGCCGCACGTTGAGCAGGCTGTAGGGCCAATCGGGGTCCAGGGCGTGCTGCATGTCGGGATCGGGAAAGAAAAGGGTCGGGAACAGTTCGTAGTAGGCGCCGTCGCCGAGGGCGGCGAAACTGGAATCCACATAGGCCCGCTGTCCGTTGAAGAACTGGATGAACCCCTCGCCCAGGGAATCCCGTGTGGCGATGACCAGTTCGACCTGGGCGGCCCGGTAGGCCGCCATTTCGTCGGGGTCGTCCCAGTGCCCGATCCCGTCGGCGTCCATGTCGGGATCACCCTCGTTCTCGATTTCGGGCGACACCCACAGCGCCGTATTGAAATAGTCCCAGTAGACCCCGTCGAAAACGTTGAGGGAACCGGACTGCATCTCCATGATGGTTTCGATCATGACCCGGCGGCAGCCGGGCTCCAGGATATTGATCAGGCGGCTGGTGGGCCAGTCCATACCGATCTCTCCCAGGGTCGTATAGACCAGATAGGGCTCGGTCCGAAAAAACCACTTGGACCAGAAGCTGCGCGGATCGGTGTGTTCACCCCACAGTTGGGCGGATTTCACGGAAACATAGGCGAGAATGACCAGGTCCGGGTTCAGGGCCTTGAGCTGCTGCACCACGTCGATGGCCTCGGATTGTCCGCCCATCCACAGATGGTGTCCCATGACCAGGCAAAGATCCGCCCGCGAGAACTTCTCGATCGCCGCGGGATCGGACCAGTCCACCGCGAAAAAATCGGTGATGGCCACATGGCGGGGGGAATGGGCCTGGAATTCCACGCCGGCGTCGCTGGCGAGAACCCTGGCCCGAATATCATCATTGACGATGCTCTGGTTATGGATTCCGGCGTCCCAGACGATGTTCCTGCCATTGCCCGGAACGATCCCCTGTCCCACGTCGCCCGAGACATGGATGACGGGGAAATCCCAGCTGACCCCGCCGTCGCCCGACAGCTGCAGGGTGACCGCCAGCGTGTCGCCGTCCGCGTCGAACAGGTTGTAGGTGATATCGACCAGGCCGGAACCGTCGGTCCGTTGGGCCAGATTCACATGCTTGACCTTGGGGTCCGCCGCCCGGACAACGCTCCCCATCGTCAGGGTCGTGGCGACCAGGATGACAAGTCCCAGGATTCGCACCAGATCCAGCTTCCTATCCGGGATAAAAATCAGGTTCTCCAAACAGCTACAGACCCGTCAATCCCGACCGGGCCCGGCATTTTTTCCAGATGAAGAACAGTATAGAGACAATGGCCACCAGGAGCAAACTGCCCAGGGACAACCCCACCACCAGGCTTTTTTCCAGGAAGGCGAACCGGGTGTAGGTCTGATGGAACACCGCCAGAAATCCGCAGCCGACCAGGAACATTCCGGCTCCCCGCGGTCCGGTGCGGAGTTCGCGCATCAGGATGTCACCGATCAGCCAGTAGAAGACGATGAAGACCGGCGCCATCAGCCTTTCATTGTTGGACCCGAAGAAGGCCGACAGCGACACCAGGCCCACGAACAGGAGGGCGTAGCGGCGGGACCGGAAGAAAGCGGCGGTGCGGCGGAAAAAAATCAGAGGCAGGAAGGTCAGCGGGACCACCGAGTTCACGAACAGGTAGAACCAGGTCCGCCATGCCCCCGCCTTGACGGAGTAGTAATTGAACGCCTCCAGAAGGCTGAACCCGCCGGCGGGCAGGACCAATCTCAATCCCAGGAACAGGATCAACCCCGGCGCCGTGGCCGCCAGCAAGCGCCCACCCTCGGCTTTCAGACGGCCCTGTTCCCAGAGATAGAGGGCCGCGGTCGGGATCATGATCATGGTGGTTTCCCGGGTCAGGGCGCCCAGGAACAGGACCACCCCGAAAACCACCCAGCGGTTCTTGAGCATCGCATCGAACAGGATCACCAGGAACAGCAGGCCCAGCAGGTCGTTGAGCTGGAAATAGTTCCAGACGTTGAAACCGAAGAACTGCTTGTTGAGAACGAACAGGACCACAGCCGTCAGGGCGGAATGCTCGTCGAGGCCCTGCCCGGTCAGGAACCTGAAGAAAAGCAGGGGGATGATCAGGGCGGTGATCAGGGTAAGGATGCGAAACATCTCCGGCGCCGGCAGGGGACCCAGTCCGGCCAGCATGGGTCCGAGCAGCCGCGAGGCGTAGGGTAGTCCGACGTCGTCCGCCAGGGCCGGGGCGGCCTCGGCCATATGCAGGTAAGCGACCAGGTCCCACTGGGAAAAGGGCGGGACCCGGTGGTCGATCTTCCCGAACAGGAATACGGTCAGCAGGACGACTCCTGCCAAAGCGAGGATATACCGGTAGCGATCGATCATGGACCATCCTCACGACCTGCCGGGGAACAGGCGTCAGGGCGTAATGGTGATTTCCCCGAACTGCTCGACGATGACCCCATTTTGGGGGATCACGTAGGAAAAGGGAATCGGATAGTAACCCAGGCCCATGACCAGTTCCACCCGGCCCCGTTCGAAGTGGCGGACAAAGCGGTCGCCGGTGATCACGGTTTCGCCCAGTGGAGGCCCCAGATCCAACTCCATCGCCGGAACGCCTGCATTCGGCAACCCGGTCAGTTCGTAGTGGGTGCTGGTGGCGTCGGTCAGCAGCGCGACGGCCCGCAGGAGGTTGCCCGCATCAATGGTCTCCCAGATTCCATCCTCGTTTCGGAAGGAGCCTACCAGCTTGGAATGGGACAGGATCAACCAGGGCCCGCCGTTGGTGCGGCGCGGCCAGTTCCGGGCGGCAAACAGGTTGTTGAACTGGTTGGGATTGAGCGCGTTCTTGAACGTCGCGCCGGTGCCCAGCCCCACGTTGGGAAAGAGTTCGTAGAACATGCCGTCGAACTCCGCGGCAAACACGGAATCGAGTACTGCGCGCGCACCGTTGGCGATCTGGATGAAGTCCGGACCCATGGCCGCCTGCATTTCATGGACCCAGTCGTACTGCGCGTCCTTGAAGGCCTGCCGCTCGTCCTCGTCGTCCATGTGCGGCACGCCGTCGCCATCCATGTCAGGGTCGCCTTCCAGGCCGGTGACATTCGGGGAGATCCACAGATAATCATTGAAATAGTCCCAGAAGACCCCGTCGAACTTGTTGGACGATTCCCGCTGGTGGGTCACGAAGACATCCAGCATGGCCTGGCGAACCGCCGGATTCGTATAGTCGAAGACGACCGCCCCGGGCCAGTCCATCAGGGTGTCCCCCGTGGTCGTGTAGCTCCAGTAGGGCCTGGCCGCCTCGTAGAGACCATGATTGTAGGTTTGCCCCGGCTCATCACCCCAGCTGGTCTTCACGACCTTGGACCGGAAATATCCGATGATTTTCAGGTCTGGTTTGGCCGCCCTGAGAAGATCCAACCTTCCTTCGAAACCCGCCTGTCCCCAGAACTGGTCGCACTGTACGATCAGGAGGTCGGCCCGGGTGTACTTGGCCAGTTCCGCGGGGTCGGTCAGGTCACCGATCTGGTAGTCGAGGGCGGCAATGCGCAAGGAGCCGTCGTGGACGGGTTCGACCGGTGAACCAGGCTGGCTGGGGTCCCCCGGAGACGAACAGGCGCTTAACCCCAATATGGTTAGGCCGATGATGAGCAGCGGAATCGGCGTCGGTTTCATTGAAATCCCCAGTGGATGATGGCATCTGTTCCGTGCAATTTGCAGCAAAATCCGGTCCATCGGGGAACGAGCAATCGGCAAGCCGGAAACGTTTCCGGGCTGTTGATGTGGTTGTGGAGTGGGTCTGGAACGTGTTATAATCAAACTCGATAACCGAAACCGGTACGGTTGGAATCCAATCTCCTCCTACAATCGAGTTAAATTTTCCGGAAAGGGTTTACGGGATCTCTTCCATGGCGCCGCGGCTCACCAAAGATATTCGCCGGTCGATTTTTCTCACCATACCGGTCTACAACGAGGCCCGCGTCATCCGGACTTCCCTCCAACCCTTGATCACCGAGGGATACACCGTCATCGCGGTGGACGACGGCTCCTCGGACGATACCTGGTCGATTCTGCGGGACATACCCGTGACCGCCCTGCACCATCCCATCAATCTGGGCCAGGGCGCCGCCCTGCAGACCGGGATGACCTACGCTCTGGAGAACGGCGCGAAATACATTGTTCACTTCGACGCCGACGGGCAGCACCGGATCGAAGACATCGACGTCCTGGTCGAACCGCTCATCAACGGTGAAGCCGACGTCGTCCTCGGTTCCCGGTTCCTGCGCCGGTCCGACACCCAATCGGTGCCCGCCATGAAACGAATGCTGCTGCGGGTGGGAGTCATCGTCAACGGCCTGTTGACGGGCATGTGGCTGACCGACGCCCACAACGGTTTTCGGAGCTTCACCCGCGAGGCGGCATCCCGGATCAACCTCTGTGAGAACCGCTTCGCCCATGCTTCAGAGATTCTCTACCAGATCCGTCACGCCCATCTGCGCTGGATCGAGAGACCGACAACCATCGACTACACCGAATACTCGAAGGAAAAGGGCCAATCGTCTTGGAACGCCATCAAGATCGTCATTGACCTTGTACTCAGGAGGATATTCCGATGAGACCAGTCCAGGTAATTCTCGCCCTGCTGCTTCTGTTGATTCCCTTCCTGTATTTTTCCCGGCTGCGTTCGAGTGTCCTGGACCGGCTGGTGGTGGTGTTCTTTTCGATCCTCGGCATCAGCATGGTCATCGCTCCGGACTGGACGAACTGGGCGGCCAATCTCGTCGGGGTCGGGCGCGGCGCCGATCTTCTGATCTATCTTGCGATCATCGGGTTCGGTTTCGTCATTCTCCTGTTCTATTCCAAGATCAAGGCGCTCGATGCTTCGATAACCGACCTGGCCCGGTCCGTCGCCATCGAACGCGCGGTGGGTCCTTCCGGTGTGGAACCGAAGCGCCCGGATCCCGAAGACGGCAAAAACGATCAGACCCGGGATGACCGGTCTAACCGGAAGCTGTCATGAAGCGGAAACTCCTCATCGGATCGGTTCTCAGCATGGTTTTCCTGTATCTCGCCTTGCGCGGCATCCAGTGGAATTCGCTGGCCGAGGTTCTCCGGCGCACAAGGGCCATGCCCCTGCTGCTGTGCGTGGTCTTCACCATGCTGGGTCACTACATGCGCGCCTACCGCTGGAAGATCATGATGCTCCCGGTCAAGGACATCCGGACAAG
>CBDURF010000049.1:0-21443 GCA_965369705.1 uncultured bacterium
AGAATTTCCCGTCCGCCTCGGCATACCGGAAGAACAGGCGGTCGAAGCCGGCGCCATGGAGGGCCATTTTTCCAGTGTCGCCGTCGGCGGGCGTCACGACCGCGATCTCGATGGGCGCGCTTTCCCAGAGGGGATCGATGGCACGCATGTAGGCGATGGAATTCTTGGCATACCAGCGGGGGTTGCGATCCGCGCCCTGGTTTTCGGTCAGGCGCCGGAGCTTGCCGCCCTCGCGGGCGACGATCCACAGGTCGGAGTTCAGATTCCAGCCCAGATCGGTCCGGACCTTGGCCTCGATCACCAGGAGGCGGCTATCGGGGGACCAGTCGACGGCCCGGACATCGAGTTCCGCGTCGATGATGCGCCTGGGCTCGCCGTTGGCCAGATCCATGACGAACAGCTGCCGCAATCGGCCCTCCCGGTAACCCTGGCCGAGGTGCCGAAAACCGATCCCGTCGGCCACCACGTAACTGCCCGGTACACCGTCGTACGTTCCGACTCCCGTGGACCGGATCCAGGCCAACGCCGACCCGTCCGGTGCCCAGATCAAGGCGCCGAACTCCCCGGCGCCCGCGCTGATCCTTCTCCGGGAAGCCCCGTCGGCGTCCATGAGCCAGATCTCTGTTCCCTCGTCGGTCGTGTGCTGGTAGGCGATGGCTTTTCCGTCCGGCCGCCAGACCGCCCCCCGGGAGCGGTCCTCCGGGGTGAACATCAGCAGGTCGCGGCCCGTCTCCAGATCGCGGCGATACAGGGTGGTCCGCCTCTGTTCGGTTCCCGGATCCCAGGCGGTGATGCCGTAGAGCAGGTACTGTCCGTCGGGGGAAAGGTCAGCCAGGGCCGCGGTCTTCATGGTCAGGATATCCTCCGGCACCATGGCGTCGGCCTTGTTCGGCCCCAGCAGCAGACCCGCCAAGAGGACAAGCACCACCACGAGAATCGCCCGCAGATCCCTCTTCCTGTTCATTCGACAGGCTCCAATCTCAGAAAAATAAAGATAGCGATGGCATAGAATCCCACGATCAACCATAACATGGCCAACAAGAATTCGAAGGCAGTGTAATCACCCAACCGGAGCAGGGTCGAGGTCTGGCTGCCGAAGAAAATCCCGGACGCGGCGATGAGCAGGACCCGGCTGAGGGGAACCTTTAGGTCCGCACCGCATTCCGGACACAGGGCGCCCCACAGGGAACTGGCCTTGCGCGAGGGTCCGAGGATCTGTTTCAGGGCCTCCAACCAGGGAAAAACGAAACCGCAGGTCGGGCATTTGGGATTGTTCAAAGTCCAGGTATCCTCTTTGCATCTGTCGGCGGATTCCAGGGTCGCGTGAACTGGTTGTTCCTGGAAGGTATTGAAGATTATTCCGCCCGCGAAAGCCAGTTTCATTTTTTCGGGTGCGAAATGTTCTGTTATGATCCGGTCGGGAATCGACGGATCGATTCCGGCAACGCAGATTAGTCCCGGATTAATCATGAAGGGAAGCGCGATGAGCCTCATCTGGTCGAAGGACGGACTCCCCGGCAGGAGCGCTGCATACACTCGCCTTGCCGCGGTCATGATACCCCTGGTTTCCCTTCTATATCTGCTCACCTCCTGCGGCGGCACTTCCGGGCCGGGAACACCAGACGCGGGGAACCTTCCCGCCGTCGACCTGTGGCCCACGGGCGAAAGTGGAGGGGCTTTAACCCTCACCCGGGAAGGTTGCGGAGTGCTGGCAGGTCCCACCGCTCCCGGCGGCCATTTCGTCTTTTCCTTGACGGACTCCGTCCTGCCGAGCCGCGCTCCCGTCCCCCACAACGGCTCCGAACGCGTGGTCTTCGCCCAGCTCTACGAAACCCTGGTCCAGGTGGATTGCTCCGGCGAGATGAAGCCCGGTCTGGCCGAAAGCTGGACCTGCGCCGAGGACAGCACGGTCTGGGTCTTCACGATCCGGGAAGGCGCCCGCTTCTGGGACGGATCACGCATCACCGCCGAAGACGTGCGCAAGGCCTGGGGCAACACCCTCGCCCAGACCGTTACCGTGCTGGACGCCCGGCGCCTTGCAGTGCGGTTGCCCGAACCACGCGCCCGCTTCCCCATGTTGCTGGCCCATCCCTCGCTGGCGGTTGCGGCCACCAGGCCCGGTTGGACCTGGCCCGTCGGCAGCGGACCCTGCCGGCTGCGGGCCTCGGACCCGGCTCCCCTACCCAACCTCGCCTGCCTTCCGAACCATAATCATCCCGCCGGGCCCGCCTGGAAAAGCCTGACCTTCCACATCTCGCCGGGCACCGATCCCAGGGATCTCGTCGCCACCGACATGGATCTGATCATGGTCCGGGACATGGACGCCGTCCGTTTTTTCAACGACGCTCCCGGCTTCCACACGGTCCCACTGCCCTGGAACCGGCTGTACCTGCTGGTCTGCCCGCCGGAAATGAATCCCCGCGGCGCTGAGCGCTGGATCAAAGCCACCGCGAAAATGGATGCGGGCCGCGACGTGACCGCGGTTTCGGCGCGATCCTGGCCCGAGATCGTCTTTCCTGCCGGAGGGGACGATAGCTGTCTCCAGTTGAGCGGCCCGATCACCGGTGCGGGGAGCGCCCGACTGGACTGGAACCTGGCGGAGAAAAACCTGGACCAGGACGTGCTCGTCTACCCCGGTGGCGATGTCGGCGCCCGCGAAATCGCCCACCGGCTCAGCGCCCTTGCCGGGCGTCCCGCGCGCACCGCCGCCCTGCCTGACGACAGCATCGAATTCGCCCTCCAATGGCAGATGGCCGGCGCCTTCGTGCTACCCTTGGATCAGCAGTACCCCACCGGCTGCCTGCAGATGGCCACTCTGCTGGGCAAGGCTGCCTGGCTGAAAGAGGCGGTTCAGGGCCGGACCGACCGGCCGGTCAGCGACAGTTTGGCCGCGGCCGACCGGTACGCCGCCCCGCCCCAGGTGACGCCCGCGGAAGCCCTCACCCGTCAGGGTCTGGTCCGGCCCCTGGGTCTGAGCCGATCCTGGCTGGTCGTACGCGGATCGATGGCCGGCCTGAAATTGGCCTTTGACGGTACCCCGCTGCTCGCCGGTCTGGGCGCCCCGGCCGAGGGTGCGCCGGACGAGGCCGTGCCATGAACCTTCGCGGACAGATTCTCCTTGGCTCCGTCGCCCTCGCGGTCCTGCCCCTGGTTCTGGTGATCCTGACCATCCGTTCCGGAGTCCAGGATCGCTTCACCGAGCTGGACACCGCCCGCGTGGATGATCAGATCGGTATCGTGCGTGACGATCTGGTCAGACAGAGCCATGAGCTGGCGACCCTCCTGGACAAGTTGGCCGAGACCATCGCCGACGACAACGACTTCCGCCTCGGCGCGGTCGGCGGCCGGGAGGACAAACGCGGCTACGTTCTGGATTTCGCGCCCCGGCAGATGTCGCTCATGGATCTGGACATGCTGCTGATCCAGGACGATCAGGGACGCACCGTCAGCAGCGGCCATTTCCGCAACGCGTACGGAGCCCTGGATCCCAAGCTGCACACCCTGCTGGCCCGCGCCCGCGGCGGTCAGGCTCTCGTGGCGACCCGCACCCCGGAAGAATCCTTTCTCGCGTTGGCTCGTTCGCGGCCCGTGACCCTCGGAGGCCGCACCTTCTACCTGACCGGGGGCGACCGACTGGACGAAGAGCGTCTGAGCAGCCTGAACCGCGACGGCGATCTGGCTCTGGCTGTTGTCTGGCCGCAGGGATCCTTCGCCACCACCGAGGCGCTGGCCCACCGCCTTGCCGAGGGGAGGCCGGTCCTGGAAACCGAATATCTCCTCAGGCGTAGCGGGACCATCGTACGGTCGGAGCACCTGCCTCTCATCAACGACGGCAAACTGGACGACGCCTGGCTCCTGGTCACCCACGACCGGGCCTCACTGAACAAACTGCTGCGGGACATGAACCTCAGGATGGGCGCGGTGTTGCTGCTGGCAATCGTCGTATCGGTGCTGCTGGCTATCTTCCTGTCCGGCCGTATCAGCCGACCGTTGCGTGACCTGGCCGACCGCACCGAAAATCTGGATCTCGACAGTCTTGACGCGGACTTCTCCTCCACCCGCAAGGACGAGGTCGGTCGCCTGACCCGGCTGCTCGGAGAAATGACCGGGCGTTTGCGCGACGGCGTCAAACGGCTGCGTACCGCCGAGCACCGGGCCACCATGGGCGAGATGGCCCGCCAGGTGAATCACGACATCCGCAACGGCATCACGCCGCTACGCAACGTCCTGAAACATTTGTCCCAGGTCGCGGATGATGATCCGGCCCGGTTGAACGCCGTGTTCGGTGAGCGGCGGGAAACTCTCGAGGGCGGCCTGGCCTACCTGGAGAATCTGGCCACCCACTACGCCCGGCTCAGCCCCGGCCGGCATCCCCAAGGGTGCCGCCTGTACGAGATGATCGCCGAGGCGATGACAGATCCTTCGGTCGCCCCTGGCGCAAATTTGATCAACACCGTGCCCGCGAATCTGCCGGCGATCCTGGCCGATCCGGTCAGCCTGCGGCGCATCTTCGACAACCTGATCCGCAACGCCCTGGACAGCCTGCCCGCCGGCCGGGGCACGGTCACGGTGGACGCCGCGGTGGACGAGGACCCCAATCTGGAGGAAATGCGCATCCTGGTCAGCGTGAGCGACACCGGCGAAGGAATTCCGCCGGAAAACCTCGACGCCATCTTCACCGATTTCTTCACCACCCGGCCGGAAGGCACCGGCCTGGGCCTGAGCAACGTCCGGCGTCTGGCCGCCGACTGCGGCGCAAATATCCGGGTGACCAGCGAACCCGGTCATGGTACGACTTTCACACTGTCGTTCCCTGTCCCCGACACCGCCGGCGACCCGCTGGGAAATTGATGTGAGCCTGATATGAGCCGGATCCTGATCATCGACGACATCGCCGCCATGCGGGACCAGTACGCCTACGATCTGAACCGCCTGGGCGGGTTCGAGACCCTGACCGCCGGCGGCGGCAGCGAGGGCCTGGCCCTGATCGAGGACGAGGACGTCGACTGCGTCATCCTCGACCTGGAAATGCCCGGTGTGGACGGCTTCGAGGTGCTCGCCACCTTGAAACGCAAGGGCAACCGGGTGCCGATCATCGTCTACACGGGCACCGGCAGCTACGACCGCTGCGTGCGGGCCGTCAAGCTGGGCGCCTACAGTTTCATCGCCAAGGACGAACCGCTCGAAAGGGTGGTCCGCGAGGTGGAGAATGCCCTGGCCTGGGCCAGCCTGCGCAGCGAGGTCAGCCGGCTGCGTCGCCAGAGTGGTGACGACTCTCCGCTGATCGGAGCCAGCCGTGCCGCCGTGGCGATGAAGGAGCAGATCGACAAGCTGGCCGGCATCCCCAGCCCCGTGCTGATCCTCGGCGAAAGCGGCAGCGGCAAGGAACTGGTGGCTCGACGTCTGCATGACGCCGGCGGCCGGGCCCTGCGGGAATTCATCGCCATCAACTGTGCCGCCCTGCCCGACACCATGGTCGAAAGTGAACTGTTCGGACACGAGCGCGGCGCCTTCACCGGCGCGGACCGCACCCGCAAGGGCGCCTTCGAAAGCGCCGGCGGCGGTACGCTGTTCCTGGACGAGATCGGCGAACTGCCCGCCCCGGCCCAGGCCAAGCTGCTCCGTGTCCTCGAGGACGGCCTGGTCACCCGGCTGGGGTCGAACAAGGGCATCAGGGTGGACACCCGGGTGGTGGCCGCCACAAACCGGGACATCGAGGCCGAAGTGGCGGCGGGCAGGTTCCGGCAGGATCTTCTGTTCCGCCTGAACACCCATGTCGTTCAGGTGCCGCCCTTGCGCGAACGGCTGAGCGACGTGCCGGTCCTGGCCGAACATTTCCTGGATCTGACCTGCGAAAAATTCGGCGTCCGGAAACGAACCCTGGCGCCCGAGGCCATGAAGGCGCTCCAGAACTACGACTGGTCCCGCAACAACGTCCGCGAGCTGCGCAACGTCATCGAACGGCTGGTCATCGCCGGATCGGGCGATGTCATCACGGCGGACCTGATGCCCGCCGAGCTCACCCGCGCCGTTGATGCGGGTCCGACCCCGGACGGAGGCAGGCCCACCCCACTTTTGGGCGACACTTTGAAGGACCAGAAGACCACCGCCGAGAGGCGGATCATCCTTACCGCCCTGGAACGCAATGATTGGCACATCACCAACACGGCCGCCCAGCTAGGCCTGGCCGATCACAGCAGCCTCCTGAAGATCATGAAACGTCACGGTTTGAAGAAATAATCCGGAGGGATTCCCGATGCCTGATTTCCGCCCCTCACGCTTCCTTGCGCTGGTCGTTCTTTCCATCGTCATGTCCGGCGCCCTGACCGCCGTCGTTCCGGCCCTGGCCGAACGCGACACGCTGCCCCTTCTGGACTATCGCACCGAGAGCTGGTTCCTGCCCCAGAGTCCGGGCGTGACCGGCGGGCCCGTGGGCGGCCTGTTCAATCCCGGCGCCTGGGCCATGACCGACCGGGCCGGTTCCGACTTCTGGTGGAACGACCGCAGCATCCGCTCGGGTCTGGACAACTACGGTTTTGGTTTCGGGCGGGGATTCAACTTCGCCATGAATACGAGTACCTTCGGCAACACACAGGACAGCTACAAGATCTACGACTACCAGCTGGGGATTGCGGGCGGGAACCGCATGGGGTCCTTCGGTCTGGGTTACCGCTGGGCCCACGGGGAGACCGAACGTCATCCGCGGCAGAAGACCCTGGTTATGGGCCTTGTCAGCCGGCGGCACCGCTGGACGACCTTCGGAGCCTCGGCCGCGTTCAGTCTCGAATCCAGCGCGGCGCAGTACGTGTTCGATCTCGGCTTTCGCCCCTTCAACCGCAACTGGCTCACCCTGTACGCCGACTGGGCGGTAAACGACGACCAGGCCTTTTTCCAGGGCGGAAACTGGGGCGCGGGCGTGGAGGTACGGCCGCTCCGGGGTCTGCATCTGGGCTTCAAGGCCCGCCAGCAGCCCAGGACCGGAGACATCAACTACGCCGCCCTGTTCGGGGTCACCCTGGGCGCCTTCCACGCGGCCGCCATGCCCGTCTACAACGAGGACAGTGACAATCTCGGGACCAGCTTCCTGTTGCGGACACGGCCCCCGTTCCGCGGCATCACCGGGGAATGGTCGCCCTTTGGCCGCAGGACCGCCTACTATCCCCTCAGTCTGGAAAACAAGGTCCTCACCTACCAGAAATTCCGGCTCTTCGACGATAAGCGCGTCGCCTGGCTGGACCTGTTGTCCCTGCTGAACAGCCTGCGCGACGATGGCAGGATCGACGGCATCGCCCTGAACCTGGCCGGCTTCCGCGGGCGGCCCTCACTCATCTGGGAACTGCGGCGGAAGCTCCAGGAAATCCAGGCCGCCGGCAAGACGGTGATCATCCACGCCGACCGGTTGGATCCGACCACCTATTACCTGGCCTCGGTGGCCGATCACATGACGCTGGATCCCTGGGGCAACATTGCGCTGCCCGGTTACGCCCTGAGCCGCAGCTACCTGAAGGGCACGCTGGAAAAGCTGGGCCTTGGCTTCCAGGAATTCCGCTATTTCAAGTACAAGAGCGCCATGGAAACCTTCAGCCGCGACAGCATGTCCGAGGCCGACCGCGAACAACGTCAACGCATCGTGGACGTGCTCTATGAGACCGTCCGCGAGGGCGTGACCGACTCGCGACACTTGTCGCGGACGGAATTCGACCGGACGGTCGACGAGAACACGATCCTGACGCCGGACGAAGCCCTCGGCCTCGGTCTGATCGACGAGATTTCCCGCTGGGACCAGCTTCCCGTGGCCCTCGGTGAGCAGAACGCCAGTCTCTTCCCCCTTCCTCCGGCTGAATCGTACCGGAAATACTGGGATGACCAGTGGGGCCAGCCGGCGAAGATCTCCGTGGTCTACGCGGTGGGTGAATGCGCCATGGACAGCGGCATCAAGGGCCGCAAGACCAGCGAATACATGCGCCGGCTCGCGACTGATCCCCACGTGGCGGCGGTGGTCCTGCGGACCGATTCCCCCGGCGGCGATCCCCTGCCCAGCGACCTGGTGGCCGGCGCGGTGCGCATCCTGAAAGAGGCGGGCAAACCCGTGATCGTCAGCCAGGGCGACGTGGCCGCCAGCGGCGGCTACTGGATCAGCATGGACGGAAGCGAAGTCCTGACCACTCCGCTGACCATCACCGGCTCGATCGGCGTCATCGGCGGCTGGGTATGGGACGATGGTCTGACCGAAAAGGTCGGCATCACCTCGGACGTGGTTCAGCGCGGCGAAAAAGCCGACCTGTTCACGACGGTGAACCTGCCGTTTTTGGGCGGCATTCCCCGGCGGCCTCTCGACGAGGAGGAGTTGGATCGCATCAAGGTCTTGATCCTCGACAACTACGGCAAGTTCGTCGCCGCGGTGGCTTCCGGCAGGGGCCTTCCCACCGAAGTCGTCGAGAATATCGCCCAGGGCCGGGTCTGGATGGGCGGCGACGCGATCGAACTCGGTTTGTGCGACCGTTTCGGCTCCCTGGACGACGCCATCGGGCGCGCCCGCGAGCTGGCCGGTATCAGCGACTGGGAGGAGATCGAGATCGTGGAATATCCGCCGCGCCCCTGGATCGAGTGGCCCGGTTTGGGTCCCAAGATGCCTCGCTTCTTCGGTCTGGGCGACCGGATCAACACGATTCTGGCCAGTCTTTACGGCCTTGATATTGAAGCGAACCAGGCCGCTCTGAGCGCCGATCCGTTCGTGGGCGCCCCCGGACTTTCCGCCTACGACCTGGAGTATCTCAAGACCATCAGCGCATCCCCCGGCGCTCCGGTGATGATGGTTTCACCGGACGTGCTGCCGGAGAATTGGCAGCGTCTGGACTGAAAGGGACCTTTCTCGGCATGCGGCAGCCCCTCGGGGGAAGCTATGACCGGGCACCAGCCTCGGCTGCCCCGAATTGTGACCTGACCTACACGAAAACACCGTGTCCAATCAGACACAACAAGGGTTTTCGCATTGCTATCTGGTTGTTTAATCCATTGTCATAAAAACACTTGAAACGAATCTGCTCCTTTCCCCGCTTGGCCGGCTCCTTGCGCTTACGAGAGTGAGATCGCCAATTTCGCGGCGGGCCGAAAGCACCAGCCGCATCACTCAAGAGAAGGAGTTCATCATGAAAAAGCAGGAGTTCAATACCCCACAGGAACGCAAGATGAAATTCGCCGAGGCCGGCGTACTGTTTGTCCTGGTCCTGGCCCTGACCATTTTCATCGGCGTTCGCGTCGCCACGCACGGCGACAGTGAAGAGCTGGTCACCGAACCCGTCATCGTTTCCGAGACGACTTCCACCGCAACCACCGGATATTCCGGAATGGATGAACCGACCATCACCGTCGAGGCCCAACCCGCCGAACACCCCGACGAGATCACCGCTGATTCCGAAGCAATCGTCGTCGAGGCCCCCGAACCGAAGGTCGTCACCTACGCCATGGCCGAAAAAGCTTTCTTCGAGCGCAGGTATGAAGAGGCGGCCGACATGTTCAACATCTACACCGACGAACATCCGGCCAACGCCTGGGGCTTCTACATGCTCGGATTGAGCGAGTGGAAGGCCGGCGACAATGGCGCCGCCGAGGAAGCCTTTGTCTTCGCCCTGGAGATCAAGCCTGACCATACGAAGAGTTTGATCAATTTTGGGCGCGTGCTCCTGGAGCAGGGCCGTGAGGATGAAGCCAAGGCCCAGATCGAACTGGCCCTGGCCGCCAATCCCGGCAGCACCGCGGCCACCCGGGTCCTGGGCCGCATCCAGCACAACCAGGGACTGCTCGAAGAGGCCGCCGCCAGCTACCTGACGGTCCTGCGGATCAAGGAAGACGATGTCTGGAGTCTGAACAACCTGGGTCTGATCCGTATCCAGCAGGGTCGTTTCGAGGAAGCCCTGCCCGCCCTCGCCAAGGCCGTGCAGATCGAATCCGGCGTGGCCTGCTTCCAGAACAACCTGGGCCTGGCCCTTGAGCGCACCGGCCACTTCACCGCCGCCGGTGAAGCCTATGCCGCCGCCCTGGAAGCTGATGGGGATTACGAGAAGGCGGACCTCAGCCTGACCCGCGTGTCTGAGCTGACCGATGACGGGGACATCATGCCCGTCGACCTGGACGCGCTGGCCGCCAGCTTCAACGTGGCGGACGACATGGAGGTCGCCGCCGCGGAACCGGTGACCGAGGACGAATTCCCGGTTGAGGACGAACCCTTCCCCGCCCGCGATGACAACGACACGCCGGAAAACTGACGGCAGTCGAACCGCAGGGAATCGCGGGTATGAGAGAGGGGGCCGCAATGGCCCCCTCGTTTTATGTTGTCGAATGCGGCCGGACTGACAACATATTCATTTACTTTCTCGGTTCCTTGACAATAAAAATGTTGTCAAAAGCACAATAAACGGCAAAGGGTTGGCCTTAACACACTGAAAATAAATAATTTAACCACAAAAACCGCCCCGAGGGACACTCTTTGTGGAGATTCCCATTGGTGACCTCAAGTCAGGATTGGTATTGCGCCATCAGCCGGTGGTAAAGCCTCTCCAACTCCCCACACATCTTCTCCTCCGAGAACAACGCCTCCGCCCTTTCCCTGCCGGCCTTGCCAAAGATCCTGCGCTTCTGCTCATCTCCCAGCAAATCGGCAACAGCCGCGGTCAGCCCCTCGACATCGGTCGGCGACACCAGCAAACCGGTCCGACCATCCTCCACGATATCCGGCACCCCGTCGCAGTCCGCCGACACCACCGGCGTCCCCATGGCCATGGCCTCGACGATCACCAACCCGAAGGCCTCCGAGTGCGTGGGGAACAAAAACAGGTCCATGGCCCCCAGCAGATCGGGCACGTCGTCGCGATAACCCGTCAGGATCATCCGGTCCCTGAGGCCGGCCTTTTCGATCCGGTCCAGGATGGCGTTGGCCTCCTCGTCCTCACCGCGAGTGGCTTCGCCCACCATGACGAACCGCGTGTCCGGAAAATCGGGCAGGATGCGCTTCGCCACCTCCAGAAACTGCAGGTGTCCCTTGGCTTCCTGCAGCCGCCCCACGATGCCCACGAGCAGTTCGTGATCCCCGATTCCCAACTCCACACGCAGCCGGTCCCGCCGTTCGGGATCGGGGACGAAACGGTTCAGGTCGATGCCGTGGTGGATGATCCCCACCTGCTCGGGCCGCAGCGGATGGGTGGCCAGCAGATTCCGCTCGATGACCTTCGAGATGGCGATGACGAAATCGACGTTGCCGTAGAGGAAGGGGTGGACGGGCAGATTCTTGGGCCGGATGGTCCCCACGTGCTTGTGCAGCACCAGGGGCGTCGGCTTGCTCCACTTCAGGGCGGGAACCAGGGTGAACAGGTCGCGCGAGTAATCCGTGTGGACGATGTCGATGGCGTGCTTGTTGATGTACCGTGACAACCAGAAGGCCTTGAAAGGATGGAACTTGCCCCACAGATCGAGGGTCACCGGCTCGAAGTCCATCCCGAGCAGCCGCTGGTGGATCCGGCTGTTCGTATAACACACCGGATGCACGTCATGGCCGCGATCGCGCAGCTTGCCGCTGATCGTGGCCATGCTCATTTCCATGCCGCCCCAGGAGCGGCTGGTGCAAACCTTCAATATCCGCAAACCCACCGGATGTTCCCCTCCGTGAGCACCCTTCAACCATCGTCCGGGGCGTCAGCCCTTCCCTGACGTCTTTTTCCCGACGGCGGTTTTGGGGGCCGCATTTTTTGTGTTCTTCTTCACTGTCTTCCTTGCGGTTGGCCTCGCGGGCGCCTTGGTGGTTTTCCTGGTCCTCCTTTTCGTCACGGCCTTCTTGGTGACCGTCTTTTTCGACACGGCCTTCGGGGTGGTGGTCTTTTTGGCCGGCGCCTTTTTGGCGGGGGATTTCTTGGCGGCGGATTTCTTGGCCGGGGCTTTCTTCGCCGTCGTCCTCCTGGCGGGAGCCTTCTTCGGCGCGCGCCTTTCGTCCGCTTTACCCTCCGCCTTGGGGGCCGCGGGCTTGGGTGCTGTGGGTTCAGGTACCGTGGGCTTGGAGGCTGCGGCCTTACCGGTCGGTTTTCCCTCGATCTTCGCTTCGGGTTGGGCCACCCCCCCCGCGGTTTTGGTCACGGTCTCGGCCGAAGCGGCTTCCTTGCGGTCCCGTGATCCGCCCCGTCCCGACCGCCGCCGTCTGCGCGAGGACCGGCTGCTTCCATTGCCGTTACTCACTTTCTCGAGCGCGATGCCCTCGCCCAGTCCCCGAACCACCCAGGTGCCCCCGGCCTGGGCGTCCCGATCCACCTCGAGCAGACCCAGTTTTCGGGCGTCCTCCAGTAGATCCCCGAAAGTGGAATAACCGTGGGCCCGCTCGTTGAAGTCGGGCTGCTTGCGGGTCATCGTGTCCTTGATCAGCGAGGAATACAGAACGCCGCGGGATTCCATCAGCAGGCTCTGCACCGTCTTGACCAGAAAATCGAAGAGATCGCGTTTTTCATTGGGAACCTTGACTCCCGAGCGGCTCAACCGACCGGATCGCTGGCGGTAGATGTCATCGTAGAAGATGAACTCGTCGCAGTTGCCGATCAGCAACCGGCTGCTCGAATTCTTCACCCCCACCCCGATGACGCGCTTGTTGTTCTCGCGCAGTTTGGACACCAGCGGCGAAAAATCCGAATCCCCCGACACGATGACGAACGTGTCGATATGATCCTTGGAATAGCAAAGGTCCATGGCGTCGACCACGAGCTTGATATCGGCGCTGTTCTTGCCCGATATCTTGGGCATGGGGATCTCGATCAGCTCGATGGCGGCCTCGTGCAAAGGCGACATGTATTCCTTGTAGAAATGCCAGTCCGCATACGCCTTCTTGACGATGATCTTGCCTTTTTCCAGGATGCGCTGAATTAAAAGCTTGATGTCGAAGCGCTGGCCCGCGTCGCGGGCCCCGAGTGCCACGTTGTCGAAATCGATGAACAGAGCGAGATTGGTCTCGCGGTTCTGGCTCATGGCTGCCTCCTTGCAGTGGCCGGATGCTCGACCCGGAATTGGGTCCGCACGAAATTTGTACGGGTCTTCCTGAACAATAAGACATAAACTGGGTGTGGTACACTGCAATCCTTTCCCCGCCGACCCCTTCCCCGGAGTGGATGCCGTCATGCCAGAATCCCTTACCGCACAAGACCTTAGATTGCTCGTTAAGCGGGTTTTCCAGCCTTCGGAGGCCGATACAGGGCTGGCCATCATCGTCGATCTGCCCGACGAGCGCCTGGCCGACAACCCCGACTGGGCCGGGCGCCGCCGAATGGCCGCCGACTGGTACCGGAAACTGGTTTCCGAGCAGGACAACCTCGGCCTGGACCGCATCACCCTGGCCTGGTACCGCAACGCAGGGGGCAACAACGCCGATCTGCCGGCCGCCTGCCATCCCGGTGACGGCGAAACGGTGCCCGATCATGCCGATGAGGTATCCGGCTGGGACAGCCGTCCCTTCGCCGATCTTTTCTCCACCCACACCATGGTTCTGGCCCCCACCGAACTGTCGGCCACGGCTCCTCTCAAGGTCGCCACCCGCGGCGGTGGGTTCCGGGCAGCCACCATGCCGGGGTTCCTGCCTTCGATGATCCCCGCCCTGCGCCTTGATTACGGTGAGATCAACCGGCGGGTGAACCTGCTCAAGGAGCTGCTGGACAAAGCGGAATCCGCCCATTTCGATTTCGTGGCCGACGACACCCCGTATGAGCTGGTCCTGGATCTGCGCCACCACACCGGTCACGCCTCCAGCGGGCTGTTTCCCACCAACGGCGTGGCCGGCAACCTACCCTCCGGAGAGGCTTACATCGTGCCCTACGAAGGAGAAATCCCGGGCGATCCCAGCGGTTCGCAAGGCATCCTACCGGTGCAGATCGACGACGAGGTGGTGCTGTACGAGATCGCGAACAACAAGGCCGTGAAGGTGTTGACCTCCGGCCCGGCCAGCGCCCGGGAAACCGACCTCATCAACCGCGAACCGGCCTACGCCAATCTGGCGGAACTGGGCCTGGGCGTGCTTGGGGATTTCGGTCTGAAACCCACCGGCAGTATCCTGCTGGACGAAAAACTCGGTCTTCACATCGCCTTCGGACGCAGTGATCACTTCGGCGGCACTATCGGACCGGACGATTTTTCGGGACCGGACGCCGTCATCCACCTGGACCGCGTCTTCATCCCTGAAACCCAGCCGCGGGTGCGGGTCAAGGAGGTGCGTCTCCTCGGGCCGGACCTGGATCGGGTAATCATTGTTGACGGGAATTTTGTCGGCCTGGAAGGAAAAGGATAGGCGGTTTGGCAAAACAGGAAGGCCGGGACCTGTCGATGAGTGACTCTCGCCCAAAGTCAATCTGACGTAACGATCCCGGCCCGATGTGTTAATGATCCCGATACCTACGAGTAAATCGATATTCGGTTTCACTGGTGTTCAATTTAGATTTATCTATATATCCTGTAAATATGTTTTTTTGATAATAAGTAAAAAGCATCCACAATTCCGTGATACTTTGCGGAATTACTCATAGTTTCGGAACTTGTTGATTATATGAAATTTACACCGTTCAACCCTGCGGGAGCCCCCGCAGGAAAGCCCGGATGTCGGATGAGCATTGAGAGGAGACACGAACTTGGATCATGTCGGACGCATCTTCCGTCCACCCAGTGAAGCGGAAAGCCTGCTACTGCAGATCTCCGTTGGCTGCAGCCACAACAAGTGCACCTACTGCGCCATGTACGAGCTGGACGAGCAGCGTTTCCACATCAAACCGATGGCCACCATCGCGGCGGACATCGAGGAAGCCGCCCTGATCAGCGCCTCCGGCGTTCCCGTTCGCCGGGTGTTCCTGTGCGACGGCGACGCCCTCATCCTGCCTTTCGATCACCTGGTCAATGTCCTTGAGCTGTTGCGAAAGAAGATTCCCACCGTGCGCCGGGTGGGCATCTACGGCGATGCCCGCAGCATCCTGCGCAAGAGCCCCGATGAGCTGGCCCGGTTGCGGGAGCTGGGACTGGGGATCGTCTATCATGGGGTGGAAAGCGGCGACGACGTGGTCCTGGAACGGGTGATCAAGGGATCTTCGGCGGCCGAAGCAGTCGCCGCGGCCGGGCGTCTACGCGAGGCCGGCATCCGTCATTCGGTGATGGTGATGCTTGGGTTGGGCGGCGTCGAGAGATCCGCCGTCCACGCGACCAAGACGGCGGACATCCTCACGGCCATGGATCCCCCGTTCGTGGGCGCCCTGACGACCACGATCATCCCGGGCACGCCGCTGGCCCGCCAGCGGGACGAGGGCCGGTTCACCCTGCCGGACCGCTGGGGCCTGCTGGAGGAACTGCGGGTCCTGGTGCGGGACAGCCGCTTTACCCGCTGCCGGTTCCATTCCAACCACGCCAGCAATTACCTGCCTCTGAGTCTCAATTTGCCGGCGGACCGGGACAAGGCCCTGGAAGCCCTGGATCACGTACTGGCCGCACGGGACGAAAGCCATCTGCGGCCCGACTACCTGCGAGGGCTTTGAGCCACTTGACACGGACCGCCTGTCAGGATGATCATTCAGCTGGATACTGGAATTACCGACTATCGACCGCCACTCAGCGAAAGATCCGAATCATGACCGAGGAAAGCTCCAAACCCATCCGCCTCCTCCTTGCCGACGACGAGGAGGATCTGGTCACCTTCCTGGCCCACCGCCTGCGCAAGCGGGGCCTCGACGTCACCATGGCCCTCAGCGGGTCGGAAGCCGTCTCGGCGGCCACGGAAATAACGTTCGACGTGGCCGTGGTCGACCTCAAGATGCCCGACATGGACGGCATCACCGTCATCGAAAACCTCAAGAGCCTTCAGCCCTTCATTGAAGTTCTCATGCTCACCGGCCACGGCAGCCACGACTCGGCCTGGGAAGCCGGACGCCTGCGTGCTTTCCGCTACATCCTGAAACCCTACGATTTCGAAGATCTCCACGACCTGATCAATACCGCGGCGGAGCACCGCCGCCGTGGCATGCAGGAGGAATTCGAGAAAAAACTGAACGAACTGATGGCCAGCACGACCAGTCCCCGGGACCTGATCGAAGAGAGTGAAAAACTGCGTAGTGAGTACGAACAGGATTAACACTGCTCTGGTCGGCGAAGGCCGCCAACTTTCCGATCTGCTGGCCGGGCTGGTCACCCGCTCTCCTCTCCTGCGCTTGAACATCGTGGCCGTGGTCGATCTCGATCCCGGCCCGGACAGTCCGGATCTCGACCTGATCCGCGGCGCCGGCATCCAGAAGATCTCCACCAGCATCGACGACGTTCTGACCCGCGAGGATCTCGACCTCGTGATCCTCGGCTCCGACAACCACGATGTGGCCGTGGCCCTCCGCACCGGCCTGTTTCCCCACATCCCGGTGCTGGGTCCGGAGGCGCACAAGATCATCCAGGGCGCCATCCGCCTGGCCGAGGACAACCGTGCCCTGCGCTCGGACAGCCGCCGACTGAAGGAAACCCGGCTGCGGCTGAACATCTTCGTCGAGACCGCGCCCCTTTCCATCTACATCAAGGACACCGATCTCCGGTACCGGAAGATCAACAGCCACGCCCAGATGGTCCTGGGGGTCCGTGAGGCCGAGGTAGTGGGCAAGCGGGACAGCGCCGTCTTCTCCGCGGGCGGCGCGCGATGGTTGCAGAAGGTGGAGCAGGAGACCCTGCGCAGCCGGCGCACCCTGCACGCCACGGGCGTCCTGCCGGTCCGGGGCCAGATGATGCACGTTCAGGTCACGCTGTTTCCCGTCATCGAGAACGGGCGGGTGGAGGGGCTGTACGGTCTCATCGAGGACACGACCAAACTCCACGAAAGCGAATTGAAGCGTCACGAGGTCGACGAACAGCTGAACGAAACCCAGAAATACCTGCGTGAGGTGCTGGAAAACAGCCGGGACATCATTTTCCTGACCGATCCCGCAGGCAACATCCTGACCTTCAACAGCGGGGCCGAAAGCTCGTTGGGCTTTTCACGGGACGAAGTGGTCGGGACGGCCGCCCACCTGCTCTGCGCCAATCCGGGCAATTTCGACAAGCTCTTCGCCGAGGCCATGCGTGAGGGCCACGCCACCAGCTACGAGGCCGAGTTCCGCAGCAAGGACCGGCGAGCGGTAATCTGCAACATCAGTCTTACCCTGATCGACGGCCCCGACGGCAAGCCGCTGGAAGTGGTCTGCCTGTGTCGGGATCTGACCACGCGCCTGCGTCTGAAGAACGACCTCATCCGCTCCGAACGCCTGGCTGCCGTTGGTCAAATGGCGTCCGGCGTGGCCCATGAGATCAACAATCCCCTGGCCGTGATCGACACCATCGCGGGGTTGGTCGAGGAAACCCTGGAGGACGAGGGAAGCGCCCTTAAACCGGAAACCCGGAAGATGCTGGGGCAGGCCATGGGGCGGCTTCACCACCAGGTAAAGCGCGTGACCGCCATCACCCACAGCCTGCTGGGCTTCGTGCGCACCCAGCATTCGGGCATGGCGAAGGTGGATATCGAGGAACTGCTGGAGGAATGCCTCGGCGTATTGGGGATCGAGATCAGGCGATCACGCACCGAGATCGTCCGGCTCTACACCCCGAACATTCCGGAGTTCACCTCCGACCCCATGCTGTTGCAGCAGGTGTTCGTGAACCTGATCAAGAACTCGATCGACGCCATGCAGGAGGTCCCGGGCAGGACAGGCATCCTGGAGATCCTGACCAGTATGGACGCCCGGCGCATCATGGTCACCATCCAGGACAACGGCGTTGGTATTCTCCCGGAAGACCAGGAAAAGATCTTCAACCTTTTCCACACCACCAAGCCGGCCGGTCAGGGTACGGGTCTCGGGCTTTCCATCGTGCACGACATCCTCTTCCGCCTGGGCGGCAACATCCGCGTGGCCAGCGAACCGGGGCAGTGGGCGCGTTTCGTGGTGGAGATTCCCCTGCATCCCCCGGAAATACTGCTGCCGGATCCCTCGATCAGTCTTTGATCTTGTCCAGGTCTCCGCGCAGGCTGTCCAATTTGGCCAGGAAGGCTTTCTTGGAGCCGGTGGCCAACTGGGAAGCCAGGTCGTGGTACTGGCGGATCCCGTTCAGAAGGTTGGTCTGGATTTCATCCAGGGACAGGTTCTTGACGTCCGCCAGACCCAGGCGGCGGCGCTCAAGGTCCTTCTTCAGGCGGTCCAGGTGCAGGGAAATTTCCTTGAGGAACATGTGCGGGCGCTCGGAATTGATCGGCAGGCTGGCCCGGCCGTAGATGTGATCGACCATTTCGCGCAGCTTGGCCACCCGAGAGAAATAGACCGTGTTGGGACCACAGCAGACCGCGGTCTTGGCGGCGGGGTCGATCTCGTTGGGCACCGTCGCGGATCCGGCCAGGTCGTTGCAGATGCAGGCCTTGATGACCACATCCTCCGCCATTTGCGGCAAGTTTTCCGAGTTGATCTCACTGCCGTCCAAGGAGGTGAGCTTGCGCCGCTGGTAGGCTCGGCTGGCCGTGCAGATGGGCGCCTTGGTGAATTCGGTGTTCGAGACCAGGAAACCCTTGGGACACTCGCTGCCCGGGTGGCCCTCGGCGATGCGCGCGAGGCGGCTCTCCTCGCTGAGCGAGGTCTTCAGGCACCAGAACGGCACCCCGAGAGGCGACGAGTCGCTGAGGTGGACATCCTCTTCGCGGGCAACCTGGATCTTGTGCAGGTGGTTCTCGTCGATGTTGACCACTTCGGGCACCAGCAGAAAGGGACTGGCCCAGCCGGTGCCGTCCACTTTGTAATTCTCCTCGAGCATCCGATTTTCCTCGGACGTGCCGATGCCACCCTGCACCGTGACGCGAAAATCCATCTTCGCTTCGGGAATCGCTCGTCCCATCTCCCGCATGGACGCCGTCCAGATCTCGCCCAGCTGATCGGCCAGGGCTTCGCGTTTCTGGACGAACTCCTCCAGTACCGGACCCAACAGCGTTCCCTTCCCTCCAAAGGCGTGACCGCCGCAGTTGAGCCCCGATTCGACCCGGTACTCCGAGACCCACAGCCCCTTGCGGGCCAGAAGTTTGCCCTGAACCAGCGCCGAACGGAAATCCCCCACCTTCAGGATAATGCGCTTGCGGATCTCTCCGGTGTCGTCGGGAAAGAAATCGGTGAATTCGGCGAGGTAGTTGAACAGGCGGCGGTTCAAGCCGGCCGACAGGATGAGCGAGGATTTCACCCGGCTGTTGGCGTACCCACGCAGTGCACTCATGGCGTCGGAGAATACCGGCGGCAACAACTGGCCCTTGCTCATGCGATCGCGGTCGAGCTTGGTCATGATGTTCACATCTATGGCCCCAGACGTGATCCTCTCCCGCAACTGCTGCTGAAGACGAGCCCTTTCTGCCGGATCGCGGACCGCCTGCATCTTGTTGTACATGGTCTTCAACGGAGATTCAGGCAACATCTCGAAGTAGCGCGTGATCTCGCTGCCGGCCTCGAAAAGGGAACTCCGCAGTTTCTCCATCTGACCTTCGATCATCTCGTCCATCATGTTCAGGTACGAGGTGATGCGGCTGGCGCGCGAATCATCAGCCGACTCGGGGATCTCCACGTACTCGCGCCCCGCGGTGCTGCTCAGGCGCTTGCGCATCTGTTCGATGAGCATGTCGTCCACCAGGGAGATCACCGATGAAATGCCGTAGCGCGCCACCTTCATGGGGGTGTCGATTGTGAAACCGGTCCCCATGACCGGGATGTAGAACTTGTGTACTGGATGAGTCAGGGGATGGCTCATGACATAATCATCCTTGGTCTGAGTGCCCGCCGAAAACCACCATCAATGTAAATGCCGGACCCGTTGTTGCAACACCAAATGCTTATTGATCAAGAATTTCCAGGATCTCGGTTGTCTTCTCCTCCATGAGCGCGGGGTCGCCCCGGGACTCCACGTTCAGCCGTATCACGGGTTCGGTATTGCTTTTGCGCAGATTGAAGCGCCACCGGCCCATATCCAGGGACAAGCCGTCGGTGCGGTCGATTCCCACCGCGGTGTCGCGGTATTTCTTTTCGATCTCGCTCAGGGCCGCGTCGGGGTCGGCAAGGCGCCGGTTGATCTCCCCGCTGGCAGGGTAAGCCTGTTGCATGGATCGTACCAGATTGGAAAGGGGATGTCCGGTGGCGGACATCTCCTGCACGACCAGCAGCCAGGGCAGCATGCCGCTGTCGCAGTAGGAGAACTGCCGGAAGTAGTGGTGGGCCGACATCTCGCCGCCGTAGACGGCGTCCTCGGCGCGCATGCGCTCCTTCATGAAGGCGTGGCCGGTCTTGTTCATGAGGGGGCGCCCGCCCGCCTTTTCCACCATGTCGATCGTGTTCCAGATCAGGCGGGGGTCGTGGACGATGCCCGCGCCCGGATGTTTTCGCAGACTGGCCGCCGCAAGCAATCCCACCAGGTAATAGCCCTCGATGAAGGCGCCGTTTTCGTCGAAGAAGAAACAGCGGTCGAAATCCCCGTCCCAGGCCAGACCCAGGTCGGCGCCGTGCTTGCGCACAGCCTCGGCCGTAACGCTGCGGTTTTCCGGCAGCAGGGGGTTGGGGATGCCGTTGGGAAAGGTCCCGTCGGGCTCGTCGAAAACCGGGATGATCTCGCAGGGCAGGTGCTTCGCGAGCGCAGCCACGGCGGGGCCCGCGCAGCCGTTGCCGGCGTTGGCCACGATCTTCAGCGGCTTGAAGCGGCCGACATCCACCTGCCCGACCAGGTACTCCACGTATTCGGTCAGGATATCCTCGGTCGTGACCTTGCCTTTGGCCGCGGCCGGCTCCAGGTCGCCACCGAGGGCCGCGGCCCCGATGGTGTCCAGCCCGCTGTCCCCGCTGATGGGTTTGGCCTCATCCCGGACCAGTTTCATGCCGTTGTGGTCCATGGGGTTGTGACTGGCCGTGACCATGATGCCGCCGTCCAGTTCGCGGGCGAAGGTCGTGTAGTAGACCATCTCGGTTCCGCACAGCCCGATGTCCAGGACGTCGGCCCCCGCATCGGTCAGCCCCCGGGTCACGGCGTCACACAGTTCCGCGCTGCTCAGGCGGCAATCACGGCCCACGATCATCCTGCCCGCCCCGAGAAACCGGACCGTGGCCAACCCGATCCGGTAGGCCAGGTCGGTGTCCAACTCGGCGGGCACGACGCCCCTGATATCGTACGCTTTGAAACAGGACGGTTTGGCGTGGTCTGCGGACATGCGTTATTCCCTCCTGGCGGACCCCGGGTCGGGCCGGAACTTTTGATTGGTCTCAAGGTTGTTTTATGAGCCTCCTTTGAGTAGCATGAAATGCAGATCTCGGCAACCCGGGAGAATCCGGGCATCACCACTCAAGAGGATCCGGAGGGATCATGAAGAAATTCGCCATGCTTGCCGCCGTCACCCTGGTCGCCCTGGGCTTGACGGGATGCGTCCA
>CBDURF010000050.1:0-21097 GCA_965369705.1 uncultured bacterium
TCGACGGTGTGAAAGCCGATGCAGGCGCCAGCCGCCTTGCGCAATTCCTCGATAATGATGGTGCCGGCACGTACGATTTCTCGGCGGCCTCACTGAACATCATCGATCCGGGTTTGACCGAGAAAAAGGTCATCTCGATGCCCTATGATCTGATGTATGTTTACACGGATCCGGACGGCACCAAGAACGGCAACGCCCTTCCGGCGCGCGCCCGCCTGCTGGAACGCGTCCTGGCTTACTTCGGTATTGCTGGTGATCCCGGTAACGTGTCCAGTGTCGACGTGCCTGGCATCACGTTCCAGACCAGCAACTATCCGAACCCCTTCAACCCGAGCACGACGATCAAGTATTCGATGCCCAAGGCTGGTCATCTGAAGCTGAGCATCTACAACGTGCGCGGACATTTGGTCAAGACCCTGATCGATGGCACCCGGCCCATGGGCGCGGACCAGTCCATCGTCTGGGACGGCACCAACAACCATGGTTCCAGCGTCTCCTCCGGTGTCTACTTCTACGAGGCCCGGACCGGCGGTGAAGTCAAGGTCCATAAGATGGCTCTGGTGAAGTAGGATCCTTCGGGATCTCTTCAGCAGTCGCTGTTAGGGAGCGGCCCTTCGGGGCCGCTCCCGTTTTGTTTGTCTTCCTGTCGCCCTTCCTCGGATTCGGGGAAATCCCGTATCGACACGGGATTTCTGCCAACCTTGAGGTTGACACCGGCGGGACCGAATCCCTATATTTCAGAAGCTGAAAAATCAAACCCTCCCCAGGCCTGGACCCGTTGGCCGGAAGGGTTGGCGCCGCCAGTCCCACCAGAGTGGCGCAAAAAACCAGAAGTCTCGAAAAATGCTTCCGAGGGGGCGCAGACCAGTATGAGAAACAGGCGAGAATCCGTTACCAGGCTGCTTTTCGGGGCAGCTCTGGCCGTGCTGGTCCTGACCGGGTGTCGCGCTTTCCAGCCGGAAGCCGTGGTCGTCAACAAGGCCCCTGAAACCTTCATCATCGGCGCTCCCCTGGAAGACGGCGGGGGGTACTACCGTTTCCACGTTTTCTGGTATGGTTCGGATGTGGACGGCAGGGTGGAAAGGTTCATCTGGGCCCTGACCGACACCTCTGTCCAGGACGATGACACGACCGACGACGAGGAAGATGTGCGTTTCAACCCGGCTCTCGACGCCTCGACAATGGAAATCGGGTTTTGGACCACCAAGACCGACTCCATTTTCAACTTCAGGATCGACCAGGGGGAGGCGCCCTCCTACGATATGACCCTGCACATGGTGGCCGTGGACGATTACGGTGATTTCGACCGGACTCCGGCTCGGCTGCACTTTTTCAGCAATACCCTCGGCAACCCCATCATCACCTTCTTCCAGGTCGTGAATGACTCGATGATCGCAGTGCCCCTGGGACAGGCGGACACCGTCGGTTTCGGCGTGCGCTACCACGTCCACTGGGAAGGTGTGTCCCCCAACATCCGCGGCTACAGCCGCAAGGCCCTGGCCCTGGTTGATACGGTGCCTGATTACCGGGATGTTGAGGACCCCCCGATGATGGACGGGATGCTCGGCTTCAAGTACCGGCTGATGGGCGATCTCGGCGGCAACTGCGTGCCATCCCTGGAGGATTGCTGGATGCCGCGGAAGTACAACGAAGCCACGGGCGACAGCTTCTCCGTCTTCGTGCTCCATGACCGGAACGGGAACCTGCTGCCTCCCATTCAGGATCTCATCTTCAGGAACGAGACCCCGGACGGCGGAGTCTTCGAAAAGCTTCTGCCCAGCGGGGCGGTGAACATGGAGGTCAATTCCATCGACGTCTCCGGCGTGGAAGTCTCCAACTTCATGCGGCCGTTCACCTTCGTGGTCAATTTCGATCCCGAGACCATCATGCTCGATGGGGAGACGGACTGGGCCCACCCCGAGGATCCCGAATCCTATCCATACTACATTCTCCTGAACGATGCGACCCAGACGCATTATCCCTTCCAGTCGGGCGACCTGATCCCCGACCGCACCTACGTGGTGGTCAAGGCCCTGGCCAGGGACAATCCCAAGGACAACAAACTCGACACCAATTTCAAGATCGGGGTCTCCGGGTTCCTCCAAGGAGATCGCCAAAACTTCTTCGGCGGCAATTTCCGCTTCAGTTCGGAGTCGAGCGCCCTGAACACCGACCCGCCCTGGGACGCCACCTGCGACACCTGCTGGTACGCGGACACCCTGGGCTTCCTGACCGGACCCTCCACAACCTTCACCATCAACATGCAGGCCGTCGATGAGCACGGCCGCAAGGACGGTTCTCCCTCCTCGCTGAATTTCGACGTGGGGTATCCTCCCTGCATCCAGTGTATCGAGGTATTGCCGAAATCCTCGACCCCCTCGGAGTTCGACGAGACTCTCGAGTGCGTGGCGGACACCTCCGCCGCCACAGTCGAAGCCCATCCCTGTTTCGGGGACACGAAGGTCCTGCGGATCACCGAAAACGGCTTCGGCGACGACGACCTCCAGTTCATCCGGGAGGTCTTCATGTTGGTGGACAAGTCCACGGGCTTCGTCCGGGTGGTGTCCGAATCGGGCCAGGCCGGGGCGCGGAATTTCGAGATCCAGGCCAATCTCTACCAGATGGAGATTCTGCTGCACGGTCTCGATGACGTCCGCGAACGCTGGGAGCGCAAGGATCGGCGCATGATGGCCTGGGCTTATCAGGTCGACTATGTATGCGATCCCTTCAACCAGATCAGGGACGGCGGCGGAAACGACGACCTCAAGCAGCCGACCTGGGGCAGGGCGTCCAACCGCACCGGCCTGGAAGTCGATTCCGCGACGGGCTTGTGGAAGATATCCGTCGAGGTGGCGGTGCCGCGCGACCTGATTCTTCTGGGCGTGGAAGACTTCAAGGATGTCACCCTGCGGTACATCGTGGGCATCGAGGACGAGGAAATGCGCGAAAGGGTCTTCAACGACGCCACCAAGCAGTTCGGCAAGGGGCGCGTGCAGGCGGTCGCGATGGATCAGACCCAGTGCGGTTTTGCCCCGATCAGACCCGCCCGGTTCAACTTCTTCCGCCAAGTCCGGCCCTCCGTGGCTGAACTTCCGGCCGGCATGTCCTGGCGTGATTGCACTCTCAAATCCGACAACATCATCCCGGGGATCCAGCTTGACCTGGATATCTCACCCGGGGCCATGTCCAGCCTGGATAGTCAGCCGGTCTCGCAGTATTTCCGGATCATCGTCGAAACCCTGAAAGAGGAATTCGAATGTCATGAACCGGCAGGGTTCTAATGGTGACCAGTGGACCTAGGAGTATCTCAATGATCAGGCGTTTTTCTGCTATTGTGGCGACCGTCCTTCTGGTCCTCGCCGCGGGTTGTTCCACGAATACCGATCTGAGTGGGGTGAAATTGCCCAACAGTCGGCCGGACACCCGCATCACCGGTCAGCCGCCTACTCTTTTGGAGGCGAGCTTCGCCGTAGATCTGAACTGGACCGGTTCCGATCCCGACGGCCTCATCGTGGGTTACGAATGGAAGATCAGCAACAACGGAACCGACGGGATCAGCCCCCGCGATACCCTGACCATCGATCCGCTGACGGGCGCCGTACTGCATCCCTGGCGTTTCACCGCGGCCAACGACACGACCTTCCTGGTCCTGGCCGATCAGCAGGGATTCCCACGGGACGAGCACTCGAAGCCCCGCAGTTTCCGGACCCATTCCGTTTTTATTCGGGCGGTTGACGACAAGGGTGCGGTCGATCCCACACCGGCCTATATCTCCTTCACCTCGACCACCATCGTGCCGACCTGCCGTGTCATATATCCCAACCTGAACAACTCGGCTGCCCAGTCCGTGCCGACCTCGGTCAATATCGGCTGGGAGGGGACGGATTCGGATTTCGATCTCAAGGTTCCCACCCAGGTCCGTTTCCTGTGGAAATCGGCCCAGTTCGACACCTCATCCACGGGTGAGCCCGAGTATATCTGGAATCCGTACTTATATGGCCTATACGGTGATGGGATCCTCGACTTCGAAGATCCGGATTGGACTCCCTGGATTGGTTACGCTCCCCTGAAGGAGGATCGGAAGGTCCAGTTTCCCGATCAGCCGAACGGGGAATACTTCCTGTTCGCCTTGCAGGTCCGGGATACGGCGGGCGCCGTAAGTGTCGGCATGGGATACCAGCGCGAGGTGGGCAACTTCAAGGTCAGGAATAGCGGTTTTACGCCCACAATTTTTCTGTCCGAACCGTTCCTGGGTCCGTCCGGCTTCGCAACGTCATTCAATGAAATCGCCGGTGGGCAGCCTCTTAACTTCATCTGGACGGCCAACGCCGACGACTACAACGGGAAAATCGTGTCCTACCGGCACGGCTGGGATCTGATCGACAAGAACGACGCCAATGATCCCGGCTGGGCCGTCCCGCCGGGCCTTTCGAAACAGAATCTCTTCGCCACCGAACGATCATTCCAGGATGGGCTCCATACTTTCACCCTGCGCGTCGAGGATGACTCCAAACAGGTCCGGTTCATTGTCTGGCGGCTGCAGGTCGTGCCCTTCGTGTCGGAGGAAAACCAGTTGGAGATCCTGGTCCTCGATCAGGTGGCCGATCCGGGGCAAGGCCTGACCAACAACTGGATCGACCAGAGTGGGAATCCCCGGAACTCGGAAGAATTCCGCAATCCTTACTGGCACTTCCTGGCCGACGGTTCCGGCGGTGTGGCCGGCATCAACTGGGAGGGCCGGGACTGGAAGGATCACACCGATTTGGTGAAGTACTCCGACCTTGTCAATTACAAGGTGGTGCTCTGTTACGCGGAGGCCGCTGGAGATCAGCGTATGTTCCAGGAGTTCCGGGCCCGGAGCGGCGTCGACAAGTTCGTCTGGTTGGCCCCCTATCAGGAACGCGGCGGGAACTTCTTCCTGGTCGGCGCCAGGAGCATGGAATCCTTCCTCGAGGCACTTTCCAATTACATGGTGCCCATGATCTTCGACTCCCGCCAAACATTTTTCTCGGTCGATGGAACGAATTACATCACCGGTTTCGGCACCGTCGAAAGGCCGGACGGGGAACGGGTGCAACGCGGTCCCCTGATGTATCCCTACGCCACGGCCGGAATCGCGGTCATCGACTGGACCTCGCCCGCAAACAAGACCATTTACGGCCGGGACAAAAGGGCCAAGTTCGAACGAAAAGTGGACTGCGTAGGTTTGAAGGGCGTGGTCCTTGATCCGGCCTTCAAGTCCAATCACGCCATTGGTCCCGGCGTGATCGCCGACACCATGTTCACCAATCAGGTAATCGACTGGCGCGATGTGGTTGCTGCGCGGGCCGACACCCTGGAACTCATCAACTCATACTTCAATTTTCAATTCGGTTGGGACGAGTTCTACGACACCAACATCAGTTCCCGCTCCGACCAGATCGTTTTACAGGAGTGTGATGTGCTGGAAGCGCCCGGTGGCATGTGCGTCGAACCCATGTTCCGGGGCATCTCGCGGTTCGACTGGCTGCGGGAATTGCGGTGGAATGCCGATCCACCAGAACTGGATTGGCCCCAGAGCCGCTACACCGACAATGAACTCGACGATGGCTGTGGCAGGCTCGGCCTGAGCAGCTATGAAGGTCGGGATCGTTCCAGTTCCAGGACCAACGACATGGTCTATGGCTTCATGTCCTACAAGAATTTTGTCGATAAACCGGTGCGGAAGGCCGACGTGTACTGGGGCTTCGATCCCTACCGTTTCGACGAGAATGATTCCCGGAAGGCCATCCGCTGGGTGCTGAAATACTTCGGTCTCACGATCAACCCCTAACTCGCGATCCCCGGGGGGCGGCCACCGACGGCTGCCCCGGGATCATTCAGTGCAGGCAAGGGAAAGGCAGGAATGAATGAACGGTGGACGCGTATTGGCGAGGCGGTTCCCCACTGCCCGGACAACGGCCGTGGGTTTTGTACTAGTCATGCAATTACTGCAGGTCGGATTCGCTCTGGCCCAGACTCCGGATGAAGCCTGCGCCGCAGATTCCCTTTACCTGATTTCCCCCCCCCCGGGGAGTCTCGATCTCAAGCTCGAAACCGAAGGTCGGGTGGGATTGACAATCTCCTGGCCCGACCTGGATTTGAACGAGGCCACCTGCTTCAGCCTCAAGAACACCGATGACCTCGACTTCGAGGTCGGGGTAACCGGCGGATTCGGTGACCGGGTCGACCGGGTTTTCAATTTCAGATCCGAAAACGAGGGGGTCATCGGCGCCGCCCAGCCCTCGAACATCATCGTGACCTGGTCGAACGAGGGGCCGGAAACCTACGGCAACATCGGCGGCAAACTGAACCTCGCCAACAACGGCGGCATCTGGCGGTACAGCGAAGACGGCAGCGGCTGGACACAGCACAACAGCCAGTTGCCCATGTACTGGATGCAGGCCAACACCGTGGCCCTGGCCGCCGGGTCCGGTGGGTTCATGGTTGCGGGTTTTTCGAGGGGTGTGACCGCGGAGTCGGATCCGGTCGGGCTGTTCACGTATGACGGCGCCGATTGGACACGGATCGCAGCCGAGTGGTTCGACGAGACCAAGCTGATCACGAGCATCGCGGTTTCCCCGGATCCGTCGGATAATAATAAAGTGTTCGCCGTGGGTACGGCCCGTGACGGACTTTTCGTCACCACGGACGGGGGAGATACCTTTGAACAGTGGACCGTGGAATTCGATCCCGGCTATGCCGATATGCCGACGATATTCCGGGTCAACGTGTTGGAGTGGTCGGGGAACAGGGTGTTCGCTTTCGTCAACACCTTCGGCCTCTTCATCTCCGAGGACAAAGGAGCGAGCTTCGCCAGATCCGATTTCCTCGTTCCGGAGAACCTTGATGTCCCCGGCTCGGATTTGATTCTGCCCGTCATCAACGCCCTGAGTTTCCATCCGGACCACCCGGACACGGTTATCGCGGCGCTTCAGTTCCACGGAGCTTACGAAAGTTTCAACGGAGGCGGGGACTGGCATGACCTCAATGGGGACCTTGTCGTTCCGGGTGGGCCCGATAATACAGGAGCGTGGGTCAATTCCGGCCTGGACGTGCTCTACGACGATGTCTCGCCACAGACCATGCTAATGGGCGTGATGCAGAAGGGCCTCTACCGCAGTTCCGACGGGGGCGCTACCTGGGTGCTGGTGGGCGATTCCATCCAGCCCGGCAATCGGGGGGAAATCCTGGCTTTGACCATGATCCGTCTGACCGGTACCCCGGGAACCATCTTTGTCCTCGAAAACAAATATTCCCTGCTGCGCAGCACCGATTCCGGGGCCACCTGGGAGCATTTCGCCTCGCAGCCGGTGATCAACAAAGGGCATTTCCTGCTGGCCGACGCCACCGGCAGCGGGGATCTGACCATGGGATCCTGGGGTGGTGGGATGTACATCCCCGACACACCTATTTCCCTGACCGAAACCTACAGCACCATCACCTCCGCTGAACTTCGCAGTCTGGATCTGGGCCTGGACATCACCTTTTCCAGCGGGTCGTTCCACGCGTTCGATTCGTTCAAGCTGGTCTGCCAGACCTTCCAGGGTTGGGCGGTCTGGAGGGGACTCGGTGAGGGCAAGGGGGTAGAGGAGGGAGAGGAGGAATTGGAAGAGGAGGAATACAGTCCTAGGCAGGTGGAGATGACCCTGCTCGGCCTTTATGACCGGGTCAATCCCGAGGACTGTTTCGAGGGTTATTGCGGGGATGTCAACATCGTGGTCGTGCCCAACTGCTTTGCCGCCAAGCGGGCCGCCTGCTTCAACCTGGACGACCCCGGTATTGTCCGGTTCTTCGACGAAGAGATCTACAACGGATTCACCTACAACTACTCGGTGACCAGCTTCGACTACGGCAACACGGCCCTGACGACCGCGGAGAACAATACGAATGATATGATCTTTTCGGCGCGGTACATGGGCGACCAGATCGAATACGGCGGCATCTCGGTTTTCTCGGTTTTCCAGGGGGAGGGTAACAATTCCCCGATCCAGATCAATCAACCCATTTCCGTCGATGAATTCGGGAAGGATGAAGAGATCTACGTGTTCCCGAACCCCCTGCGCATGGGGGCGGGATTCCCCGAGGCCGAGGGCGGCGGCGTGACCTTCGCGAAACTGGAGAAGGGTTCGATGGTGTTGATCTTCACAACCGCGGGTGACCGGATCATCGATATCGGGCCGTAGAATATCAAGGAGGGCAACATGCACTGGAACACGCTCAACGACTCGGGTGAGTCGATTGTTTCCGGGGTGTATCTTTATAAGGTGGAGATTCCGGAGAAGGACGATTACTGGGGACGCCTGGTGGTGATCCGCTAGGGTTTGCAGGCACAATCGGCCCGATGGCGGCGCCCGATCGATGGGGGCCCGGTAGATGGATGCCGGGTCCTCGTTTTTTCTACCGACACGGGCCTTGCGGTGCTACCTTTCAGTCGGGCTTCCGCCCAACACGAAATCCGGGGCGGCCGGCCGCCGGGATCCATTCCCGGCCGGGCAAGCTGAATTCCTTCTTCAATCCTGGGAGTGATCATGAGCGGCAAGAGGGTGTATTTTTTCGGAGACGGGCAGGCTGACGGGCATGCCGGCATGAGAAACCTGCTGGGTGGCAAGGGCGCGAACCTGGCGGAAATGGTAAACCTGGGCATACCGGTTCCTCCCGGTTTCACCGTGACCACCGAGCAGTGCATCGAGTTTCAGGCGACATCCGATCTGAGCGATGCCCTGAAGGCCGACGTCAAGGAGGCCCTCGGCAAGGTCGAGGCGGTCATGGGCAAGAAGTTCGCCGATCCCGCGGATCCTCTGCTGTTTTCCGTGCGTTCGGGCGCCCGCGTTTCCATGCCCGGCATGATGGACACCGTGTTGAACCTCGGCCTGAATGACGACACGGTGCAGGGGCTGGCCGCTCAGGGCGGCAACGACCGGTTCGCCTTCGACAGTTACCGTCGTTTGATCCAGATGTACGGCGACGTCGTGATGGGGGCGGACAGCCATCTGTTCGAACATGCCATCGACGAACTCAAGGCCAGCCGGGGCGTCAAGCTCGATACCGAACTTTCCGTTGACGATCTCAAGGAGCTCATCACCAACTTCAAGGGTATCGTCCAGAGCGAAACCGGCCAGGCGTTCCCGGTCGATCCCTTCGAACAGCTGTGGGGCGGCATTCGCGCGGTCTTCGAGAGCTGGTTCGCCAAGCGGGCCATCGAGTACCGGCGCATCCATCGGATTTCGGGGGACTGGGGTACGGGCGTCAATGTTCAGGCCATGGTGTTCGGCAATATGGGCGAGGATTCCGCCACCGGCGTGGCCTTCACGCGCGACCCTTCCTCGGGTGATAATCGTTTCTACGGCGAGTTCCTGATAAACGCCCAGGGTGAGGATGTCGTGGCGGGCACCCGGACACCCCAGCAACTCAACAACGCCGGTCGCGATCTTCTGCCGCCGGGCAACGAGGCCAAGACCCTGCCCACCCTCGAGGAGGCCATGCCCGAGGCCTACACCGCCCTGGATGAAATCCGCACCCGCCTTGAAGAGCACTACAAGGACATGCAGGATGTGGAATTCACGATCCAGGACGGCCGGCTGTGGATGCTGCAGACCCGACACGGCAAGCGTACCGGGGTAGCGGCCATCCGCATCGCCGCCGAGATGCAGGCCGAGGGTCTGGTGACCACGGACGAGGCCCTGCTCCTGGTCGAACCGGAGCACCTGGACCAGCTTCTCCACGACCAGATCGATCCGGACGCCCAGATCAAGGTGCTCGGCGTCGGCCTGCCCGCCTCGCCGGGCGGGGCCCAGGGTGAGGTCGTCTTCAGCGCCGAGGAAGCCGTCGCCGCCGTCGAGGAGGGCCGCAAGGTATTGCTCGTGCGCCGGGAAACAAGTCCCGAGGACATCGCCGGGATGAACGTGGCCCAGGGGATCCTGACCAGCCGGGGCGGGATGACCAGCCACGCCGCCGTGGTGGCCCGCGGTATGGGCAAACCCTGTGTGGCCGGCTGCGGCGATCTGTTCGTCGATACCGCCAAGGAAGAGATGACGATCGGCGGCCGGACCTTCAAGACGGGGGACAGCATCACGATCAACGGCACCGACGGCACCGTGATCGCCGGCTCGCCGCCCCTGGTGCCCCCGCACCTGGATGACCCCAACCTGCAGAAGATCATGGGATGGGCGGACGAGACCCGGCGGCTGAAGGTGAGGACCAACGCCGACACCCCGCACGACGCGCGCCAGGCCATCGAATTCGGCGCCCAGGGCATCGGGCTTACCCGGACCGAGCACATGTTCTTCGGCGAGGACCGCATCATGAAGATGCGTGAAATGATCCTGGCCGACGACGTGGAGGCCCGCCGCGCCGCCCTGGTCAAGATCAAGCCGATGCAGCAGGAAGATTTCGAGGGCATTTTCCGCGCCATGGACGGGCTGCCGGTGACCATCAGGCTTTTGGATCCCCCGCTGCATGAATTCCTGCCCCACGAACTGGTGGAGAAGGAGGCCCTGGCCAAGGAGATGGGTGTGTCCCTGGAGGCCATCCAGCGAAAAGTGGAATCCCTCCACGAGAGTAATCCCATGCTGGGTCACCGGGGTTGCCGGCTTGGTCTGACCTACCCGGAGATCTACGAGATGCAGGTCGAGGCCATCATCGCCGCCGCCGTCGTGGTCAAGAAAGAGGGTGTGGACGTCCAACCGGAAATCATGATTCCGCTGACCGGGACCCAGCGCGAATTGGGCGACCTACGGCAGATGAGCCTCCGGGTGGCCGATGAGGTCATGGAGCAGATGGATCAGAAAATTGATTTTCTGGTCGGCACCATGATCGAAATTCCCCGCGCCGCCCTGATGGCCGACCGGATGGCCGAGGTCTCGGACTTCTTCAGCTTCGGCACCAACGACCTGACCCAGATGACCTTCGGGTACAGCCGGGACGACGCGGGCGTGTTCCTGCCCGAGTACATCAGACTGGGCATCCTGCCCAGCGATCCCTTCCAGCAGCTGGACCAGGCCGGTGTGGGCCAGTTGGTGGAGATGGCGGTGGTCAAGGGGCGGCAGACGAACCCGGATCTTCACCTCGGCATCTGCGGCGAGCACGGGGGCGACCCCAGCTCGGTGGCCTTCTGTCACAAGGTCGGCCTGGATTACGTGAGCTGTTCCCCCTTCCGGGTGCCCATCGCCCGGCTGGCCGCGGCGCAGGTCGTGGTCCGGGAAAAACTCGAAGCCGGAAAGTAGCTGTCGGTGGGTGTTCACTGGTCAACCCCCGCCTGGATGTGGCCCCTGTTGCTCATTGTAGCGGTGGGGGCCGTTTTCTGGACCCTTTGGGCCTATGACAGGACCATTCCCCGCCCTCCGGGTGGGTTGCGCCGGACCCTGGGGATCCTTCGTTCGGCCGTCTTCATCCTGCTGGTGGCGGCCATCGCCGGTCCGGTATTTTCCTTGTTGAGGAATGAGCGGGTGCCTGCCGAACTCCTGGTGGTGATCGAGGATTCGGGCAGCATGGCGATTCGCGACCACCATGATCAGGCGAGAGGGACGGGGGCCGATCCGGGCAGCAGATGGGAAGGCGCCCTGTCCTGGGCGGCATCGCTCGATTCGATCTTTTCCGGACACGAACCGCCGGTGGAGGTGGTTTTCCTGCGGGGCAACGGTCTGAATCCCGTCCGCGGGTTCCGGTTGGAGGACCCGGTCATTCCTCCTCCTTCCAGCCACGGCACTGATCTCGCCGGACTCATGCGACAGGCCCGGGATCGAATGGTCGGCCGTTCCGTCCGCGCCATGGTCCTGATCAGCGACGGCCAGGAGACCCGGGGCTCCACGGTGGGCAATCGCCAACTCGGAACCGACGGTTTGTTCGGCGGTGAGGCTGTTCAGGGAGGAGTCGTGACCACCTCCCTCAGTGTGGTCGGGGTGGGGGATCCCCTGGGTTCCGCGGACCGGGTCATCAAGGATCTGCGCTATCCCGATACGGCCTATGAAGGCGACGAAGTGCTGGTGGAATTCGCGGTGGATCATCGTTTCGCCGAGGGATCCGTCGGCTCCTTCCTGCAGGCACGCCTGGTGGGTGAAGAGGGTGTGGTGGCCGAGGTGGTTTTGCCGGTCGCCGATCGGGTCGTGCCCGTCTCCTTGGCTTTCAAACCCGGAGAGGACGGATTCCAGATATACCGGCTGGAGATCTCCGCCCTGGACAACGAGCGTTTCCTCGACAACAACAGGGCGTCCCTCGGCATTGACGTGCGGAAGGGGAGGTCCCGTCTGCTCCTGTTGACCGGGTCACCCGGCTGGGATGTGCGTTTTCTCACCCAAGCCGCCGCAAGCGAGGAAAGAATCAATCTTGCGGTTGTCTTTCCTACCGCGGACGGTCTGGTCTTTGCTGACAGCCTGGTGTCATGGACCACACCCGCCGATCCGGCCGGCTGGTCAGCCTGGGACGGAGTCGTCATATCCGACTGGGCGGGAGCCCTGACGGGTCTGGACTGGGAACCGCTGCGGGCGGCGGTGGAAGATGGGCTGGGGCTGCTGGTGATCCCGGGTGCGGGAGCCGGCGGACCGGAGGGGCCGGTTGCGCCGCCGTCATCCTTGGCGAGCATGCTGCCCGTCCAGGTCACCGGCTGGCGCTGGAGCAACGGTCCCCTGTTCGCCTCGGTGGTCTCGTCCCAGGCGGGACATCCCATCCTGGAGGGTCTACAGGACTCCCGGGAAATGATGGCTGGGATGGGGCTGGTGACCCTGCCGCCCCTGCGGCGGATGGTGGAGACCGGGACCAGGTCCGGAACCATGGTACTCATGACGGGGCGGCGCCGGGAAAATGCCGCGGCCGGGGCAGAGCCGGCCCTGCTGGTCATCAACGAATTGGGCGAGGGCCGGGTCGCCTGGTTCGGGGGGCGCAACCTTTGGGAATTGGCCTTCTGGGATCTTGGCCAGGCGACCGCCGCCCCTGCCGGATCCGGGCTGGGCGGAGATGATTCCCCCGGGCGACGCCTGCTGCGGAACCTCCTGGTCTGGACTGCCGCCGGAGAAGAGAATTCGGGCCTGGTGTTCACGGGCCGTCAGACCTTTTTCCAGGAAGGGGAAAGGATCAAGCTGGCCGCCCAGTGGCGGGACATGCGGGGTCGTCCCGTGCTGGACCGGAAGCTGTCACTTCAATTGCGTCAGGATGCGGCTGGAGCCGATTCCAACCGGGTCCGGACTTTTGCCCTGTCCCGCACGGATCGGGCCTCCGGTTTTGCCGAAGTGGCGCTGCCGCCCCTGCCGCCCGGACGGTACTTCGTCCAACTGGTTGGCGAGGGCGATCCGCCGGTCACCGGTAAGGTCGAAACCCTTGTGGTCTCCGGGCATTCCATCGAGTCCACCCAGGTTCGGATGGAACGCCGGCGCCTGGTTCAGATGGCGGCCAAGGGTGGCGGCAGATTCTTCATGGCCGCCTCTCCCGGCACCAGAACCGAGCTGTTTGACGACCTTCTGGCCCAGGATTGGAGCGGGGAAGATGTGGCCTTCAGGAATCGGTTGGATTTCTGGTCAGGATGGCCCTTCCTTGGCCTGGTGACAGTCCTCCTGGGACTGGAGTGGTTCCTCAGGCGCCGTAACGGCCTGCTTTGAACAATCATCTTTTTCCGGTTTGACCGGACGGTTTCCTCCCTGAGATTCCCCATTTTTCCTCCCGGAATGCGTGACTGCCATGGATTCCTCTCAGGAGACCCCTGAGACATCTCTGAGGGGTGGTGTGGGTCGTCATTGGCTGGTCAGGGTTATTCCCTACCTGGCCATGATCGTCCTTCCTCGCGTCTCCTGGGCGGCCCTGGTCATCAACGAATTCCTTCCTGATCCGGCAGGCAGCGACGGGGGTCGCGAGTTCGTTGAATTGCTGAATACCGGCCCAGGGTCCGAATCCCTGGCGGGGGTGTCTCTGCAATTCGCCAATGGGGCCGAGGGAGCCGTCTGGACGACCCGCTGGACCGGAACCCTGGAGTTCCTACTGGCGCCGGGCCAGAGGTTCCTGATCGTGGACAGGAACTGGTTGGGTGATCCGGCCGGCCAGGCGGAGGTTTACCTCGGACTGCAGAACGGTCCGGACGCCGTGCGGCTGGTCCGGGGGGAGGCCGTCCTGGATCTGGTGGGCTACGGCCCCCTCACGGACCCGGCCATGAAGGAGGGAGACCCCGCGAAAATCGCTCCCGGGCAGTCGTTGTCGCGACGGCCCGACGGCCGGGACACGGAAGACAACCGTACCGATTTCGTCCTGGCGGAGCCCACGCCGGGTGCTCCCAACTTTTTGCCCTTTTCCCTGAAGGTGGTCGCCTGGGAGTTGGATCCGCCAACCGTGGACCGGGTGTCGATGCGGGTCCGGTTTACCCTGGAAATACTCAACAACGGGACCGAGACCTTTCCGGTGGGGAGCATTCTGCTCAGGGTCGGAGGTGGGGATCACGGCTCCCTGCTGGACCAGCTTCCCGTTGACCAGGAACGGAGGATAAGCTGGATTCTCGAACCGCCGCACGGGGGGCTTCTGCCTCTCGAGATCCTGGTGCCTCTTCCCGCGGGTCCGGACACTCTGATCCTGTTTCCGGCCTCGCTCCAGGTGGGACCCGGGAATGTGATCCTCAACGAAGTGCTGGCCGTTCCCCGGCAGGGCCAGGGTGAATGGGTGGAAATCGTCGTGGGAAGTGACCGGGGCGTCGACCTGACAGGGTACTCCCTGCGCGACGAAGACGGCGCCTGGCGGTCGTTGCCCGAGCTCAGGCTGGAACCGGGAGGATTCCTGGTTCTGACCGAGGACTCTCTCGCCCTGGCCGCATGGCATCTGGACAACCAGGCGCATGGGGCGGTCACCGGTTGCCGACCTGAACTGGCTATCGCCCGCCAGCGGGACCTGGGGGGTTGGCCCACCCTGAACAACACGCCTACCGGGGAAAGGAATTTCGCGGACCGCCTCTATCTGGCGAATCCGGCGGGCCACGTGATCGACCATCTGACCATCGGCGGTCAAGGCACCCTGGTCGGGGGCGAGAGCGAGCCGGGCCTGTCCCTGGAAAGGCTCGCGCCGATCCCCCGGAATCCAGGTGCGTCCAACTGGGCACCGTGTACAGCCGTGACCGGTTCGACCCCCGGCTGTTCCAACAGTGTTGCCATGGCTGGGGTCATCCAACCGGGATTCACGATCCAGCCACGGATCCTTGATCCAGCCGCAGGCGTCTCAAGCGTCCATTTCCTGTTCACGCTTTCCGGGGAACAGACAGGGTGGGAATTGCAAGTGTTCGATCTGTGGGGTTGCCTGGTGCGGGACCTCGGCGGGGAGAACCTGGGCGCAGGTCCCCGCGACCTGCTGTGGGACGGCCGGGATGACCAGGGTCGCCCGGCCGGGCCGGGAGGATACGTGGTGCTGTTGGAAGTCCGGAACCGGTTTTCCCACGGTTTGGCCCGTGAAAAAGTCCTCATGGTGATCCGGTGATGGGCCGGCCCTCTCCGTTGTGGGAGACCATTTCCGTCCTGATCGTCTTCTTGATGGCCATCGTCATCGCTTCCAGGCATACCGCGGTCTACAGCGAAGGGCTGCGGGATTTCGCCGACGGCTGGCTGCTGAATCCCCGGGACATGGCGTTCATCCTGTCCCGGCCCGGGCCGCGGGACCCGGCGACTGAAACCATGGATCACGAACCACCGGAGGGAAACGGGTGGGGACTTTGGGTCGGGGCCGGCCAGGCCCGGTTGTTCTCCATGACGGACCTGCCGCTGAAGTCGGTCGAATGCGGGATCGTCCAGAGGAGCGGACCATTGCCCTGGTCCCTGGGATGCTCTTGGGAGCGTCTCGGAGAGAAATTGATGGTCGAAGAAACCGGCGCCCTGCGCCTGCGTCTGGGCGGAAATCCCCAGACGGGAGTCCGGGTGCGGAAGCGACGCTGGCTGGTGGCCGGGGAGCAGGTCTCCACCAGCCTTGAGACCGATCTTGAAGGCAGGCTTTCCTTCGGGATGGGGGCTAACCTCACGGGAAATGTCGTCTTCTGGCTGCATCCCGGGAAACCGCCCGACTGGCATGGCCGCGGTGGGAGGCGGGCCCTCGCGGAAATCAAATTCTTTCACCCCGGGGTCGGCCTGGTTCTCCGAATCGATCAACGCGGTGACGGAGCGCCGGTCCTTTCCATGGAAATCATGGGCCGTTTGTCGGCCCGTCTTGGACTGGGCGTGAGGGCCGATCCCGAAACGGGGAGTCTGGGTGGGAATCTTGTGATCCGGACGGGCGGTCTCTGGTTGCATACTTCCCACCTCGTTCATCCGTCCCTGGGTTTGACCCACCGGTTCCATCTTGGAACCGGGGATCCCGAAGCCTCCGTCTGGTGAAGGGCGGACGGCTATTCCGGCTGGCGATGGTTCTGGCCCTGATCATTTCAGCCACGTCGGTGGCGCAGGGGAATCCCGCCCCGGAGTCGAAACCCGATCCGGAACCTGATTCCGAACCGATGACTCCCAGGGATGATCTTGAAGAGGTTGAGGAGGCCCTCCGGGTCCTTGCGGAGGCCGGGGTCCCGCCGACCAGGGAGGAATTGGCCAGGTTTCTGGAAGCCGCAGAAAATGCGAACGCACACCAAAGCGTGCCTGGGTTTCCGTTTCCCGTCCAGGGGTTGGCCCGTGTCAGGCTGGGACATTTCCAGTACGAAGGCATGGACCATTATGGCAAGTTCGCCCTGGAAGCAAGTTGGCTGCGGGTGCGCGCCCGGGTCCGGGAATACCGTTCAGGGCTGCGGGAAACCACGGGAATCATTGAGGTCGGTGGAGATCGGGTTGAAATTCGGGTGGGTGAATTGGGGTTGTCCCATGGCCACGGTCTGTTGATCGGGTCTCCAGGACGGGGTTCATCCCTGGCGGCGGATACGGGATTCGCCTTCCGGAGAGAGCGACTGGTTTCCTGGCTCGGCTCGGCCGATCCGCGCGCCCTGTCAGGGTTCGGAGGAAAGGCCAGGCTTGGAACCTTGCGGATACGGGTCTTGCACGGCGGCTCTGGGCAATCCGCCGGTGGCCAGGCGCCCCGGACAAGTGTTGTCCAAGTGGCCAGCCACGGGGAGGACTGGAGGATATCGGTCGCCGGCCTGGCGGGGAACCTGGAAAAAGGCGCGAGTCTGGCGGGAGGGTTGATGAAAAAACCCCTGTCCGGAAGTTTCGAAACCGTGGTCTGGCAGGTTGCCCCCGGGATTCCGCCCACCGGGGTGGGGATTCTGCATGTGGGCTGGAGTCCGGCCAGGGGTTCGGGCCTGGAGGGGCAGTTGGGTTATGCAGACCTGGCCCAGGCGCCCGGTCTGGCCAGCCGTCCGTCCGTGCTTTCCGGTTGGGATGGCCGGGGTTTTGCCCTGCGGGGATTCACCCGCACGGGTTCGGGAGTTGTGCTGCGGGCCCTGGTACACCTGGGTCGGCACCTGGACCGGACGGGATCGCGCAGCAGGAAGGAAAAAACCCTGATCGACATTCAGGCCGGGAAAAAACTGTCGCCCCGGATCGATCTGGCGGTCCGCTACCGCAGCACCGACCTCAGGGCGTGGGAGTGGTCCGAACGGTATCCCTGGCAACCGCCCCGAGCCGCCGCGTCCCTTCGACGGACCATCATCTCGGCCCAGGTCGTTTTCGAGCAGCCCCGGTTGCGAGGCCGGCTCTTGGTCCGGTCCTACGGGCTGGACAAGGAAATCGGCAACGGACGCCGGAGTCTGATCAGTTTGACGGGAAGGTATGCCGTTGGCAAAGCCTGGAAATTGCGGGGGACCTGGGTAACCGCCTGGGGCGATCCCGTGGACTTGGTCAGCGCCATCAGCCCCCTGACGGGAATGGTGCTGCCCAGACACTGGGGCCATTGGCGTTCCGAAACCCTCCTGGGCCTGGAATGGGTGCGCGGTGGAGTCAGGATCCAGGCCGCCGGGTCGTTGCGGCATCCTGAATCGGAGAGTGGGGAAAGGACCGTGGAGACCCTTTGGGCGGAAGCGGGAATCCGCTGGTAGAAACGGAACAGCCGGTTAATGAAGTGAGGGACTTGCCGATAACGAATATGAGGCATAGACCGGCGAACTCCCTCGGGGAGGCCGTCGTGGGCACGCGTATTCCCGGCAGCAAGGACTTCTGGTGACGGTTGCGGATCTTATCCTACCTTGGGATTCCTCTCCTGTTTCGCTAACGCGGGAGCCGGACGCATCCATCCTGGAGGCCCTTCGGGCCCTGGCCTTTGCCGACGCGGATGTGGCTTCCCGGGCGGAAAGCCTGTTCATGTTTCTTCGTAAGATATCCGCTCATAAAACTGCAAAAGAATATCTTATGGGCATCCAGCATCTCGCGATCCAGGGTGATCCGGCCGGTGCCCGGCTCCTGGCTGCCTTCGTCGATGTCTCCACGGCCGGCGACCGCCTGATGCCTCGGGTGCAGCGGTTCAGTTCCTCCCGGCGTCTGAATTTCCGCATCATTCAGCACGGTGACGATCCGGGCAACATCCATCAGGCATGGCTGCAGCGGCTCGAAGATCTGACGAAACGGTGCATGACCCTGGTCCAGGAACCCGGTTCGGTTCCGGACTCCGCGATGCCTCGCCCCGGGCGGGAGCCGCCCTGGCCCTTCTTGCAGGACGGTTTGGAACTCCTGCGGGCCAGGCTTTCCCTGGGCGATGATTTCGAAGCTGACGACCGGAAGCTGCTGGCCGAACTCCTGCGGCTTGAAGTCGACGCCTGGCAGGAACGCATCAGCAACCTGGCCGGTAGCATCGATCCGTTCCGGGTGGCGGCCATCAGCCGGATCCTGCCCATGCTGGGCATGGCCGACGCGGAAATCCGGGACCTGCGGCAGATGATCACCTGGATAGAGGAAGGATGTCAGGGAACGGAATTCGAAAAACCCCTGTCGCGGTCCCTGGACGTTCTCGAGGATAATGATCGGGCCGCCCTGCGCCGGGCCTTGGCCGGTGATCCAGGACTGACCCCGCTGGCCAGGCTGTTCGAGGGATTGGCCGAACATCCGGTTCGCGTGCCGATCATGGCCCATTGTCTTTTGCGGATGCAGGCCCTCGCCGACCGTCTGACCCTGCTTGGCGTGCCCGAGGTGGAACTCGACCTGGTCACCGCCGCGCAGCTGGTACAGGCCCATTTCCCGGCCGACGGCAACGAGGCGGAATATCATTTGCCCCTGCCCCCGGGTTTTCCGAGGGCCTGCGGACATATCCTGGGGGTGGCCGAGAGCGGCATGGGGAAGGAGGTCGCGGACCTCTCCGATTTGAGTATCCGGGACGATCACCTGGTCATTGCCATCCCCGAAGGCGGCGCTTTCCTGGAACATGACTTCCCTGCGGCTGCCTGCGATCCCACCGCAGACGGGGAGGGCGACGAGATCCTGGCCTGGGCGGACGACCTGCAGGCCGAATCGGATCCCGCGGCCGACGACAATGATGAAATTGATCCCAACTTGGCTTCGGTCACCGAGCTGAAGCATCTCGTGCTGACGAACATCCAATCGGTCAGCGTCCTGCTCGGCTTCCTGCGCAGTCCCAAGATCGTGGCCATACCCGGGCTGGTCGAGGAGGTGGTCAACCGCACGCGCAATCCCAAGGTCATCGAGACCATCGCCATGGTCCGGATTCTCCACACGGGCTTCGCCAACCGTGGCGTGCCTCTGGCCTGTCTGCGGAGCCCGGTCAATATTCCGATCAACGTGTTGCGGAAATTCATGCACGTGAAATACGTTTCCAAGGTCGATCTCAAACGCCTGGCGCTGGACAAATCGGGCATCCGCAAGGAAGTGGGCAGGGGGGTCAAAAAATACCTGGAAGCCCTGACCTGATCCTGTTGACTTGCCCCCTTCGGACTCATACGTTTGCCGGATCCGGGACCGGTGCATCAGCCTGCCCCATTTCAGGTTTCCCAAGATCACAAGGGAGTACGTCATGCTGGCCAAACGTATGGAAAGACTGGGCACCGAGACGGCGTTCGAGGTGCTGGCCAGGGCCAAGGCCCTGGAGGCCGAGGGTCGTGACATTGTTCACCTGGAGATCGGTGAACCCGATTTCGACACCCCTCCGAACATCATCGACAAGGCGGTCGAAGCTCTCCGTTCGGGCTACACCCATTACGGCCCCGCAGCCGGCATCCCCGAGGTTCGCAAGACCTTCGCCGAGCACATCTCCCGCGATCGCGGTATCGATGTCGGGCCCGACAACGTGGTGATCGTGCCCGGCGGCAAGCCCATCATCTATTTTCCCCTGACCGCCCTGATCGATCCGGGCGACGAGGTCATCTACCCCAATCCCGGCTTCCCGATCTACGAATCGGTGATCAATTTCCTGGAGGGCAAAGCGGTCCCCCTGAAGTTGGCCGAGGAGAAGGATTTCTCCTTCGACATCGAGGATCTTCGCGCGGCGGCCAGCGACAAGACGAAGCTGCTGATCATCAATTCGCCCCAGAATCCCACGGGCGGAATGCTCAGTTCCGACGACCTGGACGCCATCGCCGAGCTGGCGGTCAAGCATGATTTCTGGGTGCTCAGCGATGAGATCTACAGCAAGATCATCTACGAGGGAACGCATGACTCGATCTCGACGCGACCGGGCATGCTGGAGCGCACCATCATCCTGGAGGGGCATTCCAAGACCTACGCCATGACGGGTTGGCGACTGGGATATGGGATCATGCCCGCCGAGCTGGCCGCGGCGGTGGCCAAGCTCCAGACGAACTGCACCAGCTGTACGGCGGCCTTCACCCAGATCGCCGGCGCCGAAGCCCTGACCGGTCCCCAGGACGAGGCCGAGGCCATGGTGGCGGAGTTCAAGGTGCGCCGCGATCTGCTGGTCGATGGCCTGAACGCCATCGAAGGTATCACCTGCAAGAAGCCGCGCGGGGCGTTCTACGTCTTTCCGAACATCACCGGGCTGGGATTGACCAGCAAGGAAGTCGAAGTGCGCCTCCTGGACGAGTTCGGTGTGGCCGCCCTGGCAGGTACGTCCTTCGGGGCCTACGGCGAGGGTTACCTGCGCTTCAGTTATGCCAACAGCCAGGACAATATCCGCAAGGCGTTGGAGCGTTTCGCGGACTTCGCCGCGACGGTCCGCAATGGCGGCTAGCGAAGGTCCCACAAAA
>CBDURF010000051.1:0-20975 GCA_965369705.1 uncultured bacterium
GAGTCGAAACTGGATTGTGCCCTTTTTGAGATTTGCGTGGGTCGAAGGAGCGGGATACCATGTGGTTGTCGGGATGGTTCTCTGTCCGCAATAGTTTCCGGATATGGGGTGGCGCCGCTGTCATTCCCCAACCTACCTCGCCCTCCCGGCTTGGCTGTGTTCACCTCACCGCCATTTTGGTCCTGTCCTGTCTGGTTTGCGGATGGCCGTCAGCCGCCACTTTCGCCGCATCCGGTCCGGACATCGTCCGGATCCGCCATTTCACCGCTCCCGACCATACCAGGGTCGTGCTGGACCTGAGCGGTCCGGGCTCTTTCGAAGTGCGCCGCATCGAGGATCCCGACCGCATTGCCGTCAACGTGCCTCACGGCGGTTTCGTCGAGACGGGATCCATCGCGGTGGGGGATGGCCTGGTCCGGCGGATCAGGCGGAACCCCGGGGCCAAGCGGGCGCAGGTCGTGCTGGATCTGGATCACCAGGCGGAGTTCCGCAGTTTTTCCCTGCCGGCGGCCGACGGCCGGCCTGACCGTATCGTGCTGGATATTTTGCGGCCCAGGTCCGGATCCGGAACCCGTTCCGGCAGCCGGGCCGATCCGATGCCCGAGCCCGTCAGTAAACCCGAAATCGTTCTGGCGCCCTCACCACGGCCCTTCCTGGTGATCATCGATCCCGGCCATGGCGGACTTGATCCGGGTGCTTCCCGGAAGGGGTTGCGGGAAAAGGACGTGGTGCTGGACATCTCACGGGAGATGGGCCGTCTGATCAACGCCCTGCCCGGTTATCGGGCGGAACTCACCCGGAATGGCGATTACGGGCTGGAATTGTGGCAGCGGGTTGATTTCGCCCGGCGGAACGATGGGGACCTCTTCATCTCGGTCCACTGCAACACCCATCCCCGCTCGGCGGTGTCCGGCATGGAGGTCTATTTTCTTTCCCTGCAGGGTGCCACCGACCGGGAAGCCCGGGAATTGGCCGACAAGGAGAATGCCGCGCAGCTGGTCGGCCTGGATCCCGCCAGCCGTCCGGACGACCTGGTCATGGACATCCTGATGGACCTGCGCATGAGCCAGGTTCTGCACCAGTCGGCCGGTCTTTCCGAACGACTGGTGACCGCGGCCAAGGCCAGCAGCGTGATCGGCGGGCGGAAAGTCAAGCAGGCGGGATTCCTGGTGCTCAAGTCCTTGGCCATGCCGTCGGCGCTGGTGGAGGTGGCCTATCTTTCCAACGCGGGGGACCGGAAGCTTCTGGCGGACAAGTCAAACCGCAGGAAGATCGCGATGGTCCTGGTGGAGGGCATCCTTGACTGGCGGCGGGATCAGCAAGAGGGCTGGCAACTGGCCGGTGCGCCTGCCGCGGCGTCGTCGGCCGCGGCGCCGTCCTCCTGGACTCGTGAATACAAGGTGCGTCGCGGCGACAATCTCTGGCGTCTGGCTCAGCGCCACGGCACCAGCGTGAATGAGATTTCCCGCCGCAACAACCTGGCAAACCGATCCATCCTGGTCGGGCAATTGTTGAAATTGCCGGAGGTTCAGTCGGATCCATGAATCGTCTCAGTCTGAAAATCAGTTGCTTCCTGGTCTCGGTGCTCATCTGGATCCAGGTGGCGTCAACGGCGGATATCGAGCAGACCACCACCCTGCCCTTGAGGGTGACGGGTCTCGGCGAGGGACTGACCGTGGCCGGGAGCGAGTATCTGCCGCCCGAGGTCCGGGTCAGGGTCACCGGCAGCAAGTTGATGCTGCTGGCCCACCAGTATTTCAACCGGTACATCGGCGAGGTCAGGGTCAACCTGGCCGGGTTCGCGGACTCGACGTTTTCCTACCAACTGGACCGCGCCGATATCTTCACGGACATGAAAGGTGCGGACATTCAGCGTTCGAGAATCCTCACGCTGACCATCGACCATGAGATTTCCAGGCCGATGGCCGTCACCCTGGACGAGGACGGTGATCTGCCCCGGGGCCTGGATTTCGTGACGACTCCCCGGATCATTCCCGATACGGTGCTGGTCACGGGGCCCTCGCGTTTTTTCAGCGATGATCTGTCCGTGCATACCGAAACGGTGGATCTGGGCCGCCTTTCCGGAGACTGGGAGCAGACCTTGATCCTGAAGTCACCCGGGGATTTCCTGGAACTTGCCGAAACCGAGGTTCAAGTCGCGTTCCTGGTGGGGAAGTTGGAGGATCGGACCCTGGCCAACATCCCGGTGATCGGCCTGGTGGATGCCGGCCGCCCGGATGTGGGGATTTCACCACCCGTGGCGGACGTCATGGTGCGGGGCATCGCGGATTCGGTTCGGGCTTTGACCGAGGACAGGATCTCCGTGATCGTCTCGGTCGATAATCTTGATGAGGGAATATTCGAATTGGAGGGGGAGGTGTTACTTCCGGACTGGATCAGGTGGTACCGCCTGGACCCTCCTCAATTCCAGGTGATCGTCGGGAATCCACCCATCCTGCGGGATAATCCCCGCACCGTGACGGACGAGGAGGACCAGGGTGAATGATGATTCCAAGGCGGGCCGTTTGGATGGCGGTGGCCGGTCGATCACGATCCTGGCCGGAGTTCTGGTGCTGGTCCTGGCGCTCGGGGCACTGTTGTGGCCGGGCATGGGGCCGACCCGGGGCAGGGGTCTTTTCCTGGTCTTCGATTCCTCCGGGGATCAGGTCCGGATCGCTGATGTCTATAAACCGCTCTTGCAATTCCTGAATGAATTCACCGATCAGCCGTTGGATCTGGCGGTGGTCGGCACCGTCGGCGCCTGGCGGGAAAAGCTGGCCGACGGCGTGGACTTCGTTTTCTGTCCCGATGGTCTGGGACTGACCCTTGATGTGGGGGAGTTTGTCCCGGTGGCGGTCGGCCGCAGGGCCGCTCCCCGCAACCTGCGCCCGCGGGGTGTCCTGGTTTATCGCAAATCGGCCGGACTGGTCAAGGCTCCCTGGCTGTCCCGACCGGAGGCCACCGTCTGCGGGGATTCGTTGTCGTTGACCGCGACCGGCATGTGGCGGCGCCAGGGCGGGAATGCTGCGCCGGAGCTGGCCGAACCGCACTCCTGCGCCTGGGGCCCGGATCCCTACGATCACGCTCCGACCCTGCACGCCGCCCGCCTGGGCGGCTTCGATTACGCCTTGGTCCGGCAGTGGGACGCCGACCGGTTTTTTGCCGACGGTCTGTTGTCGCACCTGGAATGGGGCATTGAACTCATGACGGTTCCGGTGCCCGATATCGTGATTTTCGTTTCGCGGTCGGTGACGGGAAAGACCCGACTGGCCGTGGGGGAAGGACTTGTTGCGCTCGGCCGGAGCCCTGGCGATCAGCCTCCCGCCGTTCGTGAAGTGCGCCGGGCCATCAGCAGGTTGAACCTGGCGGGCTTCAATCCGCTGGTTGATCCCGATTTCGAGTTCGTACGCCGAAATTTCGCCGGTTATTGGCCTCCAACCGGGGATTGACCCATATTATCGGCTCCCGCAGGCCGCGGACCGCGGCCGGAATCTGGACCGAGACCTGGAAGGGACACCATGAAGATCAAATACCACCGTCTCAAGGGCACCAGGGACGTCATGCTCGAGGAAATCGAGCGGTGGCACTGGTGCGAGGCGCGTTGGACCGAGGTCCTGGCCCGGTACGGGTACGGTGAAATACGGACTCCGATCATTGAACCCACCGCTCTGTTCCAGCGTTCCGTGGGAGAGGGAACCGATATCGTCGAAAAGGAGATGTACACCTTCCAGACCAAGGGCGGGGAAAGTCTGACGCTGCGTCCCGAAATGACCGCCTCGGTGGTCAGGGCCTACCTGGAGAACGGTCTGATCCGACAGCCCGGCACGGTCAAATTTTATTATATGGCTCCGATGTTCCGCCACGACCGGCCCCAGGCCGGGCGGTATCGCCAGTTCCACCAGGTGGGAGTCGAGGCCATCGGGTCGGACAGTCCGGTCCTGGACGCGGAGGTTATCCAGACGGCCATGGCCCTGTTCGAGGCCGTGGACGCACAGGGTCTCCTGGTCAAGGTCAACAGCATCGGTTGTCCTGCCTGTAAGCCAGGTTACGTGGAGGATTTGAAGTCTTTTCTTCAGGAAAACACCGAAGCCGTGCCCGCGAACATGCGGTCCCGGATCGACATCAACCCACTTCGGCTGTATGACGCCAAGGATGACGGAGTCCAGGAACTCCTGGCCCGCTTCAGGCCCATCACCGCCTCCATTTGCGGTCCCTGCCGGGATCACTACGACATCGTCCTGGGCACCCTCCGTGACCTCGAGGTTCCGTATGAAGAGGATCCCACCCTGGTGAGGGGGCTGGATTATTATTGCCGGACGACCTTCGAGATCACGGCCACGTCCGGGCGCAAGCAAAGCAGTCTCGCCGGTGGTGGGCGCTATGATTATCTGGTGGAGCTGTGCGGAGGGCCGTCCACGCCCGCGGTCGGTTTTTCCATCGGGATAGAAAGAACGCTGCTGCATCTGAACGACGAACCGGTGGATCCCCAGCGCAGCCGGCAATCGAAGGTCGACATCTACGTGGCATGCAAGGGGCTGGATGCCCAGCGGTACGGTTTCGTCAGCGCGGAGATCCTCCGGGGTTACTGCCGGGTCGAGGTGGACACGTCGGACCGGTCGCTCAAGGCCCAGGCCAAGTCGGCCAATCTGCGCCGGGCCCGCTTCCTGTTGACGGTGGGCGAGGATGAAATCAACAATGACAATCTGCAGTTGAAGAATCTCGAGACGGGTGAACAGAAGCCGGTGGCCCGGACACAACTCCTGGCCGCCGTGCGGGAGGTCCTGGAAGGGTGAATCAGAACAACATGGCATCGGGCAACGGAAGCCTGAGAACCCACCGCTGCGGCGAAGTGACGGAGAACCTCGTCGGCACGGAAATCAAACTGGCCGGCTGGGCCGGCAGGATCAGGGACCTGGGCGGGGTCGTGTTCGTCGATCTGCGGGATCGTTACGGTATCGTGCAGGTGGTTTTCGAGGACGGAACCCCCCTGGAGATCGCCAAGGGATTCAAGCTCGAATCGGTGCTGGGAATCACCGGGGTGGTGCGCCCCCGGCCCGCGGACATGGTCAATCCGAACAAAGCCACCGGCGCCATCGAGGTGGTGGCTCGCCAGGTCGAGATCCTGAACGCCTGCGCTCCCCTGCCCTTTCAGCTCGACCAGGCAGAGAACGCCACGGAGGAGTTGCGCCTGAAGTACCGGTATATCCATCTGCGGCATCCGGTAATGGCGAAAAACATGCGGGTCAGACATCTGGCCGCCCAGGCCGCGCGACGTTTCCTGTCCGATCGGGATTTCCTCGAGGTCGAAACGCCCCTGCTGATCAAGACCACCCCTGAAGGGGCCAGGGATTACGTGGTGCCGAGCCGGATCCACCACGGGCAGTTCTACGCCCTGCCTCAATCCCCCCAGCTCTACAAACAGATCCTCATGGCCAGCGGTGTAGACCGCTACTTCCAATTGGCCCGTTGCCTGCGCGACGAGGATCTGCGGTCGGATCGCCAGCCGGAGCACACGCAGATCGATCTGGAGATGAGCTTCGTGGGGGAAAACGATATCTTCGAGGTGGTGGAGCAGATGATGGCCGCGATCTTCGCCGAATCGGCCGGGATCGATCTGTCGACGCCCTTCCCGCGCATCTCCTATGACGATGCCATGAACATGTACGGCTCGGACAAGCCCGACCTCAGGTTCGGCTGCCCCATCCACAATGTCGATGATCTGGTTCCTGATTGTGGGTTCGGGGTGTTTACCAAGGCCCTGAACGAGGGCGGCACCGTGCGTTGCCTGAATGCCCACGGACTGGCGGACTGGAGTCGCAAACAGGTCGACGAAATGGAGGAGTTGGTCAAGAAGAAGGGGGCCTTCGGGCTGGCCCGCGCCAAGGTGACCACCGAAGGCCTGGCGACGGGTATCGCCAAGTTCCTCGGCGAGGATTTCCAGCGGCAGCTGACCGAACGCGTCGGCTGCCAGGAAGGGGATCTCCTTCTCTTCGTGGCCGGAGAAACCGGAATGGTGATCGAGGCTCTCGGCGCCCTGCGTCTGGAACTGGCCGCCCGGGCGGGGTGGATACCCGAGAACAGCTGGGCCCTGGCCTGGGTCCGGAATTTTCCTCTCTTCGAAAAGAACCGGGAAGGCGGTTGGGACGCCTGCCATCACATGTTCACTCAGCCTCGTCCCGAGGATGTGGACGGATTGGAAGATGACCCCGGGACCGGTCGCGCCCAGCTGTACGACCTGGTCTGCAACGGGGTGGAACTGGGGTCCGGCAGCATCCGGATCCATCAGCGAGAACTTCAGGAACGTGTTTTCCGGATCGTCGGCATGTCCGAGGAGGAATATCTGGCCAAGTTCGGTTTCTTCCTGGAGGCTCTGGGCTTGGGCGCGCCCCCTCATGGGGGCATCGCGCTGGGCCTGGACCGGATCATCATGCTCCTGACCGGCAGTCCGTCCCTGCGGGAAGTGATCGCCTTTCCCAAGACGACTCTCGCGGCCGGCCTGCTGGACAATAGTCCGGGGCCCATCAGCGAGGCCCAGCTCAAGGAGTTGCATCTGCAGGTCGTACAGGGCTCCAACGATGCGCCCGAGGAAGGTTCATGAGAAAGCCCAAGCGTGACGGCGATTTTGAATCCGTGGTCGAGACGACCATGGATATCGAGGGCGTCGACCAACTCGGTTTGTTGGGCGCGCGCGACGCCAACCTCCGGTTTCTCGAGGAGAAATTCGGCGGCACCTTGACCGTGCGGAAGGACCGGTTGGTGGTGCGCGGACCCCGTGAGCGGCTGGACATGGTCCGCGAAGTCCTGGAGGACCTCGTGGATCGAGTGCGGCGCGGACAATTCGTGGACAGTGTGACCCTGCGTTATCTGTGGGAGCAGCGGGCAGGCAAGCAGGAGCCGGAACCGGACATTCCCCAGGACGGGGATCCTCTGCTGTTCGCCACCGGCAGCCGGCAGGCCGTGCGGGTGAAGAGCGTCGGCCAGCAGGCCTTTGTGAAGGCCGTGCACAAATACGATGTGGTGTTCGCGGTGGGTCCGGCCGGAACCGGCAAGACCTTCCTGGCCGTGGTCATGGCCATGGATTATCTGAAGAGGCAGCTGGTCGACCGAATCGTCTTGGTCCGGCCCGCCGTCGAGGCCGGGGAGCAGCTGGGGTTCCTGCCGGGAGATCTCCAGGAGAAGATCAATCCCTACCTGCGGCCCTTGTTCGATGCCCTGTCGGACATCACCGGGGCGGCCAAGATCGCCCGTTACATGTCCAGCGGGATCATCGAGGCTTCACCACTGGCGTACATGCGCGGCCGCACCCTGAACAACGCCTTCGTGATTCTGGACGAAGCCCAGAACACGACCCTGGGACAGATGAAGATGTTCCTCACCCGCCTGGGCGTCCAGTCCAAGGCGGTGGTCACGGGCGACGTTACCCAGATCGACCTGCCGGATAAGCGGCAATCAGGACTCGTCCGGGTGCGGGACATCCTGCGGGATACCGACGGGGTGGAGTTCGTGGAATTGGACGGCCGGGATATCGTGCGACATCCCCTGGTCCGCAGGATCGTGGACGCCTTCGATGCCGCGGGCGTGTCCACGGACGGGGACTGACAGGACGGAAGGAAGGATCATGGCCAAGTGGTGGCTGCGGTTGCGGGAATGGATGGCTCCCGACGGTACCTCCCGCGAGGGACGAACCGCCGGTAGGACCGCAGGTAAATCCTCAGGAAAATCCTCAGGAAAATCCGTCGGCAAGTCCTCCGGTAAATCCTCTGGAATAGGGGAAGCCGCGAGGGTGGACCGTTCCCTGACCTGGGCCTTGGGCATGGGGCTGGTGCTGCTGGCTCTGCATCTGATTCTTTTCCTCCCGGTGCCCCGCCTTTCGATGGATTTCCCCGAGTTCGACCAGGTTGCGGAAAAGGAAATCAACGCGCCCTTCTCTTTCGATGCTCCCCTGCTGGAGTACGATGTCGAGCGGCTTAGAAACGCCAAGGCGGTGGAGGAACCTCCGGTCCTGGTCAAGATCGAACGGGGCTCGGGCCAGCCCGGGGGAGCCAGGATGGAACTCCTGTTCGACGCCCTGGCCGAAGTCATCGCCGATAATTCCGCCGACAAGGAGGAAAAGATCGCGCTGCTCGCCCTCCAGTATCCCACCGTTCGTCCGGACCAGTTTCCTGAACTGCTCGACGGCGCCGAGCCCGATTCCCTGGTCGGCAGGCTCGAGCTGGCCTGGTCCAGCATGATGCGCCGGGGCGTGGTCGACAGGTTGCCTGCGGGTAAATTCGATCGGATCGTCATCCTGACCTCGCAGGCCGAAACCCTCCACGGCAAAGAGGATATCATTCTGCCGGCCACCCTCGAGGCAACGTTGTCCGCCGAACTGTATGCCATGGGGATGAAACCCCAGACAGCCAGTCTCGCGGCCAGCGTGATGAAACCGTTGATCTCACCCAATCTCATCTACAATGTCGCCGAGACTCAAAAACGACAGGAGGCAGCCAGGGAAGCGGTGGCCACGACCAAGAATTTCATGCTGAAGGAACGCATCGTCGATCAGGGTGTGCGGGTCACCGAACAACAGGCCCTGTACCTGGAGAAGTTGCAGGGGCTCCTGATGGACGAGGGCGGAGGGGACGACGGACCCCGGCGTGTTTCGCGCTTCATCGTCAGGGGCCTGCTGGTGGCCGTGACCCTGGCCCTGTTCGGTTGGCTGGCCTTCATTCATTTCCCGGATCGCCTGCGCAGCCTGAGATTCCTGATCGCCTTGGCCATGATCGTGGCCGTCTACCTGGCCGGCGCCTCGTTCGCCTTGAGCCGACCGGCCCTGGGACCTCTGGCGGTGCCGGTGATCCTGCTGTCCCTGTTCGCCACCGTGCTGTTCAAGGACCGGGTGGGTTATACCACGACGCTGCTGGGAGTGACGTTGCTCGCCTTCCTGCCGGGGGTCGGGTCCGGCAGCATCTTCATGTGGTACATCCTGGGCATGGTGACCGTGGTGTCGGTCCGGCGGATCCAGAAGCGCAGCCAGTTCTACCAGGCCATCCTGCTGCTGACTGGCCTGTCGGTAACCCTGATCTTCCTGTTGGGACCTGATTCCTTCGGCCGTGAAGGTGGGGGCGACAATATCTATCTGGTGGGTTTGTTTTCGCCGGTGCTGCTGGTGGCGTTCGGCCTCTTCCTGCTGCCGGTCATCGAGCCCCCGGTGGGCGTATGCTCCGATCTGACCCTGCTCGAACTCTCGGATCTGAATCATCCCCTGCTCAAGCGGATGGCTCTCGAGGCCCAGGGGACGTATCACCACAGCCAGGTCGTGGGACAGCTTGCCGAACAAGCCGCGCGGGCCATCGACGCCAACGCCCTTTTGACCCGCGTGGGAGCCCTGTTCCACGACATCGGCAAGATGGCAAAGCCCGAGTACTACGTGGAGAACCAGCGGCCCGAGTTCAACAAGCACGATGAATTGAGTCCGAGCATGAGCGCCCTGGTGATTTCGGCCCACGTCAAGGACGGGATCGAATTGGGCCGGAAATGGCGGCTGCCCCAGATGGTGATCGATTTCATTCCCGAACACCACGGCACCCTGGTGATGGAGTATTTCTACCACAAGGCGCTCGAGGGCGAAGGCAACGAGACGGTGAAGGTGGACGATTTCCGTTACCCCGGGCCCAAGCCCCGCTCGCGGGAAACGGGGATCCTGATGCTGGGCGACGCCGTCGAGGCGGCCACCCGGGCCTTGGCCAAACCCACCCCGAGCCGGATCAGGGAGATCACCAAGCAGATCATCGACAAGCGCATGCTCAGTGGGGAAATGGACCAGTCCGGACTGACCCTCAGCGACCTGGCGGACATCCGGGAAGCCTTCATTCCCCTGTTGATGGGTATCCATCACGCGCGCATCGTCTATCCCGGCCAGAAGGACCGGGACGGCGAAAGGGTTCCCGAACGCCGAGGCGAACGGAAGGTCGGGCTGTGATTCTGCGGTTGGTGGAGCGACGGACCCGCCCGGACGCCGTCGGGTACGACTGGTTCACCGAAGGTTCCGGGCCGCCGCTGGCCGGTCTGGCGGAGCCTCTCGGCCGACCGGAGTGGGTGGTCGATGTCGTGCTGGTCGACGACGAGACCATGGCCGGGTTGAACCAGGATTTCAGGAAGGCGCCGGGGGTGACCGACGTCCTTTCCTTTTCCTATCTCCTGGACACCGGGACCGGGGAGCCCGACCTGGTCCGCGGTCGGGGCCACACCTGCATCGATCTGTGGCTGGACACCCTTTCGGTCACCCGGGAGAATGGCACGGCGCAGGCGGTGGGGGAGATCGTCCTGGCCCCCGGGTTCGTCGCCGACAGGTGCCGCAGGAAGGGGTGGTCCCTGGAACACGAGATTCCCCTGCTGCTGGTCCACGGGATTCTGCACATCCTCGGCTGGGATCATGCGAACGAAGGGGCGGCGGAGGCCATGCAGGCGGTCGAGGAGGGGCTTCTTGCCGCCGAAGGCCTGCCTCATCCTCTTCGTGAAAGGAGTTGACCCGTTGATGGAAGGCACAAGTGCTGGAATTGCTGGAGCCACTGGAATCCTCCTGTTGACGGCCGCTTGCTGGCTGGGCGCCATGTTGATGGGTGGGCTGATGACCGCCCACTACCGGATCAGTGGTCTGTTCCACAACGGACTGCTGGACACCGACACCCTGGGACCGATCCTGCGGGACTTCCTCGAGAATGATCGTCGCTTCCACGTGACCATCGGGACCCTGTACCTGCTCTTCACCCTGGTGGGGGCCTTCGCGTGGGGAAATTTCCTGGCCCATCTGTGGACCGGCGCCCTGGATCCCGCGTTCCACCTCCTGTTCGCGGTGACCGCCGTCCTGGGCTGGAGCCTGGGGGGGCTGATCTTCAAGCTGCTGGCCGCCGGCACCGCGTTGACCTACGCCCGGATCGTCGGCACGGTGATCTATCCCCTGAACTGGCTGTTCCGGCCCTGGACCGCCCTGATGCTGCTGGTCATGGATAAACTGGACGACACCCTGTGGACGGCCGAGATGCAGCCCCACCTGTCGGCCGGGGAGATCCGGAGCCTCATCAAGGTGGACGGTGAAAACGTCATGCTCGACGATGATGAAAGGGAGATGATCCAGAGCATCTTCTCCTTTCATGACACGGCGGTGCGGGAGATCATGATCCCGCGCATCGACATGGTGGCCCTGGACGGGGATTCGGATCCGGCCGGGACCATGGCGGTGGTCATCGCCAGCGGCCACTCGCGGGTGCCCGTTTACGAGGGCAGCGTCGACAAGGTGGTCGGCATCCTCTACTCGAAGGATCTGCTGAAGCTCTTCCGGGAAGGAGGTTTCGGCGGTGAGGAATTCAGTCTGAAAAGTCTGGTGCGACCGGCCTATTTCATTCCCGAAAGCAAGAAGATCGACGAGGTGCTCGACGAATTCCGGTCCAAGCGCATTCACATGGCGGTGGTGATCGACGAATACGGAGGGACCGCCGGACTGGTGACCCTCGAGGATGTGATCGAGGAGATCGTGGGAGAGATCGAAGACGAATTCGATGCCGAAGAGAAGCTGCTCACCTGGGAGGATGAATCCACCGTGAGGCTGGACCCGAAGATCAATCTCGAGGATCTCGAGGAGATTCTAGGGGTCACCTTCGGGGACGCCGAGGGCATCGAGACCAGCGAGACCCTGGGGGGGTTGATCTACGAGGCCGCGGGAAACGTGCCCGAAAAGGGCGACCGGGTCGAGGTGGCGGGTTTCGTCATCCTCGTTGAGGACGTGGCCGACCAGAGAATCCTGCGGGTGCTGCTGGAGGCCGCCGAGCCCCTGCCGGGATTTCACCGGAGGAATGAGGGATGAGGCGCCTTTACGGAACGCAAACCATCTTCAGCGGGGGTTGGCGCCGTGTATAGATTCCTGCAAAGGCACTTTCTGACGGGACTGCTGTCCATCACGCCGCTGGTCATCACCTCCTGGATCCTCTGGCGGTTCTACGTGATGATCAGCGCGACGATGCGGCCCTGGCTGCAGCGGATCCCCGCGATCACCGAAACGTATCCCGAATTCCTGCTGACGTTTTTCGGGGTGGTTGTTTTCATACTGTTGATCACCCTGGTCGGGCTGTTCACCCGCAACCTGATCGGCATTGCTTTCTTCAGGGTCCTGGAGCGGTTCTTCGAACAGATTCCCGTGGTGAAGAGCGTTTTTTCCGCGATCAAGCAGATCGCCGAGGTATTCCTGCAGGACCGTCGCACGGCTTTCCAGAAGGTGGTGCTCTTGGCCTATCCCCGGCAGGGTCTGTATTCCATGGGATTCGTGACGCGGGATGAACCGGAGCACCGCCTGGTCAACGTTTTTCTGCCCACCGCCCCCAATCCGACCTCGGGCTACATGCTCCTGGTGCCGCGGGAGGAACTGGTGGAACTGGGGATACCCGTGGAAGAGGCGATCAAGCTCATCGTCTCCGGCGGCGCCATCATGACATCCGCCCAGGCCCGACTGGTCGGACAACAGGCCGAGCAACTCGCCGCGGTCGCGGGAACGACCCCGTCCGACGGCGCGCCCGGAAAGGACCTGGAACAGTGACGGACAGGATTCCAGACAGCCCGGACCTGGATAAGACGGACGAAATGGTTCTGGACCCCACGAACCTGGACGCCGAACGCCATGCGCTGGAATTGAAATTCGAACAGCTGCTGGGCGAGGACGATACCGGATTCCTACGCGAACTCGCCATGGGGCTGAGCCCCGGCGACCTCTCCGAGATCCTTCGTCCCATGAACGTGGAGGACACGGCACGCATCCTGCGGGTGCTGCCGCCCGACCCGCTGGCCGAAGTCCTCAGCGAGATCGACAACCGCAGCTTGAGCGCCCTGTTCACCCTGCTGGACATCGACGAGATCGCCGACATCATCGAGGAGATGCCCTCCGACGAAGCCGCGGACGTGATCGGCGAGTTGGATACCGAGCAGGCCGCCGAGGTTTTGGCGGCCATGGAGGAGACCGAGCGCAGCGAGGTCGCGGAACTGCTGCAGTACTCGCCGGAAACCGCCGGCGGCCTCATGGGCAAGGAATTCGCGACCTGCACCGAGACCCAGACAGCCGGCGAGGCGGTGGCGGTCCTGCGCGAACTCGATGAGGACGACCTTGCGGAGACCCATTTCGTCTACGTTCTGGACCGCCGGGGGCATCTGATCGGCCGCCTGCCGCTGATCCGTCTGCTGATCACCGATCCGGCCACTTCCGCCAGGGAAGTCATGGAGACCGATCCCCTGTACGTAGAGGTGGATCTCGACCAGGAAGAGGTGGCCGGCTTCTTCCGGACCCACGATCTGATTTCGCTGCCGGTGGTCGATCAAGGGATGAGGATGGTGGGCCTCATCACCGCCGACGACGTGCTGGACGTCATGGAAGATGAGGCCACCGAGGATATCTCCCGCCTGGCCGGCGTGAGCAAGGAGGAGTTCGGGGAACAGTCCAGCCTGCGGGTGGCGAGGTCCCGGCTGCCCTGGTTGTTGGGAGCGTTGCTCGGCCAACTCGGCGCCGTCCTGGTCATGTCCCATTACGAGCAGAGCATCGAGTCCATGGTGGCCTTGACGTTCTACATCCCGATGATCATGGCCACCGCGGGAAACATCGGCATCCAGACCTCTTCGGTGGTCGTGCGGGGACTGGCCACCGGCGAATTGGATTTCTACCATCTCGGCCGCCATCTGCGGCGCGAAATGGGCACGGCCTTCATGACCGGAGTGGCCGTGGCCGCGTTCATCTATCTCATTTCCTGGTTGGTCAGCGGCGATGTCAACCTTTCCTTCGTGCTGAGCCTGTCCATGCTGTTGGTGGTTGTCTTCGCGGCCATGGCCGGCTCGGGAATCCCCTTGATGCTGCACCGGTTCGGCATTGATCCCGCCGTCGCCACCGGTCCGTTCATCACCACGGCCAACGACTTCGTAAGCATGGTCATCTACCTGGGGTTGGCCACCCTCATGCTGAGCCTTGGCCGCGGAGCCTGACCATGGGGATCATGTCCCTTCCCGCGGCCAGCACCGAGGCCCTGGTCCTGCGGGCCTGGCCCTGCGGGGAGACCAGCGCCGTGGTTTCCCTGCTGACCCGCAACCACGGTTACATCAAGGTGATCGCCAAGGCGGCCCGGGGTCCGCGGTCAAAGCTGCGGCCCCTGATCGAGCCAGGTCGTCTGGTGACGGTGGAGTTCAGTCTGGATCCAAGACGGGAACTCCAGTTCCTGCGGGGCGGCGAGGTGGATCTGGACCCCATGGCCGAAGGAGCGACCCTGGAAAGGGCGGCGTATCTGTTGGGCGCCCTGGAACTCGTTGACCGGTGCCGTCCCCTGGGAGGAGGTGGCTCTCCCGGCGGGGACGCCGGAACCGCGGGGGATCTGTTTGCCGTTTGCGGACGCTTCGTGAGGATGTTATCGTCCCGGTCCTGCAGCCGGCCGGCCCTGCTGTTTTTTGCTTTCGAATGGGAATTGCTGGCCCGGCACGGCATGGCTCCCGAAGTCTCGGCCTGCGTTGTCTGCGGACGGGACCGGACGGAACTGGAACTTTCCTCCCTGCGGTTCAACCCGGCCGAAGGGGGTATCGTCTGCGGCGCTTGCGCCGGCGCCGGTGGAGTGAACGGCGGTCAGCCCCTCGGAGAAGCGGCGCTGGGCCATCTGTGGGACATGGCCCGGACCGGTATCGATCTGGACGGCGCCGGGGGCGGAGGCCCGGCCCTGCCAAGGCCGCTACGCCGCGAATTGGGCGCCCTGCTGCACCGGTTCCTGGGTTACCACCTGCCCGGTTATCGTCTGCCCGCGGCCCTGGATCTGCTGCGGGCTGGAAAGGACAACACAGGATGATGGAATACCAGCAGATGATCGCCCATCTCCAGAAGTTCTGGAGCGACTACGGCTGCGTGATCGTGCAACCCTACAACAGCGAGGTCGGCGCGGGCACCTTCAATCCCAACACCTTCCTGAGGGCATTGGGCCCGGAACCCTGGCAGGTGGCCTATGTCGAGCCCAGCAAGAGGCCCAAGGACGGCCGCTACCTCGAAAATCCCAACCGGGTCCACCAGTTCCTGCAGTATCAGGTCATCCTCAAACCCAATCCCGCCAACAGCCAGGAACTGTATCTGGAATCGCTGCGCGCCCTGGGGATCAATCCCGCCGAGCATGATATCCGCTTCGTGGAGGATGATTGGGAATCGCCCTCCCTGGGCGCCGCCGGCCTGGGCTGGGAGGTCTGGCTCGACGGGATGGAGGTGTCCCAGTTCACCTATTTCCAGCAGGTGGGCGGGGTGCGTTGCAAACCCGTGTCGGTGGAACTCACCTACGGTCTGCTGCGGCTGTGCATGTTCATCCAGGAAGTGGATCACGTGAAGGACATCCTGTGGGGGGGCGGCCTGACCTGGGGCGAGGTGATGGGACAGTTCGAAAAGGAGTATTCCACCTTCAATTTCGAGCAGGCGGACGTGGCTTCGTACCGCAGGCAGTTCGACGAGAAGGAAACCGAAGCCCGGGTGTTGCTGGAGGCCGGACTCGTTTATCCCGGCTATGACGCGGTCATCAAGTGCAGCCATATCTTCAACGTTCTCGAGGCCCGCGGGGCCATCTCGGTGACCGAGCGCACGGGTTTCATCACCCGCGTGAGAAATCTCGCCCGCGCCGCCGCCCGCGGCTACGTCCAGAGCCGGGAAGACCTGGGTTTCCCCCTCCTCAAGGAGAAGCAGGCCGAATGAGTCAGCCAGTCAGCCAGACGTCCGCCGCAACCTTCCTGCCGTTTCTGCTGGAAATAGGGAGCGAGGAAATTCCCGCCCGCTTCATTCCCGAGGCCATGGCTGAATTGCGCCGGCTCACCGAAGACGCCCTGGCGACAGCGCATTTGTCGGCCGAGGGCATCCGTGTCGTGGCCACGCCCCGCCGGATGGCCCTGTTGATCGATCGCCTGAGCGTCCGGCAGCCCGACCGCGAGGTGGAGATCAAGGGGCCGCCCGTGTCGGTGGCCTTCGACGCGGACGGGAAGCCGACTCCGGCGGGCGAAGGTTTCGCCCGCAAGGCGGGAATCGATCTCGCCTCTTGTGAGCGAGGCACCGACCAGAGGGGAGAGTTCCTACTGGCCCGCAAGACGGAAACCGGCCGTCCCGCGGGCGAAGTGCTGGCCGAAATCCTGCCGCGAATCATCTTGGCCGTTCCCTTCCGGAAGGTGATGCGGTGGGGGAACGGTGACCTGGAATATCCCCGCCCCCTGCAGTGGCTGGTGGCCCTGCTGGGAGAGCAGGTGGTGCCCCTGGCGGTGGACTGCCTGGCCGCCGGCCGGATGTCCCGCGGTCACCGGACCACCGCCGAGGACCGCCCCGTCGAAATCACCGCACCCGAGCGTTATCTGGAAATCATGCGTGAGAACGGGGTGGTCGCCGACCATGAGGAGCGCCGGAACCTGATCCGGTCGGGCCTGGCCCGGGAATTGGCGGCCTACCATAAGGACGCGCGCCTCCTCGAGGATGAGGACCTGTTGACCGAGGTGGTTTTCCTCTGCGAATTCCCCACCCCGTTCCTGGGCTCCTACAGCGAGGATTACTTCGCCCTGCCGCCCGAAGTCATCACCACCGCCCTCAAGGGGCACCAACGGTATTTTTCCGTCGGCTCGGCCACGGCCACGGGGCTGAGGCCCCGGTTCGCGGCCGTCCGGGACGGGGGAACCGACCACCTGGACAACGTGATCCGGGGCAATGAAAGGGTGTTGAACGCCCGGCTGGCCGACGCTCTTTTCTACTGGACCTTCGACCAGAAGAAATCTCCCGACGAGTTCCGCGAAATGCTGGCCGACGTTACCTGGCTGGAAGGTTTCGGCTCGGTCAAAGACAAGTCCCGCCGCCTGGTCGCCCTGGCCACCTGGGTCTGGGACAACGGTCTGGGGGACGGTGAGACAGCTTCAACGGCCTTGACGAGGGCCGCGGAAATCTGCAAGAGCGATCTGGTCAGCGAGATGATCCGGGACGGCAAGGAGTTCACCAAGCTGGAGGGGTTCATCGGCTCGCGGTACGCCGCCCTGGCCGGAGAATCGGTGGATGTCTGCCGGGCCATCGAGAGGCACTACTTCCCGCGCTCGGCGACCGGGGAATTGCCGGGCGACCTGATCAGCAGCGCCCTGTCGGTCGCCGATCGCCTGGACAACGTGGCGGGGTGCTGGCTGGCGGGATTCGTTCCCACCGGCGCCAAGGATCCCTACGCCCTGCGCCGCCACGTCCTGGCTGTCCTGCGTATCCTGCTGGATCTGGAAGTGCGGGTCGACCTGGAGGCCGCCCTAGCCGAAGCCATGGGCCCGATGGCGGACTTCGCCGCCGGGAAGGATGTTTCCGGGGCCCTGGATGAAATCCATGATTTCGTGCGGACCCGCATGTCTGGGCACTTCACCGAAAACCTGGCTTGCGATCCGGCCGCGGTGAGGGCGGTGCTGCCGGTCCGCTGGCGCGACCCCCTTGACGCCCTGGCCTGGACTCGGGCCCTGGCCGGTTATCGCGACCGGGAGGATTTCCAGCTCCTGGCCACCGGGTTCAAGCGATGCCGCAACATCCTCAAGGGCGATGTCCTCGAGGTCCGTGAACTGGACAACTGCCTGGAGCGGTGGCTGGCCGGTGGACGAGACGCCGCCGGCGAGGGCTTCGGCGGACTGACCGAGCCGGCCGAACGGGAATTGCGGGACCAGGTCACCGCCGCCGCTCCCCGCCTGGCCCAAGCCGAGGCCGACGGGGATTATGCCCGCGTTTTCGCTGTTTTTTCGGCCCTGGGCCCTGCCATCGACACCTTTTTCGACACAGTGCGGGTCAACGTGGAGGATGACGCCCTGCGCAGGATCCGGCACGGGTTTCTGCGGGAAATCCACGGTCTTTTCGCCCGATTCGCCGATTTCAGCCAGGTGGCGCCCCTGGAATAGAGGTTCGGAGCCCCGCCCGCTCGGCTGGGGACCGCTTCCCGGGAGCGGGGTCTTGATCCGGAACCCAACATTTTTTGCACAAATACTATTGACTCGTATCCCAATTTGCGTTAAAGTCATCCAGCGACTCACAGACAAAAGTTCCCATCTCTTGAGGTGCGCTGTCCCTGTTTTCCACTCTCAATTCAATTCAATCACTTGACGCCTTGTTCACTCGTCACCTTGGGTCTGCATCTTTTGAAGGAGGTCTCGCTCGATAGCGCAGCTTTGCTGTGCTGAAGGTTGAGGGAATCCTTTTGTCGCCCGTAACGTGCAGGAAGGCGCCTGAATTACGCCACTCCCGCACTGCAATCGTTCGCCTAACCATGTGTTGACGTCGGACGTCAACGATGGGGGGAAAATAATGAAGAAATTCACCATGTTCGCTTGTCTCGCGTTTGCATTGGTGTTTGCTCTCAGCTCGTTCGCCGGGGAACTCCCGCGGATGACCCTGGGCAACTCAATGATTCACGGCGGCAACGCTAATTTCGAAAAAGCCGGTGGTGACACCATCAACCTGATGTCGGCCACCGACGACCCGACCAACGACCCAGCTATCAATACTTGTGTCTTCCCGTGGGCTAATGGGGAGCCGTACTACATCGGTGACTTCGAAACCGAAGACTGGCACGGCTGGACCCACTATGACATCACCCAGCCCACTTTTACTCACTGGGAAGTCAGCGACTACAACCAGCAGTCCCGTCCGGGTAACCTCGCGGCGTGGTGCGGTGACATCGACATCGCTGCTTGCACCACGGAGGATACCGTTGGCGGCTACGGCAACAGCTGGCACGATCAGCTTCTGTTCCTGAAGGCTGTTGATCTTTCCGCCTCAAACACCACCACGGTGAGCATCTATGCCACGGTGCAGCACAATTCAGAGCCCGGGTACGATTACACCTACCTGAGCTCCAAGTACTATGGCGCGGAATTCAACAACATGCAGATCTGGGACGGCATAGGCTGGCATGATGGTTTGCTGGGGACGGTTACCTACAGTGACCCCAACCAGTACTTCCCCGGTGACAAGGTGGCGATTTACTGGCGCTTCAAGTCCGACGGTGGCTGGTCCGACGAGGACTGCTCCTACCAGTCGAACGGTGGCTGCCAGATTGACGACGTCACTATCAGCATTCTCAACAATAGTGTCACCACCGACTACATCGAGGACTTCGAGAGCGGCGTCGATGAAAACGACTTCGGCCCCCACTGGGTCCCCGCGTTCCCCGACGGTGTGGGCGACTTCGCCCAACTCTTCGATGGCGTCAAGGATCTCGATGATTGTGCCGAGAACCCCACCTGGCAGGTCCTCTTCATCGACGACGGTGTAGTTGTGGCCGGCACCGGCGGCACGCCAGGCCCGTTTAATTACGGCCCCGGCGCTTACGTCGTGAACTACACCGGTGGTCTCAATCCGGAGGAACACCTCCATAGCGGGATCCAATCACCCGTGATGGAATGGCCCGGGGCCAAGGATTGCGTCAGCCCTGATCCCGACGGCATCATCTACTCTTTCGGGGTGTATAGCCACGAGGCGCTCGACGCCACCTCTCCTGGTATCTTCTACACCTGGGGAGTCCGCTCGGCTGATACCGATGCGGGCGAGGTCATCACCGACAAGGGTTGGGGAGATCGTAACTTCGTCTACTACGGTGGTCCGATCTACACTCGCGGCGGCGACAACGTCACCGACCTGATGACCCCCGGACGCGACGAAGTCCAGGTGCAGCTGACCGCTTTCGAGCTGGGCTGGATCTGGTACTTTGATGGTGAGCTGGGTACCCCGGCTCCCTACTTCGACAATGTGAAAATCCGGATCTTCCCGTACGTCGGCCCGGGTATGGCCAGCCGCGAGCTGGACCTGGCCCAGGACAACTTCCCCGAAATCGGTTTCGTCGACTGGGGAAACCTGCACAATCAGGCGAACAGTGTGCGCTTCGACATGGCGAACAACATTTCGCTGTCAGCGCACGAGCGGAACGACCCGGGTGACTCCATTGTCGTCGACATCGTTCCGGTCCGGGATGGCGCCACACTTACCGGTCCTCCCACACTTCACTACAAGCTGGATCGCAACACGGTCTTCGATGCGGGGCGTAACTCTGGCCTGCCCGACGTTGGGTTTGTGCCCGGTTATCCGGCCTTCCTCGTAGGCCAACCCCCGTCACCCGACCGGTGGGCCTTCGATCTACCCGATACAGGCTTCCTGTTCCCGGGCGACGTGCTCCACTACTATCTCCGTGGGGAAGACATCGCCGGTGGCGTGACCCAGTACTCGCTGATGCCCTCCGACACCACTGGGTTCTGGGACGGCTTCGGCGATCCCATGGGCTACAACTCGACCTTCACGATCCATTGTCTGCCCACGGTCCAGGCCGATCATTCGCAGCCGCCGATCCTGTTCCTCAACGACCACGCCGACCGTGGCGGGGAGAATGAATGGTATATGGCGCTGAACAACATCGGCCTGCTGGTCGGTGATGTTAATGGCTACGACGTGTACTACACCAACGGCCCCAGCTCGGGCGTCGGTAACGGTATCGGTGGTCGCGCCAAAGATGCGAACACGATTGCCGGATACTCCGATATCCTGTACACCAGTGGCCGCCTGAGTACGTTCACCATTTCCAACGGGGACTATGAAAACGACGCCGGCAACGACGTCGGTGTCCTTAGCGACTGGCTCCTGCTGGACGGTAAGGACATGTTCCTGAGCGGTGATGGCCTGGCGAACAATCTGAATACGGTTGGCGCCACGAGCCTGAACGTCTTCCTGGCGGCGAAGATGGGCGTCTCGATGGGAATCGCCGACAATGATCTCAGGCCGCTCATCGACGACCAGACCGCCCCGAAGGTCGAGGTCATTTCGGGTAACCCGGTGTTCAACAACACCCTGACAACCTGGATCGCCTACGGTGGCTGCCCCGGCATCAACCAGTTCGACGGTGTGAAAGCCGATGCAGGCGCCACGAGCCTGAACGTCTTCCTGGCGGCGAAGATGGGCGTCTCGATGGGAA
>CBDURF010000052.1:0-20411 GCA_965369705.1 uncultured bacterium
GGACCGGAAGCCGCCTTGTGCGAACCCGCGGAATACCTCAGGGACGAGGAAACCACCAGACCGGACGGCATCCACATCCTGGACGGCTCCTACGTCCTGGATGTGGGAGAACTGCGCGTTAACATCACCAACCACGGACTGATCGGTTCCCAGTTCACCTCCAGTCTTCCTTTCAGCGGGGCGCCTTCCGGCGAATGGCCGGGCGGTTCGGGTCACGAATACCTGTGGGGGGCCGGACTGTGGATCGGGGGCCTGATCAATGGCGAGGCCGCTGTTTCCACCGGTCAGCCGGAGCGGGAGCTGCGGCCGGGAACCAGTCTGTTCGACACGATCTACGAGGCCAGGAACGGTAAGGTTCTCAGGCCATGGCCCTGTGATGTGCCCACGGGCTACCGCCTGCCGCATTCCCGGGCGGACGACGATGGGGACGGCGAATACGACGAAGATTTCCTCAACGGCTATGACGATGACCATGACGGCCAGGTGGACGAGGATTTCGGCCAGCTGGGCGATCAGATGTTCACCTGCACCATGTACGACAATACCGCCCTGTCGCGGGAGATCTATCCCGCGCACAACCCGCTCGGCCTGAGCATCGTGCAGCGGGCAGCCACCTGGTACCGCGAGGACATGGAAGACGTGGTCATCCTGGATTACGAGATCTACAACCACAGCTACCGGATTCTCGACGACATCTATCTGGGCTTCTACGTCGACTGCGACATTCAGCGGCGGGGGGAACTTTCGACCGGCCATGACGATCTGGCGGGCTTCTACAGCGGAGCGGTGCGGGGCAGCGACGGCTCCTTCAACCGCATCCAACTCGCTTGGATGCGGGATGCGGATCCCACCAACCCGTTGCCCGGGTGGTTCGGCACCATTCTCCTGGAACACAAGACCGACTTCAGCCAGTCCACCGCCCCTAACTATACCAAGGTCCGCTCCTACCAGATCTTCGCCACCAACGCCCGCATTATTCAGGACGGCGAACCCCAATCGGATATCGACCGCTACGATCTCATGTCCCGTGACGAACACGATCCCGACCGCCGGCTCGATCAGCCGGGCGATCTGAAATACCTTATCTCCAGCGGGCCCTTCAGCTTCATCAGACCCGGCCAGAAGCTCATCTATCGGCTGGCCATGGTCGTCGGCAACGGCCAGGCCGAGATGATCGCCAACGCGGTGAAGGCCGCCGAGATGGTCCGTGGGCGTCGGTTCAACCTGGACGGACTGTGGTACACCGGGATCGGCCGGTTGGAGACCAAGGTCTGCCTGGGCGACCTGCCGAAATTCCCCAGCGGCGCCGAGCGCCTGTACGCCTACCGGGCCATGATGCCGGACGAAACCTGCGCAGGCTCCCATCCCCGGTTGTCCGTCCCCTATATCCGCAAGGAAATGTTGTTCGAGGATGAGGATGGGCGTCGTTGCATCTATGTCAACGCGGACAACTGCGAGGAATGCTACCGCGTCTGGGGGGCGGATTGCGACACGCATATGTTCAACACCATGGCCGAAACGTTCCCCTGGGACGCTTTTCCCAACGCCCGCATCTATACGGGCCTGGGCGGGCGGGAAACCCGGTTTCCCTGGATCGGCGACGAGGAACGGCCGCCTCCCCTGCCAAACATGCGCCTGATTCCGGGGCACGAACAGGTGGAAATCCTCTGGGATGACGTGAGCGAACACGAACCCGATTTTATTCGCGAAGTAATCGATTTCGAGTCGTACCAGATCTGGCGGGTCGCCAACTGGGTCCGTCCGCCTGGAACCGCGCTCGACCTGGCGCCCGGTTCGGACCAGTGGGGACTGATCGGGGAGTACGACGTCGCCAACTTCATCCCCGCGGGCGTCGGGGATTCACAGAACAATCTCCCCCTGGGCCGCAACTCGGGCTTGGAACCCGCCTTCTTCACGCCGGTCTGCCTGGGCGATCCAAGCTTCGAGGGCCTGGCCGGGGCCATGCAGGATTTCGTCGACGCCGACGTGGAAGGACGGTACGTCACCATGCCGCCGCTGCGGAATTCCCAGGGATCCGTCATTCCCGGAAGGGAGGCCCTGATTCCCTGGGAGACCTGGCCCACCATCCTGGACACCTTCTTCGTCGTCACCCCCCGCGAGGCGGCGCCGGGGGTGGTCGCCAAGCGTGCGACGAGGTACTACCACCACTTCGACCGCGAAGTGCACAACGGCTTCCGTACCTACTACTCCGTGGTCGCCACGGACCACTCCCTGTTCTGGGACGGGTACCAATGGGTGCCGTCGGGCGTGGGCATCTGGGAGGAGCCGGGCAATAATTTCCAGGCCACCATGCCGGCCCCCGTCCCCCAGACGGCCGAGATGCGGGCAGCCGAAGGCGTCAACATCTACGTCTTCCCCAATCCGGCCACCCGGGAAGCCCTCGCCGAGTTCCAGAAGCAGCCCCCGTCCCACGGCGACCCCACCGGCGAACGCATCATGTTCACCAACCTGCCCGCCGCCCGCAACACCATCAGCATCTTCACCGCCAGCGGCGACCTGGTGCAGAAGATCTTCCACGACGGCCACCACGATGGCGGCAGTGTTTCCTGGAATCTTATTTCGCGTAACGGGCAGGAAGTGGTCAGCGGCATCTATCTGTACACCGTGCAGTCGGACGACGGCCGGTTCGAGGACTTTCAGGGGCGGTTCGTGGTCATCCGTTAGCAGGCCGAGGCCGTCAGGAGGTGCCGTCCTTCCGGCCGACCCGGGCGACCTTGATGAGGTTGGTGGTGCCCTCGACGTTGAAGGGCAGGCCCGCCGTGATCACCACCGCGTCCCCCTTCGCAACGTACCCGCCCTTTACCGCGGCCTTGATGGCCATTCGCTCCATCGCCTCGCCGCTGTCGACCATGGCGGTGATCATGGGTTCCGCCCCGAAGACCAGGGCCATCTCCAGCGCGGTCTTGGCGTCGGGAGTCATCGCCAGCAGGGCCTGCCGGGGCCGGTGGCGGGCGACCAGGCGGGTCGTGCTGCCGCTCTTGGTGAAGGTGATGATGGCGGTGGCGCTGATGTCGGTAGCCATCTCCACCGCCGAACGCGCCACCGCCGCCTCGAAGCTCAGGGTATGATCAATCTTGAACTTATTGGTCCAGCCCTCGAAATCGAATGCGCGTTCCGTTTCCGCCGCCACCCGCGTCATGACCTCGACCGCTTGCACCGGGTACGCCCCCATGGCCGTCTCCTCCGACAGCATGATCGCGTCGGTACCGTCAAGGATGGCGTTGGCCACGTCCGTCACCTCGGCCCGGGTGGGGCGCGGGTTGTCGACCATGGACCGCAGCATCTGGGTGGCCGTGATCACGGGCTTGGCGGCGGCGTTGGTCTTGCCGATGATCATTTTCTGGGCCCGGGGCACCTCCTCCAGGGGAATCTCCACGCCCAGATCGCCCCGCGCGACCATGATCCCGCCCGCGGCGGCAATGATCTCGTCGATGTGGTCCAGGGCTTCGAACTTTTCGATCTTGGCGATCACCGGGGTGTCCTTGCCGGCGTCCCGGATGATCGTGCTGACCGATTCGAGGTCCGCCGCGTTCCGCACGAAGGACAGGGCGATGAAATCCACATCCTGGGCCAGCCCGAACTCCAGATCGGACAGGTCCTTGTCCGACAGGATGGGCGCCTCGATGGTCCTGTTGGGCAGATTGATGCCCTTGTGCGAACCCAGTTCCCCGCCGGTGATCACCCGGCAGTCCACGTCTGTCTCGTCGGTGGATTCCACGACCAGCTCCATCAGCCCGTCGGCCAACATCAGGGTGTCGCCGGGCCGGACGGTACGGGACAGTTCGGGATAGGTCAGTCCCACCTCGTGGACGTCTCCCGGGACATCGCGACTGGTCAACCTGAAGGCAGCACCTTCCTTCAGCGTGACCGGCCCGGCGGCCAAAGGGCCGGTCCGGATCTTGGGTCCGGCCAGGTCCTGCAGGATGGCCACGGGCTTGTTGAGGCGAGCGGAGACTTCCCGGATGTCCCGGATCACCGTCGCGTGTTCCTCTTGCGTCCCGTGGGAAAAATTCAGGCGGCAGATGTTCATGCCCGCGGTCATGAGTCGTGCGAGGATTTCCGGGTCACGGCTGGCCGGCCCGATGGTGCAGACAACCTTGGTTTTGATCATGGAGCGCTACCTCAATCGAGAAAGAAATCGGGAATCAGGGGAGTGCCGGGTTTGACGGCGTACTGATCGAAATCCGTCTCGCCCTCTTCGGTGAGAACCTCTTCATCGATCAGGAACCGGCCCGTGCAGGTCCGGCTGTCGCGGGTCAGGACCGCCCAGGCCGCGTCGCTCATGATGGCGGGTTGACGACTGGCCGCGATCATCTTCTCCCCACCCAACAGGTTGCGCACCGCCGCGGTGGCGATGGCCGTCTTCGGCCACAGGGCATTGAACGCCACCCCCTGGTCGGCGAACTCCGCGGACAGGCCCAGAACCCACACGCTCATGGCGTATTTCGACAGGGTGTAGGCCGCATGACCGGCGAACCACTTGGGTTTCATGTTCAGGGGTGGACTTATGTTCAGCACGTGGGGATTGTCCGCCTTCAGCAGGTGGGGCATGGCAAGCCGGGTCACCACGTAACTGCCGCGCGCGTTGATGTCCTGCATGCGGTCGTACATCTTCATGGTCGTTTCCTGCAGACCCGTCAGGCCGAGCGCGCTGGCGTTGTTGATCACGATGTCCAGGCCGCCGAACTCCGCCACGCCTTTATCCATCGCCGCGGCCACCTGATCCTCGAAGCGGATGTCGGTCTTGACGGCCAGGGCGCGGCCGCCCGCCTTTTCGATTTCCTCGGCGGCCGAGAAGATGGTGCCGGGAAGCTTGGCGTGGGCGGTGGTGGTCTTGGCGGCGATGATGATGTTGGCCCCGTCACGGGCGGCCCGCAGGGCAATGGCGTGGCCGATGCCCCGGCTGGCGCCGGAGATGAAGATGGTCTTGTCCTTGAGAGTGCGCTCCTGGGCCATGCCCTTGTTCCTTTCGCCGCGGCGGTGGAAGTACCGGAATCCCTTCCCGCAAGTAAGCCCCAATCCCGGCCCCGATGTCAAGGGGCGCTCCGGCAGGAGATCGGCTATACTGGTTTCAGTCCATCCATTGGAGATCCGCACGGGGAGGTACTCATGGACACGAATTCCTATATCCTCAAACGCATCGGAGCGGCCAAGATCCTCGGCTTGATCATCGGTCTGATCGGGTTTTTCATGATCCCGTCCCTCTGGCCGGGCGAAAGCATGTGGCTGCGTGTCGGCATACTGCTATGGTACACGACCTTCGGGGTTTTCATCGGGATCCTCGGCCTGTTCGACCATCATCCCCTGCTGAAATTCCGCATGCCTTTCTGGTTCCGCGGCCTGGTGTTCGGCGCCTGGTTCAACCTGGTCCTGGCGTTCCTGATGCACGACAAGCTGAGCCTTCTCATGCAGCAGCTGGAAGGCGCTTTCGGCGGCATCCGAAGCCCGTTCTGGATCGTGCTGGAAGGTGCCGTGGTGGGATTGCTGATCGACGCCGTGGCCACGAAATTTGCCGGCGAGGGGCTTCCCGGAGCAAAACAACGGTCCGCCTGAGGCCGCGAAATCAGCTCACCGCTTCGATCTCGTTGTAGACCGTGTCGCGCAGCACCGGCCGCAGACCCACCCCGCGGATGAAATCCCGGATGTCGCCCACGGTCATGCCCTTGCCCGCCTCGCCCCCCGCGGCGAAGGTCACCCGTTCGTCGATCACGGTGCCGTCAAGGTCATTGGCTCCGAACCGCAGGGCCAGCTGCGCGATTTCCCGGCCCAGCATCACCCAGTAGGCCTTGACGTGCGGGATATTGTCCAGCAACAGGCGGGACAACGCGATCACTTTCAGCTTGGCGACCAGGTCCGGGCCCGGCAGGTGGGCGAACTTGGTGTTCTCGGGATGGAAGGCCAGGGGAATGAAACACTGGAAGCCCCCGGTTTTGTCCTGCTGTTCGCGCAGGCGAATCAAGTGGTCGACCCAGTGGCGCGGCTCTTCGATGTGCCCGAACAGCATGGTGCAGTTGGATTTCAGACCGTGCTCATGGACCATGCCCGAAACCTCGAGCCAGCGTTCGGCGCTCATCTTCTTCGAAGCGATCTTGTCGTGGATTTCCGGGTGGAAGATCTCCGCGCCGCCCCCGGGGCAGCTGTCCAGGCCGGCTTCGCGTAAAATGGTGATCGTCTCGGGAACCGAGAACTTGGCCAGCTTGGCCAGGAAATCGATTTCCACCATGGTGAAGGCCTTCAGGTGGACCGTGGGGAAGGCTTTTTTCAGCTCCCGGAGGATGTCCACGTAGACGTCGAATTTCCAGCGCGGATGCAGGCCGCCCACAATGTGGAATTCCGTCACGTCCGGTGACCAGTCACGGCGGGCGATCTCCACGCATTCGGCGGGCGAGTACGACCAGGTGCCCTCGGCGTTGGGATCGTCGGCGTAGGCGCACAGCTCGCAGCCCACGTAGCACACGTTGGTGGGGTTCAGGTGCCGGTTGATGTTGTAGTAGACCGCGTCGCCGTGCAGCCGGGTGCGCATCTGGTGGGCAAGGAAGCCCAGGGCGGGCAGGTCATCGCTCGCGGCCAGAAGCAGTCCGTCCCGTGCGGACAGTCGCTCGGCGGCGGCGACCTTGGCGGCGATTTCGGCGAAGGGGTGGTTGTCAAACAGCATCTATGCTCGCATCCAGGGTGGGGCCTGTGGTTGTTCAACGTTCATTCGGCTCAAATCTAATCGGTTTCGAGGCGTTCGCCACCAAACGATCCTGAACTCCCGACCTCCGCCTGGCACAGTCATCCTCATTATTGTTGAAATCCCGGTATATTACGATAGATACAGGTAATATACAGTTGTCAAACAACTTATATGATATCGGCTTGGAATTTAATTCCGAATTTTAGGAGTTCAGAATTGCCAGGTGAGGGATGAGGAGAAAAACATGCCGGCGTAAGTATAGGCGTCGATGGTGGATTCCTGGTCGCGCCAGCCGCCCACCAGCCTCAGTTTGGGCGCGTCCGCATTGCCGGCCAAGGCCTTTTCCACCGAGGCGAAGTACTCGATGACCTGGTCGTCACGGGTCTGCCCGCCCGGCACACCGGCGAACAGGAGTGAACCGTAATCGTGTTCGCCGGCCGTGGCTCCCGCTTCGAGCCAGAACTGGGCCGGCCCCAGGATTTTCAGGGCCAGAAAGCCGTCCACCCCCTCGTGGGCGTAACCGTCCAGAAGAGGACTGTCGAAAATATCTTCCGCCACGTATCGGGGAAAGTCCGACAGATTCCAGCGTGAGTCCACCCAACCCCGCACGGCAACTCTGTCGGACATCCCCTTTGCGATATTCAGTCGCGCCGCCAACTGGGAGATGGAGGGGAGATTAGGGGTCCCCCAGACAGACGGCGCGACCGAGTCGTGGTAGTACTTGGCGCCAAAGCGGGCCGAAAGGCCGATGGTGGCGCGGGAATCGAAAAATCGTTGGATTTTCAGCCTGCCGTGAGGTTCGAAATAGCTCTCCTCGGGCAGCTCCCCATATGTCCGGACCCGCAAACCCGCGAATCCACTTGTAATGAATTTGGCCCCCAGATTCCGTTTGAAGGACAGGTAGGTGAACAGCTGGGTGTAGTCGTAGATCTCGTAGTAATCCTCGTAGCCCCGGAAGGAGAACTGGGCTCCCGCTTTCAAGCTCTTGCGGCGGTCGGGGGATTTGTGGAACCATTCGGCCCCGAGGCTGTGGCGCATTTGGCCCAACCGGGTCTCGTTGCCGAACTGGCTCGCGTTGCCTTCGTAGCCCAGCTTGAAGACCTGGCCCGATTCGTTGCGGGCGCCGAATATCGAGGAAAGGTTCAGGGATTGGGAAAGGTAGCCGGCCGCGATATCGTTGCTGACTCCCAGGGGGTTTTCCAGATAACCCGTGCCGATGGTCAAACTGCCCGAAATGTCGGCCGCATACACCGGCAGCCCGACCAGGGTCAGGCTGAACACGACCAGCAATTTTTTTAAAGGCCGATTCATCATGGATCGGTTTTCCTTTTCCTCAATCCATCAATCGGGTGGATCGGCACGGAACGAGGAGGGCGATGCCTCGCTCCATGCCATTCGTTCTAGCGGCGTCCGCCGCGCCGGTCCTCGGTCTGCTGGGCCGAACCGGGGCCCTCGCCGGGAGAATCGCCGGCGCCCATGCCGGGACCGAAGCCGGCTCCTTCACCGAGGCCATCGCCTGTGCCGTCGCCGGGGCCGTAGTGGTAGCCGTTCATGGCCCCGATCACGTCCTCACCGAAATACCGGCGGAAGAGTTCGCCGTACTTGTGGACCCAGCGGTTCATCAGGCCGGTGCCGTCTTCGGGTTTCACATAGTCGGGATCCAGGCCGTTGGGGATGCCGTCGCCGTCCGCGTCGGGAGCCAGGTCGTTGAAGCCATCCCCGTCCTCGTCGATGAACCGGCACATGCCGTCACCGTTACCGGGACCGTTATCCTGGGCGTTCGCACCGACCGCGAGCAGAGCGGTCAGCAGAATCGCCAGCAGAATAATTGTGGGGTGTTTCATGATGCATCCAATCCTTTGGAATACCTTCGTCGTGTGATCCTACCAAAGTTGTGTGATCCTCCGTGTCGTCTCGCTCCCATATACCCAAGCAACCTCCGTACCGCCGGCACGACCTCGGGAATGAATAATTAAAACGTTTCATCACAATAGATTATGGGGACAGAAAAACCGGGAATGATGTACCGGATCGTACAATTCGCAGGAATCTGCGATCAGGCGGGGCTTCGGCTCGCAGATTTCTGCGAAACGGCCGGCGGCGGGATCAATCGGACCCCGCCGGATCCTCTTCCTTCCATTTGCCGAGTTTGTAGCGCAGACCGCTCTCCGTCAGACCGAGGTGCCGGGCGGCGCTGCTCTGGTTGCCGGAGAAGACGGCCAGGGTTTCCATGACGATTTTCTTTTCCAGAGCTTCCAGCCAACGGGACAGATCGCCTTGAACCATGTCGTAGGTGGGCATCTCGCCCTGCTCGATGTCCCGGTCGGTGGTCAGGGCGGGGGGCAGGTCCTCCGAGTGCACGACCTCGCCCGGGGCCATCACCACCGTCTGCTCGATGATGTTCTCCAGTTCCCTCACGTTGCCGCGATAATCATGGGTCATGATGCAGGCCATGGCCTCGGCGCTGAACGTGCGTGTGGGGCGATGATAACGGTTGGCGTAACGTTCGAGGAAGTGGGCAGCGAGTTCGGGGATGTCGTCGCGCCGGTCGCGTAACGGAGGCAGGATCAGGTTGACGACATTCAACCGGTAGAACAGGTCCTCGCGGAAGGCCTCCCCCGCGACCATGGCCTCCAGGTCCCGGTGGGTCGCCACGACAACCCGCACGTCGGCCTTCAGGGCCGTGTCGCTGCCGACGGGGGTGTACTCCCGTTCCTGGAGAAAACGCAGCAGCTTGACCTGGACCATGGGCGAGACGTCGCCGATTTCATCCAGGAACAGGGTTCCGCCGCTGGCTTGTTGAACGCGGCCGGGACGGTCGCGGTCGGCGCCGGTGAAAGCGCCCCTGACGTGACCGAACAGCTCGCTTTCCAACAGGGTTTCAGGCAAGGCCGCGCAATTGACGGCTACGAACCGCCCCTCGGCGCGGGTGCTCAGGTCATGCAGCGAACGGGCCAGCAATTCCTTGCCGGTGCCGCTTTCCCCCCGAATCAAAACCGTGGCGTCGGTTTCGGCGGCCCGGGCGGCACGTCCCAGGAGTTCCCGCATGGCCTCCGAACCGCCCAGCAGGCGGAAGCCGGCCGTTGTTTCCTCCAGACGGCGGCGCAGGGTGCGGTTTTCCTTCAGCAGGCGGCCCAGGTCGAGGGTGCGCTGAATCACGACTTCCAGCTGGTCCAGGTCGATGGGTTTGGTCAGGAAATCGAGAGCGCCCTTCCGCATGGCCTCCACCGCACCGTCGATGGTGCCGTAGGCCGTCATGACGATCACCCCAATGTCCGGCCTCAGCTCCCGACACTTCTCCAGGAGTTCCACGCCCGACAACCCGGGCATGCGCAGATCGGTGAGGACAAGATCCACCGGTTCGCCCTTTACCATTGCCAGGGCGGCCTCTCCGTCCTCGGCCTGGCGGGCCTCGTGACCCCACTGTTCCAGCACCTGGACCAGGGTTTCCCGCTGTCTTTTCTGATCATCCACGACCAGGATCAGGCCAGGAATCATGGGGTTTTCCTTTCGGCGTTCGACGGGCGAATCGGCAACGTGATCACGAAGCGGGCCCCCTTGTGGTCCAATCCGGGCTCAGTGTCCAGGGAAAGGGTGCCCCCCATGGCCGAAGCCATCTGGGCCACCAGACTCAACCCCAATCCGTTGCCTTCCGGACGCGTAGTGTAATACAGGTCGAAGATCCTTTCCCGGTCCACGGAAGCAACCCCTGGTCCGTCGTCCGCCACCACGATTTCCGCGACATCCCCCCTGGCGATCAAGGAAACCAGCACCTTGCCCTTCCCGTCAATGGCCTGGGCGGCATTTTTCATCAGGTTTTCGAGGATCTCCCCCACGAACAGCCGGTCCACCTCGGCGTCAAGCCCCGGGGCGTAGGCGGAAAAAGTGATGCCGGTGCCTTCATGGGCCGCCGCCTGGATCCCCACGACGTCGCGCACCAGGCTCGCCAGATCGATCATCTCGAAATCCGGCTCCCGCGGCTTGGCGAAATGCAGGAACTGCTGGATGATCTCCTCGATGCGACCGCTTTCGATCAGCACGTGCCGGGCCTGGTCATGCACCCCTTCCGGCAGCCCGGGAGTCTTTTCGAGAATCTGGGAAATCATGTGGATGCTGTTGAGCGGGTTGCGGATCTGGTGGGCCACCCCCGCGGCCAGGGAACCCATGGCCACCAGCTTTTCCGCTCGCCGGGCTTCAGCCTCGCGCTGCCGCAGCTGGGCGGTGACCTTGGCCACTTCCTGGTCCAGAACGCTCTGCCGCTGCCAGGCCAGCACCAGGGCCGAAACCAGGATGACGCTGACCAGCAGCACGACCATCCGGAAGATCATGTGGTGCCGGATATCGGTCCGCATGTCTTCCAGCAGGGAGGAGTCCATTCCCACCCGCAGCAGGACCGGTCCCGAGGGCAATTCGACGATCCGGGAAACCTCGAACACTCCGCCCAGCGCCGAATCGAACTCGCGCGTAACCCATTTGGCCCCCTCCTGCAGGGGTTTCAGGTTGGGGTCGTCCACGGGAAAGGGAAAGGCGAGCTGGTCGGTGGACGAGGCCTGGATTCCATTTTCATTCTGGATCACCACGTAACGCAACCCGCGCCCCTGGCCCAGAGCCTGGATCAGGTGCCCCGGACCGAGTTCGCGGCGGGTGGCGAGGAGTTCGGCGGCCCGCATGTTCACCACGATGGCCCCGCCCCCCGAACGAGCGACGCCCGCGGTGATCCGCTGCTGACCCTTCAGGCCTGCGGATCGGTAACCCAGGCTCGAGGACTTCTTTTCGCCCCGCAGCAGGGGACCGAGAAATTCCGGAGGCAGGTTTCCTTGACCCGCCTCTTCCCCCTGCGGCGCCTGGTTGCCCATTTCCAGTCGCCCCTCCGCGTCGAACACGAGGATCCTGAACAATCCCATCGTATTGGCGAAATCGCGCAGCACATCGACCTTCAAGGCGCCTTTCTCGTCGAGTCGGGCCAGCCACCGGGCATTGTTGACCAGCCGGCGGTTGGTTTCGGTTTCACATTGGTTGAAGATGCCCAGGTTGTGGGTGCTGCTTTCGGCCACGATGTCCGCGATGGCCCGGCCCTGCGCCACCATCATCTCCTCCTGGTGCTCCACCCGCTTGCGGGCGTCCCAGAGCAAGATCATGGTCACGCCGGCGGCGACCAGCAGCAGGACGGTCAGGCGAAAGAATCGGTGGTGGCGGAAAAGCATGAGGGTCGCTCCTGATTATTCCCGACGACAGCTCGGTGCCCAGGCCCGGCAAGCGGACCACAGGCTTGATGGAACCATAACGTAAATATCCTTGGTTTGTCATGGAGACTTCCTTTAACTTCCTCGGGCCCACCCGTGACCCGAAGGCGGAAAATCCGCCTGGACACTCGGCAGAAATCAAAGGGACCGGCCTGAACCAGGCGAAAGCAGAAATGAAAACCGCCTTCGCATTCAAATCAGCGGCCAACTGGCAACTGGTGTTCCTGCTGATCATGCTGACCGCGGGCTATCTGTCCATCGCCGTCAGTCAGATCGCCTTGGGCCTGGCTCTGCTTGTCATGCTGTACCGCTGGGTGTTCCTCAAGGAGGCGCCACCGGCCACCGGCCTGGAGAAGACCGCCGCCCTGCTGGCGCTTTGGGCGTTGGTGATGATTCCGTTCTCAACCCACGTCACCCAGTCCCTGGTTTTTTACCGCCGCTTCTATCTGTTTTCCGTTATCTGGGTAGCGGCCTCGGCGGCCACTACCGAGCGCCGGCGACTGCTCATGCTCGGCGCCCTGCTGGCCGGGTCGCTGGCCATCAGCATCTACGGTCAGGTCCAACACGCCCAGCTGACCGGCGGTTTTCTGAGCCAGCGCATGACCGTGCTCTTCAACTCCATGACCGGCGGCGCCCTGCTGATGATGGCCGTCCTGGTCGCCGTCGGTTTCCTGATCGTACCGGGCATCGGCCGCACGAGGAAGGTGGTGGTCGCCGTGGCGGCATCTCCCGTTGTCCTCGGTCTGGTGATGACGATGACCCGCAGCGCCCAGCTGGGCCTGCTGGCGGGCCTGGGCATCATGCTCCTGCTGGCGAAACCGCGGGTGTTCGGAATGTTCCTGGGCCTGCTTCTGGTGGCCACGGCGGTGTTGGCGGTGTTCGGCGAAAACCTGATGTCCGAACGCATGTGGGGCCGCATCAACCCGCAGTTCGTCATGACCGGGGACAACACCGTCCAGCGCCTGGAGATGTGGCGCGGCGGTCTGGAAATGGTCAAGGCGCACCCGCTGACCGGCGTGGGGGACCGCGGTCTGGAGGAAATTTCACCCGACTACTTCACCACCACGGACAATCAGTACTTCGGCCATCTGCACAGCAACATCGTCCAGATGGCCGTGATCTGGGGAATTCCCGGCCTGATCCTCGGCCAGGCGTTCATCTGGGCGGGATTGTGGTTCCTGATCAAGCGCTGGCGCACCCTGCGGTGGCGGCCGAAGGAACCGCCGCCCGCACCGGCGCGGTCGGGCTGGGTGCTGGTCGCCATCGGGGTCTGGGTCGGTTTCTATATTGCGGGATTAACCGAGTGGTATTTCGGCGACGCGGAGACCATGTTGATCTATCTGGCCATCCTCGGCTGTGCCCTCGGGCCTGTTGAGCCCGAGGCGCCGAAGGCGGTTTAGTGGTCGTCGGCCTTGGCCGCCAGGCGCAGCTGGGGCAGCAGGCTGACGTCGAATAGCTTCTTGTGTTCAAATTTGACCGCTCGGATCTCTTCCACCGCGAGACGAATGCCCGCCAGGGCCGCGGTGACCTCGAAGTCGTTGTGGCGGTAACCGAAATTCCGAAGCTTCTCCAGGGAATTGATCAGCTTTGCTTCGGCCTTCAGCATGCGCTTGCCTGCCAGGTGTTCGTAACCCTCGCAGGCGTCGAGCAGGCCCATCCAGAAAGCTTCGTCCCGGCCCTTGGCGACGGCCAGACCCTCGGCGGACTGGCGGGCGGCTTCACTGAAATCCCGGCGATTGAATGCGTTGATGGTCTTGTGCAGGATGGTGTCCATTCCCAGGCTCTCCTTGCCGATCGCGAAGAGCCTGCATCCTGATCACCAGCGGGTCAGCCGGCGGGCTCCTCGTCCACTTCCATGTCTTCGCCCGCCGTGTCGAGGAAGCGTTCCGCTTCCTCCTCGAAGGCGAACTTCGTAAAATCTTCGATCCTGTCCACGTACAGGATCCCGTCCAGGTGATCGCACTCGTGCTGGAGCACCACGGCCGGGAAACCCTCGATGGTGAAATCGAGCTTCTCCCCTTTTTCGTTCCAGGCTGCGACCTGGATCGAGGCGGGCCGTTCGACCCAACCCCGCAGACCCGGCAATGAGAGGCAGCCCTCGTACATGCCCAGGCGGTCATTTTCATCCAGGACCGTGACCTCGGGGTTGATCAGGATCCTGAACTGGTTGCTGCCCTTTTCGTCCACTTCTCCGCCGGCGATCGCCAACCGCACCGGCTGGTGAACCTGGGGAGCGGCCAGTCCCACACCGTTGTATTCGATCATCGTCTCGAACAGGTCCCGGATGAGGCGCTGGATCTCGGGGCCGGTGATCTTGTCCGGGTCGATGGTTTCGCATTTCCGGCGCAAAACGGGGTGGCCCATGCGGGCGACCTTCAAGATTGCCATGACGGCAGTCCTCCTGGAATTCGGGACGGGAAAGGGAATGAACGCCTTCACCATAATCAAATTCAGACAGGAAGACAAAATCGCGATGCAAAAAGGAGACCCTAATCAGTCGATCGGGATAAATGCCTCTTTTCGGTCGCCATTGGGCCTTCGGAGGGTGCAGGCAGCATTCCGGGGGTCATTTGGGCCGGCGGGGCAGGGTTTGGATACATTGCAGATCGCACGGTTTTCGACCATTTCCACTTGCGGCGGCAAGGATTTCCTGATGATTCCCTTCCTGCCGGGATCGCGCACCTTCAATAACCCGCCTTGATTGGGTCTCCCGGATAAATTCCGGTAAATTTTCTGTAAACGGATACCTTGACTAGCTTCCCATGCCCCGGTAATTTTGCCGTCGATTGCGGTCCGTTCACCAGGTGATTCCACTCCCTCAATGATGACCCTTTTCGAGGCGATTCCAGGAGTCCCATGACCGATCTCTCGACGTCTCAACCGCCCGAGGCGCCCCTGCTGGCCCGCGCAGCCTCCCTCCTGCTCAATTTCCTGGTACTTCTGGCCCTGCTTTACGTCTTCCTGTTTTCCATCGCCCTGTTCGGCGCGGCCTTCAAGCTGGTGGGCAAGGAGTTCAGCCAACACCTGATCGCCACCACCACCGACCCCGTGATCGGGCTGATGATCGGACTGCTGGCCACTTCCTTGATCCAGAGCTCGTCGAGCACGACCTCGATCGTGGTCGGCATGGTGGCCGGCGGAGCGCTGACGGTGCAGGGAGCCATTCCCATCATCATGGGCGCCAACATGGGCACCACCGTCACCAACACCCTGGTGGCGATGACGTCAATGAATCGCCGCACCGAGTTCCAGAGGGCCTTCGCCGGGGCGACGATGCACGATTTCTTCAACCTGATGGCCATCGCCATCCTGTTCCCCATCGAGCAGGCCACGCATTTCCTGGAAAAATCGGCCACCTGGCTGAGCGTCCAGCTGGTCGGGGCCGCGGGCACCGAATTTCCCAACCCGATCAAGACCGTGACCAAACCCGTCGTGCACCAGGTGCAGATCCTGCTGACCGACGGTTTCGAACTCAACAAGGGCGTGGCCACGATCATCATGGTCGTCTTGGCTCTGGCGGGCATCTTCTTCGCCCTGACTTTCCTGACCAAGGTTCTCAAGGGCCTGGTGCTTGATAAAGCCGAAGGCCCCTTCACCAAGAGGTTGAACGGCGGCTGGCTCGGCGCCATGACCATGGGCCTGTTGGTCACCGTCGGGGTGCAGAGCAGCTCGATCACCACGAGCCTGATGGTTCCTTTGATCGGCGCGGGTATCGTGCCCCTGGAAACGGCGTTCGCGGCCACGCTCGGGGCCAACATAGGCACCACCATCACCGCGCTGCTGGCCTCGCTCACCGGAACGCCCCAGGCCGTGACCGTGGCCCTGGTCCATCTGCTTTTCAATATCTCGGGGATCCTGATCATCTATCCGGTGAGGGCCGTCCGGAACATCCCCCTCCATCTGGCCCGGGGACTCGCCAGCCGGACGGCCGAAAAGAAGTATTATGCTTTTCTTTACATGATCGGCGTCTTCTTCATCATGCCGCTGATTTTCGTGCTGATCGACAAGGCGCTCCGCGCAGGCTGACCCACGGGAGGAATTCATGAGTTTCCGATCGATTCTGGATCTGTTCAAGGAAGACAACTGGAGCAATGAACTGGTCGATATGATCCTGGAGATGCTCGACCTGGGAGCCGACATGTTCGACTACACCATCGGTGTGCTCGTCCAGGGCGAACCCGACACCGACCCCCAGCAGATGCTCTACGACCGGGACATACGCATCAACAAGCTGGAGCGCAAGATCCGCCGGCGCGTGGTTTCACACCTGTCGATGCAGGGGTCCCGCGCCAAAGTTCCCTCGGCCCTGATCTTCATGAACGTGGTCAAGGACGGCGAGCGCATCGGCGACTACGTCAAGAACCTGCACGAGGTCAACGACATGATGCCCGCGGTTCCGGACCGCAAACTCTACCAGGAACACCTTGCGGCCCCGGCCTCCCTCATCGCGGAGCTCTTCACCCGGACCCGTCAGGCCTTTCTGGAAAGCGACGAGGAAGACGCCGGCAAGGTCATCAAGCAGGCCAAGAGGCAGGGCCGCGAATTCGAGGACATGATCCGGACCATCACCACCAGCGACCTGTGCACCCAGGACGCGGTCTGCCTCGTGCTGGTGCTGCGTTTCTTCAAGCGCGTGGTGGCCCACATGAGCAACATCGCCTCGACGGTGGTCATGCCCGTGGATATGATCGATTTCTACGACGAACCCGAGAACTGACGCTGCGACAGGTCACCTCTGGAACTGCATCGTGTAGAGTTCCTTGTAGCGCCCGCCCCGGGCCAGGAGTTCGTCGTGGGTGCCCATCTGCACCACACGCCCCGCCTCCAGCAGATAAATCCGGTCGACGTTCTGGATCGTTGACAGACGGTGGGCGATGACGATGGTCGTCCGGTCCCGGACCAAGCGGTCGATGGCCTCCTGCACCAGATGCTCGGCCTCGGTGTCCAGGGCGCTGGTCGCCTCGTCCAGCAGCAGGATGGGCGGGTTCCTGAGAATCGCGCGCGCGATGCTGAGGCGCTGTCTTTGGCCACCGGATAGTTTCAGGCCGCGGTCGCCGATGATGGTGTCGTAGCCCTTTGGCATCTTTTCGATGAATTCGTCCGCGTTGGCCGCCCGGGCCGCGGCCATGACGTCGTCCAGCGGGACATCCTTCATCCCGTAGGCGATGTTGTTCAGGACGGTGTCGTGGAACAGGATCACTTCCTGCGTGACGATGCCCATGTTGGTCCGCAGGGCGTTCAGGTTCAGCTCGCGGACGTCGTGGCCGTCGATCAGCACGCGGCCGCTGTCCGGAGTGTAGAAGCCGGGAATCAGATCCACCAGGGTGCTCTTGCCCGACCCGCTGCTGCCCACCAGGGCCACCACCTGGCCCGGCTCGACCTTCAGGGAAATGTCCCGCAGCACCGGCTCGCCCTCGATGTACGAGAAATGCACGTTCTCGAACTCTACCCGGCCCGCCGCCTTGGTCAGCTTGAAGCCCGCCTCGGGGTCGGCCACCTCGGGTTCCGTGTCGATCACCTGGAAGATGCGGTCCGCCGCCGCCATGCCCGCCTGGATCTCGTTGTTGACCGCGCCGAGACTCTTGATGGGCCGCACCATCGAAAAGATCATGAACAGGAACACGATGAACAGATCCGGGGCCATGATGCCGCCGGTGAACACCTTGCTGCCGCCGAACCACAGCAGGAACAGGGCGACCACCATCGAAATCTGTTCGGTGAGCGGCGACGAAGCCTTCATCGTGTAGTTGATGCGGAACACCTGCTTGAACAGATCCTGGGACTGGGCGATGAACTTGCCGTTCTCGAACTTCTCCATCGCGAAGGCCTTGATCACGCGGATGCCGTACACCGTCTCCTGCAGGGTGCTGGTCAGATGGGCCATCTGCTCCTGCTGCCGGTGGCTGAGGTGGCGCAGCTTCTTGCCGATGCGGATGATCACCGTCAGGCTCACCGGCATCAGCACCAGCGCCATCAGCGTCAGTTTCCAGCTCAGGATCAGGGCCACGGCCAGGTACATGATGATGAAGATGGGATCCTTGATCAGCTTCGTGAAGCTCAGACCCACGCACTGCTGGGCGACCATCACGTCGTTGGTGGCGCGGCTGATCAGTTCGCCGGCCTTGTGCTTGTGGAAGAACGACATGGGCATCGACGTCAGCTTCAGGTAGAGCTCGTTCCTGAGGTCGCGAATCACCGCCTGGCCCACGTAGACCATCAGCACTTCCTGGACGTAGCCGGACAGGTTCTTGGCCAGCGCCAGCAGGAAGAACGTGATGCAGATCCGCAGCAGGGCGTCTTGTCTGGAGCCCTGAAGCATGTTCTTCGAGGCCCAATCCTTGAACTTGAACTTCAGCGAATCGAGGCCGGAAAAACTGTCCTTCAGGCTGTCGTAGCGGGCGCGGCGTTCGTCGTCGGATTCGGCGGGTGGGCCGGACTGCCGCCGGGCCAGTTCCTCGCTTTCGGCGCGATGGCTCTCGTGGGGCACTCCGGCCTCGTCGTGGGCCACCAGGGGCGATTCGGTCGGTTTTGCGGTGACCTCGACGGCCGTTTCGCCACCGCTTTTGAGAAACAGCGCCTCCAGGAACGGGGAAATCATCGTGATGCTGAAAATGCTCATGAACGAGAAAACAACCATGAACGCCACGGCCAGCACAAGCTGCATGGTGTACGGCTTGATCATTTTCAGCATGCGCAGATAGGTCTTCATCCGGCCGGTACCTCTCGGAAAATCTTCTGGTGCGGGATTCCAATGTCGCCGCTGACGGGAAATCGGTCAAGAGACGGGGGCCGCGGCCGGATCAGTCCCGGTCCAGTTCCCCGGCAATGACCGCGATCATCTTGGCGAATTCCGCCTTTTCGAACCCCTGGGACTGGAAGACGATCCTGCCTTCCCGGTCGACGACGTGGTTCCGCGGGATAAAGGCCTCGGCATAGGCGGCGAAGGCCCTGCGTTTGGGATCAACGGCAAAGGGCCAGCTCAAGGCATGTTTGTCCACGAAGGGCTGGACGATCTGAACTGTTTCCTCGCGCGCGATGGACACCATGGCGAAACCCTCTCCCTGGAAGCGTTCCCACACTTCCTTCTGAAGGTGCGGCATCTCCTCGATGCAGGGCGCACACCAGGTCGCGAACCAGTTGATCAGCACGACCTTTCCCCGGTTGGCGGACAGGCTGAACCCACCGCCGCCGAGGGTGGAAACGGTGAAGTCGGGCGCGATCTGGCCCACTTCGGTCAGGGTGGTCTCTTCGGGGGTGGGTTCGGCCTTTTTATCCCCGCAAGAGACAATCAGGACCAGGGCCAGGATCAGGATGAGGGGTAGGACGCGTTTCATCGTGATTCCTCGCTGAAGACAGGGGTTGGGAAAGTCTCCCGGGGGGCCTTCCGGGAGTGGGGACCTTGTTTCGAGATTGTTGCAGAAGAGCCCGATCCGCAAGGAATTATTCGTCGGACGGGACGGGAAAACCTGTTTTTGAGGATTCAAACAAAAAACCGCCCGGGGCAGTGAATACACCCCGGGCGGTCGTCTTGGCGTAGATCAGGCTACTTCAGCATGATCATCTTTTTGGTCTCGCTGAAGTCCGGGGTCTCCAGCCGGTAGAAGTAGACACCACTCGCATGATTGCGGGCGTCCCAGGTCACCGAATGCGGACCGGCGGCCATGGAGCCGCTGGCCAGGGTGACGACCATCTGGCCGCGCACGTTGTAGACCTTGAGGGTCGCGTTCATGCTGCGCGGCAGGTTGAACTTGATCTCGGTCATCGGGTTGAAGGGGTTCGGCGAGTTCTGGTCCAGGCTGAACTCGCTCGTAATGAACTGTTTACTGTCGGCCGAGTTCACGTCGCCGCTCTCGCAGGAGCGAGTGGTCACGTTCGAACCCGGATCGTAGGCCAGGGTGCCATGCGTGATGTTCGTCACCTCGAAGCACCATTCGCCCACGGGTTTCTTCATTCCGCTGGACTGCAGGGTCACCGTACCGTCGGCGGCGGTCGTGCCGTTGACCGACCCGTTGGTCGGGCCGTCGTAACTGGCCGTCACCGTGGCCCCACCCACCGGGGAGCCCTCGTTGTCTACAACGGTAATGTCGCAGACACCGAAGTAGTTCGGCCCGGCCTTCTTGCGTGTGACGGTCATGGCCGACACGTGCATGGTCGTGGGACCGCTACCCGGCTCGGTCACCGTGATGTAGTCGATCTCGGTGGCGGTGTCGCTGCCCTGGGCGTTGGTCGCCGTCAGGCTGACGGTGTAGGTGCCCATCGCCGTGTAGGTGTACGACGGGTTCTGCAGGGTTGAGGTACCGCCGTCGCCGAAGGTCCAGCTCCAGCTTGTCGGCGCACCGGTGGACAGGTCGGTGAAGTCCACGTTCAACGGGTAATCGCCGCTGACGGGCGTGCCGGCGAAGTCCGCCGTCGGGGCGACCGGCTGCACGTCGGCGACCTCGAAGGCCATGTAATCCACGTAGAGGTGGTCG
>CBDURF010000053.1:0-19816 GCA_965369705.1 uncultured bacterium
GACGATGTTCGGCTTGTCCGCGGCCAGGGCCGATCCGGCCAGCGCCAGGATCAGCAACCCGCCCAGCATGATTCTGATAAACCAATTTTTCGGATTCATCTTTCGTCTCCCTCCCATTGGGTGTTTGTTGTATTTTCAGAACGACAATGTACCATTCCAGGCAAAGGGCCGTCAATTAGTCGTCTTTAAAATTTCTTGATATGGAGGGAGAGGTCAATGGGTTTAAAAGAGATAAAGCTGAGGCGGCAACTGAAATATCGACAAGCCGTTAGCTTGATTGTCTTATTGTTGATGTCAGGGTGTGATCAGGACCAGCTGACCAGTAATCCCTTGCCCTCCTGGAATGATGGAGCCGCCAGGACGAGCATCGTGGAGTTTGTCCAGGCCGTCACCGATGAAACGGGGCCCGACTTCGTCCCCGTCCCCGAAAGAATCGCGGTGTTCGACAACGACGGCACCCTGTGGTCGGAGAAACCGGTTTATTTCCAGTTGATATTCGCCATGGACCGGGTGAAGGAACTTGCGGCCGACCATCCCGAGTGGAAGACGACCCAACCCTTCCAGGCCGTGTTGGAAAATGACATGGAGGCCCTGGCCGCCAGCGGCGAGAGGGGCATCCTGGAACTGGTGATGGCCACCCACGCCGGCACCACGACCGACGAATTCGCCGACGTAGCCGGCGACTGGATCGGCAAGGCCCGGCACCCCCGCTTCGACCGTCACTATAACGAACTGGTTTATCAGCCCATGCTGGAACTCCTGGACTACCTGCGAGCCAACGGATTCAAGACCTTCATCGTGTCCGGCGGCGGCATCGATTTCATGCGTCCCTGGGTGGAGGATGTTTACGGAATTCCTCCCGAACAGGTCATCGGCAGCCGCATCAAGAAGGTTTTCGAGATGCGCGATGGCGGCCCTGTTCTCGTCCGTCTGGCCGAGTTGGATTTCATCGACGACAAGGGAACCAAGCCGGTGGGCATCCACAACATGATCGGACGGCGCCCCATTGCCGCCTTCGGAAACTCGGACGGCGACCTGCAGATGCTGCAGTGGACGGACGCGGGCCAGGGGCTGAATCTGATTGGGCTGGTCCACCATACGGACGCCGAGCGGGAGTGGGCCTACGACCGCGATTCCCACGTCGGGCGGCTGGATCAGGCGTTGACCGAGGCCGAGAAGAACGGGTGGACCGTTGTGGACATGAAGAACGATTGGGAGATAATCTATCCGGCGGAAACGGATCGGTGAATCGGGAACCATAGTGAGGGATAACTTTGGGCAAATATAAGGTCTTCGCATTCCTGCTCCTGGGCCTGGTCTGGGCGGGGGTGGCCGGGGCGCATTCCGAGGAATCCGAGACCGGCGTCACTCCGCCGCCGAGCGAAGGTCCGGTCCAGGTCCAGGTGGGCATCTACCTGATCGACATCACCAACATCGACGAGACCCGCAACACCTTCGATGTCGAGCTGGATGTTCTGGTGAGATGGACCGATCCCCGGATGGCCTTCGACCCGGTGGCGGCGGGAACGGACCGGCGGGTCCATGTCGGTCCCGAGGCGGATAAGTTCTTCGACGGCCTCTGGACCGCCCAGATCGTTTTGGCCAATCCGGTGGGACAGATGGGAATCGGGGCGAGAAAACTGACGGTCCATGCCGACGGCCGAATGGAGATCTCCGCACAGGTCAATTCCACTTTGCGGACCAACCTGGACTACCGCCGGTTCCCCTTCGACAGCCAGGTATTGCCGATCATCCTGGAATCATTCGCCTGGAACAACACCGTGGTGGAGCTGGTGACCGATCCGGACCGCACGGGTTTCGCGCCCGAGTTCTCTCTGGCCGAATGGGATGTCGAAACGCTCGACAGCCGCGTCGAGGACGTCCTCAGGGTCCGGGACGCCGTCCCGTTTTCGAATATCAATTACGAGATCAGGATCCAGCGCCAATCCGGGTATTATCTCTGGAAGATCTTCCTGACCGTGATCATCATCGTCTCTTTGACCTGGGTCGTTTTCTGGATGAGCGATGAACGCCTGGGCCGCCGGGCGGGAGTTTCCAGCAGCGGTATTCTCACGGTCATCGCCTACCAGTTCGTGACCACGGCGACCCTGCCCCGGGTCAGCTACCTGACCGTCGCCGACCTGGTGATGACTGTTTCGATCATCACCATCGCGGCCACCATGGTGGTGAGCGTCATCGTCGACCGGATCGATTTCGAAAACCAGGCGGCGAAGCTGAGGATCGACCGGGCCTGCCGGTGGATCTTCCCGATCACTTATCTGTCGATCCTGGGAATCGTCATTGGCCGGAATGGGGGGTTTTAGGTCCGGTCGAGGATTTCCCGCACCTTGCCGAGCAGTTCGGGGATACCGAAGGGCTTCATCAGGAGGTCCGCCCGGTCCAGATCGCGGATTTCCTTGCCAACGCTGGTGGGGTCGTACCCGGAAGCGAAGAGGATGGGGATGCCACCTCTGATCCGTCTGATCAGTTCGCCGGCTTCGCGGCCGCCCAGGCGGGGCATCACCAGGTCGAGCATCACCAGATCCACCTCGTCCTCGTGCTCCTTGAACACCTCGACGGCCTCGTCCCCGTCGGCCGCCACCAGGACCTTGTAACCGCCCTTTTCCAGCACCCGGACCGCCAGGTTGCGGACGTCGATGTTGTCCTCGGCCAGCAGGATGGTTTCGTCGCCGCCCACTGGGAGTTTCCGGGGCGTCTTGCCCACCGAAGTCACTTCCTTTTCCGACCTGGGCAGAAAGACCGTGAATATGGTTCCGTGGCCGGGTTCGCTTTCCACGAGCATCAATCCGTCGTGCTGGCGGACGATGCCGTAGATCGAAGCAAGGCCCAGGCCCGTGCCCTGGCCCACCTCTTTGGTGGTGAAGAACGGTTCGAAGATCCGTTCCAGAACCTCCGGAGCCATGCCCTGGCCCGTGTCTTCGACGGTCAGGACGCCGTACTTCCCGGGTTTTGCGTCGGGATGATGCTCGCAGAAGGCGGCGTCGATCTCCCGCGTCTCGGTCCTGACGGTGATGGTGCCCGTACCGGAGATGGCGTCCCGGGAGTTGACGCAGAGGTTCATGAAGATCTGTTCGACCTGCCCGCGGTCGGCATGGATCCGGACCGAGTCCGTCGCGGGCATAAATTCGATGGCGATGGAGACGTCGATCATCCGGCGCATCATCTGCAGCATGTCTTCGATCACGGCATTCAGGTCCAGCGAGGTCGGCTGGAGGACCTGTTGCCTGCTGAAGGCGAGCAACTGCCGGGTCAGGGTCATGGCCTTGTCCACGCCCCGGCGCACCTGTTCCAGGTCCTGCCGGGTCTGGCCCTCGGGCTGGAATTCCTGGCAGACGAATTCCAGGTTGTTCAGCATGGCGTGCAGCAGATTATTGAAATCGTGGGCGATGCCGCCGGCCAACAGGCCGACCGCCTGCATCTTCTGCGACTGGATCAACTGCTCTTCCAGCTTGCGGCGGGGAGTGATGTCGCGTCCGACCGCGGTGACGGCTTCCATCTTTCCGGCGGCGTCCAGCACCGCGCGGTTGGACCAGGCCAGCCAGCGCCAACCTTCACTGGTCATGACCCGCTGTTCATGGTAGGAGCGGTGCGGCGGTTCCGGTAGGGAGGCCAGGGACCGGGCGGTGGTTTCGTGGTCGTCCTCGTGAACCAGGGGCAGGATGTCCCGGCCGAGCAACTCCTCTTCCGTCTTGCCGAAAATCTGGCAATAGCTGGGGCTTACGTAGAGGAACCGGCCGTCCCGGTCGAACTGGACCACCAGGTCGTTCTGGTTCTCCACGAGCAGGCGGTACTTGGTTTGGCTTTCACGCAGAGCGGCCTGGCGCAGGAGAAAGGCGCGCAGGAGCAACGCCAGCAGGGCGACCAGGACCAGGCCCGTCAGAGCCATGATTTCGTCCGCCCGGTTCCGGGAGTCCGCGAGAAACCGGGATGTGGGGGCCAGCCTGAGGATCCAGCGGCGGTCGGCGATCCTGACGGGTAGATTGAAAGCGAATTCCCATTCTTCACCTGTGCCGCCGTCGGAACGGAGATAGGCGATGGCCCCGCTTTCCTCCACGAACCGGAACCGGAACCTCTCGCGCAGATTGGCTTCGGCCAGGCAGGTGTCCAGCATCATGGTGATCCGGAAGACGCCGTTGATGTAGCCCAGGGCCAGGTCGTTCTTGTCCAGCAGGGTCTTGTAGGTGGCGACACCCTTGCCGCCCTGGAGCAGATCGATGACGGTCGTGCTGACGATTTCGCCGGTTTGCTCCGCCCGGGTCAGCGAGTTCACCACGCTCGCGTTGGGATGATGATGGAGATCCTGATCGAGGGCGGGAAGATTGGTCGCCTCCGGAACGACGATCCGGATCACCCAGTAGTCGTCGATGTAGTTGATGGCCAGGATGCCGGGATAGAGGTCGAGCAGGTGCTGGGCCTGCTCTGCGAAAAGGGTCTCGATATCTTCCTGGTCGATGAACTGCTTGTTGCCCAGATGCTGCACCACCGCCACCCGGGCGTCGATCCAGGCCTCGAGTCGGATGCGGATCTGTTCCGCGGTGATCTGGGTTTCGAGTTGGATCCTTTCCTTCTCGCTTTTTTTGACCATCATGTGGAGCGCAAGGATTCCCAGCACGCCGAGCAGGAAGAACAGGCCGGGAATCCAGGCGGCTTTCTGACGTGCTTTCACAGATGATCTCCTGGATCGGAAAAGCGGACCGGTGCCAGGTCAAGATAACGCCGATTATCAAATTACCCCGTCCGGTACGGGAAATTCAATATGGATCTGAAATCCGGAAGTGCGGGCTCTTGCTTTTTTTCCGTGCAACCGCCTGATTTGAGGGCATGAAAAAGCGCACGATCCTGGTTTTCATCGACGGTCTGGGTTGGGGTGAACCCGACCCCGCGGTCAACCCCATGCACGCTTACGGGGGCGATTTTTTCCGTTTGCCGGCCCGCGAGGATGCCACTTGCGAGATGCCCGGCGGAGGCTGGGCCCGGCCCATCGATGCGGTGTTGGGAGTGGCGGGCGTGCCCCAGAGCGCGACGGGTCAGACCACCCTTTTGGCCGGCGTCAACGCCCAGCGGGTTATCGGCAAGCATCTGACGGGTTTTCCCAACGAGAAACTGCGGGAAATCCTGCTGGAACGCTCCATCCTGAAGACACTGACCGACCTGGGCCTGGAGACCCGCTTTCTCAATGCCTACCGGCCACGATTCTGGGAGTTGACCAGGGAACGCCAGTTGACTCTGTCGGCCACGACGGTGGCCAACCTGGCGGCCGACCTGCCGTTCTTCACCCTGGACGACGTTCGGGCGGGCCGGGCCATCTACCAGGAATTCACCAACGCCGAATTGAAGGCGCGCGGATTCGACCTGGATCCTCTGGCCCCGGCGGAAGCCGGCCGCATCCTGGGCCGCGCCGCCCGCGGCTTCGATTTCACCCTGTACGAGTATTTCCAGTCGGACAAGGCCGGACACAGCGGGGATATCGATCGATCCTGCGCAGAATTGGCCAAGCTCGACGTCTTCATGAAGGCTCTGCTGGAGGAACTGGCCGCTGAACTGGACACCGGAACCCTGGTCCTGGTGACCAGTGATCACGGCAACCTGGAGGATGCAACCACCAGGAGACATACGCTCAATCCGGTTCCGCTGCTGGGGTACGGAGATGGGGCGCGGGAGTTCCTAGCGGCCGTCACCCGGCTGGACGAGGTCAGTCCCGCCATCGTCGCCAGGCACCAGGGCGGCGCCGGCTGACGGGGAACCGCCGGCAGTGAGTTTCGCCAACAATTCCTTCACCGCGTCCGCGACCACCCGCGGCTGTTCTTCGTAGATGAAATGGCCGGCCCCGGGCACCTCCCGGAATTCCACGTCGACCAGACCCCGGCGCAGAACCTCGATATCCTCGCTGGTCATCTCCGCCTCGTGAGGGGCCGTCCCCAGGAGCACGACCACGGGAATCCGGATTTCGGGCAGGCGGGGAGTCATGGCCCAGGGCTCGGTCTGCTCGGTCATGGCCACCATGACGTCCAGCGCAGCGGAGATGTCCCGGCCCGTGCCCCGGAAATAACGTCCCACCGTGCGCCGGTCGATCCAGCTCGGATCGCCGGAATTTTTCTTCAAATTTTCGGCGTAGCGATCCCGTAAGAGACTTTTTCCACCCATCCTGGCGAGGACCTTGGCAAGTTTAAGGGTGTTCCTGATGTTGGGCGAAATGGCGGCTTCGGCCGACCCTCCCTCGACGGATACGAATCCGGCCAGCAGTTCGGGTCTTTCCACGGCCAGCCGGAAGACCATCGCGCCGCCGATGCCCTGGGCGACGAAAACGGCGTTTTCGACCTCCAGGCTGTCCAGCACGGCCCCGAGCCGTGCGGCCTGGGCGGTCATGGTGTAGTCGACGTCGCGGGGACGGGACGATTCGCCCACGGCCAGGGGTTCGATGATGATCGTCCGCAGGCCCTGTTCATGCAGCAGCGGTGTCAGCTTGCGGAAACCGTAGGAACATCCGGAAAGGCCGGGAATGAGAACCACGGATTCGCCATCCCCGGGGCCTTCGCTGCACACGGTGAGTTCCTCGGCGGGGGCGATTTCGAGCATGGCGGGAGCGGAGCCGCAGCCCAACGCCAGCAGGAGGATGATCGCTTTCATGTTGGATCTCCCTTGATCAAGGGAGACGTCCCTCCAGATAGAACACCTCGAATACCTTTTCGTGGAAGATGGGTCCGTGGCCGAAGTAGCCGTCCTCGCCGAACAGTTCCCCGTGGTCGGACATGATCATGAAGTGCGTGTTTTCCGGGCAGCGGTCCATGAGCTTGCCGACGACCTTGTCCAGGTGTTCGACGCAGGTGATCTGTTTCTCGTAGAAGGCGCGGAACTGATTGGGCGAAAAGAATTCGTCCTGTTTGCGGCCCAGGAGGAATTCCGAGGGATTCTTCAGAAAATCGTCCAGGTGTTTGAACACGCCATGCACGCCGCTGATGTGGGGCAGATCCTCGCCGGATTCGCCGGGCAGAAGGTAGGGGTAGTGGGTTTCGCCGGTATTGATGAAGAAGAACCCCGGTTCGTCCTTCGAGATCTCGATGCCCTTGAAGTCCCCGTCCCCGTCCAGGATCGTCGCCAGGTCGTTGTGACTGGGCGCCAGGTCGTACCGGTCGAAATGGACCGACATCGTGGTCATCGGGTTCAGCACCGGCAGGCTGACGATGCCCACGGTGCGATAGCCCTGGTTCTTCATGAAGTGGGGCAGGGAAAGCTGGGGCACGAACTTGCTGAACTCCACATCCTTGATGTTCAGTCGCCTTGACCAGAGGGAGAATTCATCGCGGTAGACGTTGGATGCGAACACACCCTTGGGGCTCTGGTGGGGCACCATGCCCATCAGGAACGTGTAGTGGCTGGGACTGGTCCAGCTGGCGTAGCTGTAGCGCTTCTCGGCCTTGCCGATCCGGTCCAGGTTGGGGGTCTTGGCCGCCTGGTAGGCGTCCCAGCGGCAACTGTCGAAAACGATGAAGATCACGTTGTTCTTGCAGCCGTTGCCCAGGAAGATGTTTTTCACGCCATCAATGATTCCGGCCATGGTCCATCCGTTTCTTCGTATGGTCGATCCAGGATCTCGCCGTCGGCGATCCCTTATAATGATATCGGCCGGGCGGGCCCCTGTCTTCAATCAGAATCCCGCCGGCGGGTTCCGCTGGCGAAAAGTGGCCGCCGGTCCAGGGGGAGGACCGACGGCCGGGCGAGGGAGATAACTCCCTCAGTGGCTTGGGCTTGATTAGATCGCGCCCTTGAGCGCGGCGGCCAGGTCTTCCTTGGGCCGCAGGCCGACGAAACTGTTGATCGACTCTCCGCCCTTGAACAGCATCACGGTGGGAATGCCGCGGATGCCGAACTTGGCGGCCAACTCCTGGTTGTTGTCCACGTTGACCTTACCGATCTTCACCTGGCCGTTGAATTCGCCCGCCAATTCCTCGATGATCGGGCCGATCATCTTACAGGGGCCGCACCAGGGGGCCCAGAAATCCACGAGCACGGGCACATCGCTGTTCACCACTTCGGTCTCGAAGTTGTCGCTGTTGAATTCCATCACGTTCGCCATGGGGTTGTTCCTTCCGGTTCTTTCTGCTCAGGTCGGTTGCAACACCGACTCGTTTGTCTCGCTTTCGGGAAAGCCTAAAGCAGGAGGCGTGCCACTTGGGCAAATTTACCCGATTGAAAGCGGTAATTTGTTTAAAACCAACAGAAAAAATGGATTTTATGGGGGCCGAACCACAGGTTGATCATCAACCCGGGCTTGCGTCGAGTGTGGTTTGCAGCGATATTGTTGCAACAGATTTGTTGCTTGCAACACTGCCGTCGGGGGAACCTATGAATCAGGATTTCAAGAACAACGGGCCGGACCTGCCCATCGCCCGTCTCCTGACGCAGATCGAGCCCGTGAGCCTGCTGTCGATCATCAGCGCGCTGCGGGAAGGGATCATCGCCCTGGACGCCGATCTGCGCATCATGACCATGAACCCCGCGGCGGAGGAAATCTTGGGCCGCCGCCGGCGTGAACTGGCCGGTGTGCTGGTCTGCGATCTGTTCGGGAACAAGGCCTGTCCCGAGGACGTGCTCGAGGAAACCCTGCACTCGGGCGAGGCCATCATCGACTTCCAGACCACGGTGCAACTCGCGGACGGCCAGCGGGGTCACGTTTTGCTGCGGACCGTCCGGCTGCAGGGCAGGGACGGCCTTCCACTGGGCATCGCGTTGATTCTCGGGGACGTGACCGAGGTGACCACCCTGCGCCAACAGATGAGCCCCAGGAATCGGCTCGGCAGCCTCGTGGGCAGGGATCCCAAGATGCGCGAATTGTTCGACCTGGTGTCGAACGTGGCCGGCAGCGAGGCGACGGTCCTGATCCGGGGGGAAAGCGGCACCGGAAAGGAACTGGTGGCCCGCGCGGTGCACGAGGCCAGCGGCCGGGCGGACGGCCCCTTCGTCCAGGTCAATTGTTCGGCCCTGTCGGAGAACCTGCTCGAAAGCGAGCTCTTCGGACATGTCAAAGGGGCCTACACCGGAGCGGTGGGCGACCGTAAGGGCCGCTTCCAGGAGGCGGACGGCGGTACGATCTTCCTGGACGAGATCGGTGACGTCAGTCCCGTGGTGCAGGTCAAACTGCTGCGGGTGCTGCAGGAACGGGTCATCGAAAAGGTGGGGGACAACAAGTCCATCCCCGTCGACGTGCGGGTCGTGTCGGCCACCAACCGCGACCTGGAGATCCTGCTGGCCACGGGCCGGATGCGGGAGGATTTCTTTTATCGCATCAAGGTGGTGTCCCTGACCATCCCGCCCTTGCGGGACCGCCGCGAGGACATCCCGCTGCTGGTCACGCACCTTTTGGAGAAGATAGCCCTGCGAGAGGGCCATCCGGGACCATCCCTTGTATCGGGCGGAGCCCTGCGCCTGCTGATGAACCACGACTGGCCGGGCAACGTGCGGGAGCTGGAAAACGCCCTGGAACACGCCATGGTGTTGAGCCGCGGGGAGGCGATCCGGGGCACCCACCTGCCGCCCGAGCTTTTTCGCACCGAGGACCGCCGGGACAGGGGGCTCCGCGACGTTCCGCGGCACAGCGATCAGGAACAGAACCTGTTGCGGGAGGCCCTGCGGAGCGCGGGCTGGAACCGATCCAAGGCCGCCCGGAGACTGGGCATCGACCGGACCACGTTGTGGCGGAAAATCAAGGAGTACGGGCTCGAACCCGAGGATTGAATGCCTTGCAATGAAGGGGTGAATGGAAATGACGAAGGGTGGGAAAAGGAAGCTGGGGCTGGGCATCGGCTGCGGTCTCGCGCTGCTGATCGTGGTGGGAATATTCGGTGTGGCCAATTGGTACTCGGGGAGGATCAACCAGGAATACAGGGAGGTCAGGGACAGTGAAAAGGCCTTGCTCGCCGCCACCGAGGGCGACGAAGACTTCAGCCCGCCGCCCGGGGGGATCCCCGCCGCGGAGCGGATCGAGGTCTTCCTGGCCGTGCGCAAGGATCTGGATCCCTGGCGCATGACCATGGCCACCGCGATCAGGAAAATGGCCGCCGACCGGGAGCGTCAACGCACGGGAGGGCCGAAAGACCTCGTGCGAATGGTCAACACAGGCTCGGATCTGATGCCCATTTTCGCGGGCTTCTGGACCGCCCGCAACGAAACCCTTCTCGCTCATGAAATGGGGCCGGGGGAATATGCGTACATTTACCGGCTGGTCTATCACACCTGGTTGGATTTCGGTCGGTCGCCGGTGTCCGCGACGGATTATCCCACCGGGGCTCTGACCACAGCCTTCGAGCCCTATCGCGACCCGCTCACGGCTGTCTACAACGCCGATGTCGATCCGGTGGAGTTGATTTTCCAGAAAGACCGGGAGTAGGAAGGATCAATCGCCGGAAGGATCAGAGCCGGGGCTCGGGCCCCGGCTCTTCTTTCGATCGGTGACCGCACGGCGCAGCAGGAATTCGATCTGCCCGTTGACGCTGCGGAATTCCGCCTCGGCCCACTTCTGCAGTTCCCGATAGAGTTCGGGACTGATGCGCAGCGGGAATGCCTTCCGGGCGCTCATCTCGCTCCTATTGGTAGATCGTGCCGGCGTTTATTACCGGCTGGGCCGCATGCTCGCTGCACAGTACCACCAGCAGATTGCTGATCATGGTGGCCTTCTTGTCCTCGTCGAAATCGACCAGATCCTTCTCGCCCAGCTCGTGCAGAGCCATCTCGACCATGCCGACGGCGCCTTCGACTATCTTTGTGCGCGCGGCCACCACGGCGCTGGCCTGCTGGCGCTGCAGCATGGCGTGAGCGATCTCCGGGGCGTAGGCCAGGTGGCTCAGCCGGGCTTCCATCACCTTCACTCCGGCCTTGTCCAGCCGCTCCTGCAGCTCCTTTTGCAGGTGTTCGTTGATCTCATCGGTGGCGCCACGGAGGGTGAGCTCGTTCTCTTCGCCGTCGTAGGGATAGGCGCTGGCCAGATGGCGCACGGCCGATTCGCTCTGGACCGTGACATACTCCTCGTAGTCGTCGACGTCGAACAAGGCCTCGGCCGTGTTGACCACCTGCCACACCACCACGGCGGCGATCTCGATGGGGTTGCCCGTCAAATCATTCACCTTCAGGCGTTCGCCGTTCAGGTTCCGGGCCTTCAGGGAGATCTTGTCCTTCCGCATGAAGGGATTGGCGAAGCGGAGGCCGTTCTCGCGCGTAGTGCCCTTGTAGGAGCCGAACAGGAGCAGTGCGGCGGCCTCGTTGGGGTTGATGACAAACAGGCCGGCAATCAGGACGATTCCGAGAACCAACATGCCCACACCCGTCAACAGGGTCAGCAGGGCTTCATGGCTTATTCCCACAATGAACAGGTAGATCCCGCCGCAGATCAGGGCCAGGTTCAGGAACAGCATTCCCCAGCCGGACATGGTATGGGCCTTGTTTTCGGTGTGCATCTCAGCCTCCCTCGGGTTCGACATCTTCGTCCCGGCCGAATTTCCGGGCCAGATTTTGGATGTCATTATGATATCACTATGAGATCATACCCGCAACACCGAATTATTATTCACCGATTTAATTCCGGGGTTACCAGGAGCCCTCCTGCGAACTCCGTTTTGGGGGGGGAAGTTGGAATAACGACCGAGACCTGATACAGGGAGCCTGGAAACAATCCGCAGCGCTTTGGCGAGGACGTTTCCAGGCTCCCTGTATCAGGTCTCGGTCGTTATTTCAACTTTCCTTCTCGGTCCAAACCTCGATGATCCGCAGGATGGTCTCCGTAGCGAGTTCCATGTCCTTCACGCAGATCCATTCACCGAAGCCGTGGAAATCCTGCTCGCCGGTGAAGATGTTGGGCGTCGGCAGACCCTTGGCCGACAGGGTCGAACCGTCGGTGCCGCCGCGGATCGAACCCTGGAGGGGCTCCATGCCCGCCCGCTTGACCGCTTCCAGGGCGTAGGCCATGGCGCGGGGCTCCTTTTCCAGGTCGTACTTCATGTTCCGGTAGTATTCCTTGATCTCGATCTTGTAGCTGGAATTGGGCCACTTCTCGCAGGCGGCCGCGGCGTACTTGTCGATCATCTCGGCCTTGGGCCGCAGGCCGGCCAGTTTGAAATCGCGAATCAGAAGACTGACCTCGGTTTCGCTGGTATTGCCCTTGATGCTGATGGGGTGGATGTAGCCCTCCATCCCTTCGGTGGTCTCAGGGGCGCCTTCGCGGGGCAGGCTGGCGATGAATTCGCCGGCCACCTTGACCGAGGGAACCATCTTGTCCTTCGCGTAACCGGGGTGGATGTCCCTACCCACGAAGGTCACGATGGCGCTGTCGGCGCAGAAGGTCTCGTTCTCGACCTCGCCGCGCTGGCCGCCGTCCATGGTGTAGGCCACCGTGGCGCCGAATTTCGCGACATCGAAATGCTTGACACCCTGGCCGACTTCCTCGTCGGGGGTGAAGGCGATATTCACCGGGCCGTGCTTCCACTCGGGGTTCTCGTGGATGAGGGTCAGCGCTTCCAGAATCTCGGCGATCCCGGCCTTGTCGTCGGCGCCCAGCAAGGTGGATCCGTCGGCGGTGATGATGGTCTCGCCGAGGCACTTGGCCAGATACGGGTTCTCGGCCGCGAGGATCTTCCGCCCTTCCTTGGGCAGATCGATGTCGCCGCCCTGGTAGTTCTCGTGGAAGGTGGGCACCACGTTCTCGCCGCTGACCTCGGGATAGGTGTCCATGTGGGAGATGAAGGCGATCACCGGCACGTTTTCAAAGCCGGTGCTGGCCGGCAGGGTGGCCGTCACGTAGCAGTTGTCGTCCACGGCAGCGTCGGCCAGGCCGACGGCCTTCAGTTCATCGACCAGCAGGCGGGCCAGGTCGAACTGGCGCTCGGTGGAGGGATACGTGTCCGACTCCTCACTGCTGCTGGTGTGGATTTTGGCGTATGTGACGAAGCGATCGACCAGGGTCGGAAACGAGGAATCGGCTTTTCGGTCCAGCATGGAAAGGCCTCCGGCGGAAAAACAGGGTCGCTGCGGGAACCCGGCGAAAGAGACGGGATCCTGCGGATGAAATGAGAAAGTCAAAGATAGGACCAGGGGGGGCAACCAAGCAAGGATGGGGTTGACACTTTGCTTGTCTGAAAGTTTTTGGAATGTTAGGTTTACCCGCGATGGCGGCTGTCGGCGACCTGCCCGGCAACCGATCGAGACCCTGGGACGTTCGTTCCCCACCCGACCCCCTGTCCGGAGGTGTCCATGGAAGTCAGCGGAAACCCCAAAAAACTGCCCGATAACGCCTATCGGCAGTTGAACGAGGGGGAAAACTACGTGCCGGTGATCCCGGCGGAGAAGATCGTCCCCGAATTGACGGGGTACTCCCTGTTCTGGGGGCTTTTCTACGCGATCCTGTTCACCGGAGCCAGTGCCTATCTGGGTCTGAAGATCGGACAAGTCTTCGAGGCGGCCATCCCCATCACCATCCTGGCCATGGGCCTGAGCAGTGCCCTGGGCCGCAAGGAAGCCCTGCAGGAAAACGTCATCATCCAGTCCATCGGCTCCGCCTCGGGGGTGGTCGTGGCCGGCGCGATCTTCACGGTGCCCGGGTTGTACATTCTGGGTCTGGAGGACGAGGCCGGGTTCTTCCGCATCTTCATGGCCTCGTTGCTGGGCGGCCTGCTGGGTATCCTGTTCCTGATTCCCTTCCGCCGGTATTTCGTCAAGGACATGCACGGCGAATTCCCCTTCCCCGAAGCCACCGCCTCGACCGAAGTGCTGATGGCCGGGGAAAAGGGCGGCGGCGCGGCGTCGACCCTGCTCAAGGCCGCGGCCCTGGGCGGTATCTACAACTTCCTGTCGGGCACCTTCGGTTTCTGGCGTGAATTGTTCACCACCCGGGTCTTCGTCTGGGGCCAGAAGATGGCCGCCGGACCCCGCCTCGAATTCCGGCTGCTGACCGACGCGGCGGTGATCGGTCTGGGCTACATCGTCGGCCTGCGTTACGCGTTGATCATCGCCTCGGGCTCGTTCCTGGCCTGGTGGGTCATGGTGCCGATGGTCGGCTTCTTCGGCAACGAGTTTCAGATCGCCGAACTGCAGGAGATGGTTCCGGGCGAGCTCTTCTTCAACTACGTCAGGCCGGTGGGCATCGGCGCCATCGCGATGGCCGGCATGATCGGGGTCTTCAAGTCCCGCAACATCATCTGGGGTGCCTTCAAGTTGGCGGCCAATGAGCTCGGCGGCGGCCAGAAGATGGATTCCGGGCCGGTCGAACGGACGCAGCGCGACCTCCCCATGAAGTGGATCTCCGCGCTGACCATCCTGACCCTGATCCTGGTGTTCGTGTTCTTCTGGTTCGGCGTGACAAGCAAGCTGACCTGGGCGATCGCGGGCTTGGTGATCGTCACGGTGATCTCCTTCCTGTTCACCACCGTGGCCGCCCGGGCCATCGCCATCGTGGGCACCAATCCGGTGTCGGGCATGACCCTGATGACCCTGATCATCAGCTCGGTGATCCTCAACTGGGTCGGCCTCGAGGGCAATGGGGGCATCGTGGCCGCCCTGCTCATCGGCGGCGTGGTCTGCACGGCCCTGTCCATGAGCGGCGGTTTCATCAGCGATCTGAAGATCGGTTACTGGCTGGGCACCACGCCCAGGGTTCAGCAACAGTGGAAATTCCTGGGCACGCTGTTTTCCGCGGCCGCGGTCGCGGGCGTGATCATGCTCCTGAACGACACCTACGGCTTCGGTGAGGCTACGGCCGCCAAGCCCAACCCGCTGGAAGCTCCCCAAGCCAGTGCCATGGCCGCGGTGATCGAGCCGCTGATGACCGGTTCCCCGGCTCCCTGGATGCTGTATCTGGGTGGCTGCTTCATGGCCCTGATCCTCGAGTGGGTCGGGGTGCCGCCCCTGGCCTTCGCCTTGGGCATGTACCTGCCTCTGCACCTGAACACGCCCATTCTGGCCGGCGGCCTCGTTTCCTACTTCGTGGCCAAGGGCGGCAGCGAGGAAGTCCAGCGGAAGCGTAAGGAAAAGGGCACGCTGATGGCTTCCGGATTCGTGGCCGGCGGCGCCATCATGGGCGTCGTCGCGGCGCTGGTGCTGTTTTTCGGCAAGATGCTCGTCAGCGACGACTGGACGCGCACCCTGCACGACGGCACGGTGATCAACAATGAGGGCTGGTCCGTGGTCCACGTGCTGAACATGCACGGCTGGGTCGAGGAGAATCCCTGGTCGGCCGTACTGGCGCTGATTCTCTTTTTCGGCGTGTGTTTCTATCTTTACAAGGGAGCCCGGAACGCGGCGTCCGATTGACGTCCTTCGACACCCTTGAAACCTACCGGGCCGCCGCTCTGGTCATCCAGAAACCGGCGGCCCTCTCTCGATGGAGCGGGAAATGAACTGTCCGTGCGGATCCGAACTCGATTACAACGATTGCTGCCGGCCCGTCATCAAGGGTGAGCGGGCCGCCGCCACCGCCGAGGAGCTGATGCGCGCCCGTTACACCGCCTATTCCCAGGTGGAAATGGATTTTCTCCGAGCCTCCGTTCATCCGGATTTCCGCCAGGAAGATGATGCCGACGGCGCCCACGACTGGGCCGAGAACAGCGAGTGGCACGGCCTGGAGATCATCGGTACGGAGGCCGGCGGTCCGGACGACGAGACCGGGGTGGTCGAGTTCGTGGCCAGCTACACCTACGACGGCCAGGACAAGCAATATCACGAGGTGGCCGAGTTTCGCCGGTCGCAAGGGGCCTGGGGATTTACGGAGGGCCGGCCCGGGGTCAAGAAGCCCGTGGTCCGTGCTGAACCCAAGACAGGCCGCAACGATCCCTGTTTTTGCGGCAGCGGCAAGAAGTACAAACGCTGCTGCGGACGGTAACCCATGCGGCCGCTGGTGACCGGCCTGCTTGCCCTGTCCCTGCTTGGGACGGGGTTCGTGGTCGGGGCCGCGGCCCAGGCGGCGGGTGCGGCCTCTGATTCGGTGGCTGTCACCGACACCAACGGGGACCAGGACGGCTCCTGGATGTCACGGGTCCTGAAAAGGTATTTCGGGAACAGGGGTCAGACCGGCGAAGAGCTCGCGGGCACCGCGGTGGAGCTGGTGGATCGCTATGCCGCCCATATAGGCAAGCCCATTGTGGTGATCATTGTCCACCAGGTCGAACGGTTTGATCCCTACTGGGATGCGGACAAGGATTCGGGACAGAAATTCCTCAACTCCGTTACCAGGCCTTTCCACTCCTACACCAAGGACCGCCTGATCCGGGAATATCTCCTGTTTGAACAGGGTCAGGTCGTCGATCCCTTCCTGCTGGCCGACTCCGAACGCATGCTTCGTGACCTGGACTTCATCAACGACGCGAGGATCATCCTGGTGCCGTTGTCCGGAAGTACCGAATCGGTGGCCGTGGTGGTCGAAACCAGGGACAAGTGGCCTTTCGGGATCACCGGCAATATCAAGGACGTCGGCCGCTATGACGTGAACCTCTATTTCTCCAACCTCGGGGGCTACGGGGTCCGTCTGGACAACAAGTTGATCTACCGCAAGGACTTTGAGCCGAACCGCGGCTACCAGGGTCGTCTGGCAAAGCGGAACATCCGGGGCTCCTTCATCGATCTGCGGCTATTGTACGAGGATTCGTGGCAGGTGCTGTCCCAGCAGGCTGAAATCGAGCGCCCCCTGATCCATCCCGGGATCAAATGGGTGGGCGGAGCCATGTGGGAAAACACCGATGTCCGGGACAACGGAGGCATCCCCCGCAAGTTCGAAAAGGGGGACTACTGGGTGGGCCACGCCATTCCCCTGAGCAAGGCCCGCTCGACCGAGGAGTCGGCCCGCCCTCTGCTGGTCCCCGCGGTGAGATTCCGGATGATCGATTTCAAGATGCGTCCCTTTGCCTCGCCCGACACCAATGTGTCCTATCTCAACATCCGGGACTATTTCGCCGGAGTGACCTATCAGCGGTTGAAACATTACAAAACGAGCTTTCTGTTCAAGATGGGGGAAACGGAGGACATTCCTTCGGGTTTCACGGTCAAACTGTCCGGCGGCTACCAGGACCGTGAAGGCTACGACCGCAGCAGCGCCTTCTTTCAGACAGGCTATATATCGGTCCGCAACCGGGGCGATATCTTCATGGGCTGGCTCGATCTGGGCGGCTATTTCCACGACTACGTGGTCGAAGACGGATCGTTTAAAATGGGAGGCTTCTACATCACCCCCTTGAAGGGCGGGGATCGTTATCGATATCGCCTCTATTCGTTTTTGACCTACACCTTTGCCTTCAACCGGAACAGGGACACGGCCCTGGTCCTCGGCAACAGGACCGGCCTGCGCGGTCTGGAGGACAACCTGGTGAAAGGCAACCAGCGTCTGATCCTGAAGATGGAATCCCGTGTGTACACGCCCTGGTCGATGATGGGCTTCCGGTTCATGGTCTTCGGTTACGCGGATGTCGGGACCGTCGGAGGCGAGGACGACGTCATCCATCAGCAGAAAGTCTATTCGAGTATCGGTCTGGGTTTCCGGATCAACAATCCCGACCTGGTGCTGCCATCGACCCAACTGCGCTTCGGATTCGTGAACAGCATCCATGAAAGCGGATTTGTCCTGGGTTTCAAGATCGGCGGGGTGGACTATCCGGAAATCAAAATGCCGGGCACCAAGCCCGGTGGCTTCTCTTTACAATGACGCCGGCGGGGAAGGAGTGGAATACCATGCGCCAGATCTGGATGAACCGCAGGGGCGAGGTGGATGTCCTCGCGGTCCGGGAGGTGGCCCGGCCCGACCCGGGACCGGGGCAGGTGCGGGTCCGTGTCGAGGCGGCGGGCGTTAATTTCGCGGATGTGATGATGAGACGCGGACTCTATCCCGATGCGCCCAAGTTGCCGGCGGTCCCCGGGTACGAGGTCGCCGGCGTGGTTGATGCTGTCGGTTCGGGGGTGGAGGAGGAACTGACCGGGACCTCGGTGGTGGCCATGTGCAACTTCGGGGGATACAGTGAATACCTCTGTCTGTCCCGGGAAATGGTCTGGCCCCTGCCGGAGGGGATCGAGCCCGTGGCCGCGGCCGCCTTGCCGGTCAACTACCTGACGGCCTGGCAGATGGTCCGGGTCATGGCGCCGGTCGGAGAAGGCGATCTGGTGCTGATCCATTCGGCGGCCGGAGGTGTGGGCCAGGCGGTCATCCAGTTGTGTCGGCTGGCCGGAGCCAGGGTTATCGGTTCGGCCTCTCCGGCCAAGCATGATTTCCTGCGGGAGCAGGGCCTCGAACATGTGTTCGATTCCCGCCGGACCGATTTCGCCCGGGAAGTGAAGGCCGTAACCAAAGAGCGCGGGGTGGACGTCGTCCTGGAGCCCCGCCACGGTCGCTGGATCATGGAAAGCTACCTGAGCCTGGCGAAATGCGGGCGGCTGGTCCTGTTCGGTTTTTCCAGTGCCGCGGTGGGCAAGGGGTCTGGTACCCTGTCGGCGTTGCGTACGCTGGCCCGGGTCCCTTGGCTGCAATTGAACCCGATCAGGTTGATGAACGACAACAAATCCATCGCGGGGGTGAATCTGGGCCGGATGTGGGATCAGGGGGAGCGCACTTCGATCTGGATGGGGAAGTTGCTCGAACTGCTGGCCGCCGGCGGAATCGAGCCGGTGATCGACACCGTTTTTTCGTTTGATGACGCCGGGCAGGCCCACCGTCGCCTGGAGGACCGCTTGAACGTCGGCAAGGTGATTCTCATGCCGGGAAAGGTGGCTGCCGAGTGAAGATTTCCGTCGCCATCATCACCCTGGACGCCGCGGCCGACCTGGACCGGTGCCTGGCGTCCCTGTCCTTCGCCGACGAAATCATCGTGCTGGACCAGGGCAGCCGCGACGGAACCGCCGAGGTATGCGCCAGGCACGGCGCGGTCGTGCACCAGACCGAGTGGCTGGGTTTCGGCCCCACCAAGCAGAAGGCGGTCGATCTGTGCCGTAACCGGTGGGTGCTGAGCATCGATTCGGATGAACAGGTGACGCCTGAGCTGAAGGCAGCCATCGAGGCGCTGCCCGACCAGCCTGATGAGGCCGCCTTCATGGTCAACCGGTTGAGCCGTTTTCTGGGCAAGTGGATCCGGCACTGCGGCTGGCATCCCGAATACGTGACGCGCCTGTTCGACCGCCAGCGGGCGGGGTTCAACGACAAGCCGGTGCATGAATCGGTTGTCGTCGAAGGAAGTGTCGGCCGATTGGAGGGCCTGCTGCGGCATTACACCTACGAGACCATGGAACAATACATCGACAAACTGAACCGCTACACCACCCTGGCCGCCGAGGAACTGCACGCCGCGGGCCGGTCCACGGGCCTGTTCGGCGCCGTGGTCCGGGCCAAGGCGGCCTTCTGGCGGATGTGGTTGGTCAAGGGCGGCATCCTGGACGGTTGGCCCGGCACGGTGCTTTGCCTGGCCTCCGGCTTCTATGTCCTGAGCAAGTACACCAAGCTCTGGCGGATGGGGCGCCGTTGAAGGTGTTGGTCGCAAGAACGGATCGTCTGGGAGACCTTGTCCTGTCGCTTCCCGTTTTCGAGGATATAAAGACCCGGCGGCCGGACTGGCAGGTGCATGCCATGGTGGCGCCGGGCTCGGTGCCCTTGGTGGAGAACGATCCCCACATCGACGCCGTCTGGACCTGGACCGGGTCCGATAATGAGGATGAACCGACCGACCTGGAGGACAAGCTGCGCCGGGAGGAGTTCGACGCGGTGGTGATCCTCCAGTACCGGAAGGAATTGGCCCACCTGATGAAGAGGGTGGGCATTCCAAAACGGTACGGGCCCCTATCCAAG
>CBDURF010000054.1:0-19581 GCA_965369705.1 uncultured bacterium
GTGATGGACGCTTCGGCGCCGTCGTCGTAGATCACCAGGATGCCGGCGCCGTTGTTTTCGTCCAGCGTGGTACCGGTGAAGTCGAAGTCGGCCACCGTGAAGGTGTTCATCCCCGTACCGACCAGTCCCAGGCCCGTGATGTCGGCCCGGTAGGCAAAGAACTCGTAGTTGCCGAAAAACAGCACCGGGCCGCCGATCAGTTCACCCCGAATCAGGTTGCCGTCGAGGCTGATCTCATCGTCTCCGCTGCCGGTTGTCGCGCCCCCCACCCAGTACAACAACGACTGGACAACCTGGGAACCAGTGGGTACATCGACGGTCAGCTGGGCGGAATTAACGCCCACCAGGCCGACCCCGCCTTCGGTGAAACCCGAGCCCGAGGCGATGGCGATGCTGGGCGGACCCAGAACCTCGGTGCCGTTCTTGGTTCCGGTTCCGGAATTGCCGTCCTGGTCGCCCCCCGGAGATGTAAGCTGTGGATCCTGGCTACACCCGGTCCCGAGAGCCAGCGCGGTCAATATCGTCAATAGAGTGATCATGCGGAAAATCATGCAGCGTTCCTCCAATTTGATCCCGTCGTCCGGGACTCCCCGATATTCCCTTCGCAGCGCGATGGCGGTGCGATGAAAGGTCACCTGGAACACCATACCTTAATTCCGATAAATTCGCTAGGGTTTCGTCTGGAAGGGAGGCAACCGGCACGGAATCCACAGTTGCGTTTCGCAATCCTCAGGGAATCACAAGGAAGATATGGAATATTAAAACCCTTATTTGCATTGATCGGCGAACATATCCCCGATCGGAAATTTTTCTTTTGAGGGAAGAAACGATGAGGAACTTTGGGGTTGGAGAAGTGCTCCTCGGAATGAACGGGGAATTACTCCCCCTGGATTTTTCATGATTCCCGCTGGTGACCGCCTCTTGTCGACATCACACATGTTCCCTTTTCAAAAAATTCTAATTCCTTGATCTGAAACATATTTACCGCCCGCACCACCGCCCCCGGCAGGCATTCATCCAAATCGTGTGGCACGCAAATTGATCTTCGGGGTCCGCAGAGTTCCGCAGGGTTTCCGGACCCTCGCTGTCGTCTGCCGGACTGGAATCGTGTCCGGCACGACTTGAACAGGACCCAACCGGAAGGGAAGCGCCGTGAGGTCGCGACAAAAATTATTCATTTTGAGTCTGGGAATCGTCGGCTTGCTGCTGGTTCCCACCATGGCCGCCGCCGGCCCCTACACCCAACTCCAGGTGCTGCTGCCGGGTGAAACCGAGGCTCCGGGCACCATCAGCGGTAAGACCGGTGCGCCCCAATCACAAACCGTCGGCGTACCATTCACCTTCCGGGTGCGGGCCGTTGATGATCAGTGGTACGTGGTCGATACGATCACCGACGTGATCCAGTTCGGTTCCTCCGACGCCAGCGCCACGCTCCCGCCGAATTCATCTCTGGTAGGCGGCGAAGCCTCCTTGACCGCGATGCTTAACGCCGCGGGTTCGTTCACGATATCCGCGGACGACCAGACCGACTTGACCATACCCCTGGGAATCTCCGGAAATGTTTCGGTGATGATTCTCAACGGATTCGTTTTCCAGAACATCAATCAGAAACATACCGACGCCGGGGTGCCCTTCAGTACCTCCATCACCGCGGTGGATCCAGGGGGGAACACCGTCAGCGGGTATTCCGGATCGGTGCGTCTACAGGAACTGACCAGTTACGGCGTCGGCCGGATCGAACCCGCGACCGTGACCCTTTCCAACGGGCACTGGGCGGGAAACGTGACGGTGTTCCGGGCGGATGAGACCAACATCAGCAGCGGAAACGTCAACATGTACGCCTTCCTGAACAGCGATCCGAGCAAGAACGGAACGAGCAACCCCTTCGTGGTGCATCCGGGCAGCCTGGCCCGGGTCCAGATCGTCGTCCCCGGCCAGGATCCCCTGCCGGGCAGCGTGTCGGGTGTGACCGGCAATCCGGCGACCCAGAGCGCGACCCAGAATTTCACGGTCGACATCTACGCCACCGACGACTATTGGAACCCCTTGCCGAGCTCCGACAACATTCGCATTACCTCGAGCGACGCGGCCGCCAGCACCCCCGTGACCGCTGTACTCAGCGAGGGTCACGCTTCGGTCGGCCTGTATCTTTCCACTTTCGGGACCCAGACCCTGACCGTGGCGGATATGTCCAGCGGATCGGTCCAGGGCATGACCAGCCCGGCCATCCAGGTCATCCCGGCCGGCGCCCATCATTTCGAGATCGCGACCATTACCGGCCCCATTACCGCCGGTGACCCGGTGAACGTTTCCATCAGCGCCACGGACGCCGGTGGAAATACCCTGCCCGACTTCGACGGCAATGCCATCCTGTCGGCCAACACCGGCGCCGGAAGCATCAGCCCCGAATCCATCACCTTCAACGCCGGTGTCTGGACCGGGCCCGTCACGTTCCGCGGCGCGGGCAACGCCGTGCAGTTCACCTGCTCGGATTACGCCACACCGCCTCATCTGGGAACGAGCAATCCCTTCGTCGTCAATCCCGCGGCCTATACCGGCATGCAGGTCCTTCTGCCGGGCCAGGATCCCCAGGGCGGGACGGCCAGCGGATACGTCGGTAATCCCGACCTTCAGGCCGCCGGTTCCGGTTTCAGCATACGTGTCAGGGCGGTTGACCAGTATTTCAACCGCGTCCCCGGTATAGGCAGTCATATCGCCTTGACCTCGACGGACGAGAACCTGGAGTTCCCGCCCGCTCTGGTTTTGATCAATGGTGAAGCCCTGGTTCCGGTGACTCTTTACCGCGCGGGCCGTCAGACGATTTCGGCCGCGGACAGCGATTCGGCCGGTATCAGCCCCTGCACCTCGAGCGAAGTCGAAGTGACCGCGGGGCCGTATACCGATCTACTCATCCTCGCTCCCGGAGAGAACCTGTCACCGGGCTCTGAAACCGGTCGCAGTGGTACACCTACGGACCAATCGATCAACTACGCCTTTACGGTCACCGTCTACGCCACCGACCAGTGGTTCAACCCCGTTGGCGGTGTAGCCGACGTGGTGAGACTCACCTCCGGCGACCCCATGGCCGAGCTTCCGGCCGATGCCGCCATGACCGACGGTCGCGTGGATTTCAGCATCCGCCTGTCAACCGGCGGTTTCCAGCAGATCACCGCTGCGAATGTTACCCAGTCCTCCATGGCTGCCAGCACCACCGAGGTAAAGATGATCTCCAGCGGCTTCCATCTGGAAGCGGAGATCACCCCGACCACGGTCCAGGCCGGTTCCCCCTTCAGCCTTACGGTCAAGGTGACGAATGACGCCGGAAGCGTGATCCAGGAAATCAATTCTTCGGTGACGGTCGAGGTGCGGAACGCTTCGACGCAGGAACCCGGCAAGGGTGACCTGGCCAACACCAGTTTCCAGTTGCTGCAGGGGCAGCACACCGAAACCGAAACCTATACCTACGCCGAAGAGATCGTGCTGGTCATCACCGATGACGCCGGCAACATCCCGGCCCTCACCGGTGTGCTCACGGTCCTGCCCGGCGCTCCGTCCGCTATTCTCCTGACCAGCAATCCGCCCTGGGTCAAGGGGAACAAGACCGCCCTGCTGACCGCCCGGGTCCAGGATGCCTTCGAAAATGGTGTTCCCGGCCGGCCCGTCGAATTCACCCTGCTGACCGACAAGGGCCTGCTCACGCCGATCGAATACCAGACCGACGAAAACGGCGAGGCGACGGCCGAATTCCTGAGTCCGCGAGAGCCCAGTGTGGATACCGTGCGCGCGGTTTCCGGGGCCCTGAGCGTGGACCTCGATATCGAAACCGCCCTGGTGGATCCCAATGCCCCCGGCGGTGCCTTGACCAACTATCCCAATCCCTTCCACCCCGACGAGACGCCGACCAAGATCGCCTATGTGCTTCAGGACAACGCCTCGGTCCACATGCGGATCTACACCCTGAGTGGTGGCCTTGTCCTGGACAGGCAATTCACGGCCGGCGACCAGGGCGGCAGTGCCGGGCTCAACGAAGTGTCCTGGGACGGCCGCAACGGTAACGGGGAACCCGTCGCCAGCGGCGGATACATCCTTTTCATCGAAGCCGAAGGCAACGGTGCCACCATGCACGTCATGCGCCGCAAAATCGGCGTTGTTTGGTAGAGGCCAGGAGGCGTCATGATTTACAGCATCAATAGACAAAACAACAAGTTGGCGCTGATCACGTTCCTGGTGATCGGACTGGCTTTGACAATTCCCCAATTGGTGGGCGCCGAGGATGCAACCAACGGTGTCCCCGGTGACTGGCTCTCCCGTTACGCCAGCGCTCGCGGAGTGGGTCTGGGCGGAGCCATGGTCGCGGTAGCCGACGAACCATCGGCCGCCCTGTGGAACCCCGCCGGCATCTCCTGGCTGAAGCGGAACGAGCTTCAGGTGGGCAGTGTCCAGCTTTTCGACGACACGTCGATCAACGGGTTGGGTTTCGCCAAACCTTCCAGCAGGATGCCCAGTTTCGGTTTCAACCTGCTTTATCTGAAGTCAGGTGAGTTCGAGAGAACAAACGAGCTGAACGAATCATTGGGCACCTTCAACGAAGGTGACCTCGTGATGGCCCTGACCGTCGCCCAGGCTCTTTCACCAAAATGGTCCGTGGGCGTCAACCTCAAGCTGGCCCGGCAGAACGTCGAGGATTTCAGCGGCAATGGCATGGGCTTCGACCTCGGTGTCATGGGACAACTCATTCCTGGGCTGAGAATCGGTGCTTCGGCGCTGAATCTCGGCGGACCCACGATCAAGCTGCGGGAAAAAGAAGAAACCTACGCGGCCGAATACCGCGGCGGTCTGGCAGTCACCCTGCTTGAGGGCCGTAGCGTGACCTCGACGGAACTGGTTCACCGGGACGGCCCCGGCACCCAGGCCAAGGTCGGTACCGAATTCTGGATCCAATCCCTGGCCCTGCGTGTCGGCTACTACATCGACAACGTGTCGGCCGGTTTCAGTTACCGTTTCCGCAACGGGTTGCAGTTCGATTACGGCATGGCCGATCACGAACTGGGCATGAACCACCGCTTCGGCTTGAACTATCGCTTCGGTGGATTCTACGCCGATTCGCGAGCCAACCCCGAGATCTTCTCCCCCACGGGCCAGAATCCGGTGACGAAGTTCCTGCTGGCTTCACAGACCAAGTCCGACGCCAAGGACTGGCAGCTGACCATCCGGGATAAATCCGGCGAAGTGGTTCGCAGTTACGCTGGTCAAGGCAGTCCGCCCGCCCACGTCATCTGGGACGGCAAGGGTGAGACCGGCATGCCCCTTCCCGACGGAAAGTACCGCTACCGCCTGCATGTGACCGACCTGGAAGGCCGGACCATGGAAGGCCTCGAGCGCTCCGTGGAAATCAATACCGGCGGGCCCCAGGGTTCCATCGGAGTCCAGTAGGACGGGCAAGGAGAGATGAAGATGTTGCGCAAACAATTCAAATCCATCGTTCCCGATTGGCCCCTGGCCATGGTGGCGGCCGCCATGCTGCTTTTGGGCCTGGCCCTGCAGGCGGCGGCGCAGGATCAACCGGAAGATGCCGAACCTGCAGGCGGAGCCACCTTGAACAGCCAAGCCACCCTGACCAGCCTGGGACTGGATCTGGAAGCGGCCCGGCTCGCAGCGGCGATGGGTGACCGAACTTCCGCCGAGACCCTCGCCCGCGCCTTGTCGAACCTGGACGGCGACCGGATTCCTGACGGATCCGATGCCGCGGTCGCCCTGCTCTGGGGACAGATCAACCTGGAACGGGGACTGTACGGTGAAGCCACCTCATCCTTCGGGAAGGCCAAGGGAAAGTCGTCGGACCGTGACTTCAAGGCGACCGCCGAGTTCCTGAAAATCGAAGCCCTGGAAGCCGAGGGACGGGACGAAGAGGCCGCCAGGTCGTGGCTCAAGTGGATGTCGAAAAACCCGGACCATCCCCTGGCGGCCGACGCCCGTCTGCACATGGCCTGGAACAGATTGAGAAGAGGTGAGGTCTCCGCCGCCACGGGCGACCTGATCAACCTGGAAAAGAATCATCCCTGGATGACCACGGACCCCCGTCATGTCCTCGGCCGGGCCACGGCGGCATATCTGCAGGGCAGCTATGATCAGGCTCTCGCCATCGTCGGCTCCGAATCGAACGATCCAGGGGCCATCTATGTTCGCGCGCTCGCCCAGAAGGGACTGGGCAACAACCTGAAGGCCGCCGCGGCTTTCCAGGAAGTTTCGGACCGTTTTCCGCACTCGCCCCTGCATGACCACGCCCTGTTGGCCAAGGCCAATACGTTCCTGGCCAGTCGGGCCTACCGCAGTTCGGCCGAGGAATTCGGCCGGGTTACCGAAAGGGCATCGGATCCGGCCGTGATCGCCGAAGCCGGCCTCAGGCAGGCCGCGTCGGTCTTCATGTTCGGAGACCTCCCTTCCGCGGATGTCATGCTCAGACAAGTCGTCGCCGCCAATACGGGTTCCGATGTCGGCGCGCGCGCCCAGTTCCTCCTGGGAGAGTTGAAGGTTGCGGCCGACGATTACGACGGAGCCATCCTTGAATACAACCGTGTGCTGACCTCCTATTTCGACCAGAGTGTGGCCGCCAGCGCCCAGTACCGGCTGGGGCGTTGTTACGACGCCCTGGACCGCCAATTCGACGCCACGAGTTCCTATCAGGCCGTGGTCTCCGGTTATCCCCTGGAACCCGAAGCCCCTGCCGCGGCCTACCTGGCCGGCGCGGGCCTGCTGTCCATGGACAAACCGCGCCTGGCGGTCCCCTACTTCCAGCTTGTCCTGGACCGTTACGCCAGTAATGAAGACAGCGACGGCACCATCGTTTTCAACTCTCCCGAGCACCAGGAATTGGTCGAAGCCTCCTTGTGCCTGCTCGAATTGTCCTATCATCGGACCGGAGACCTGGGACAGCTTTCCGGAGCTCCTCATTTGATGCTTCAGAAGACACCCCCCAGCCAGTCGACCTGGCGGGCGTACGCCCTGCTGATCGATGCCGACGCCCTGGCCGCCCAGGGGCAGTACCAGAAAGCGCGCGTCAGTCTCGAAAGCCTGTTCGGTGAATTTCCCGAGCATCCGGCTTCCTCTTCCGCCAAGCAGCTGTTGGCCTGGACCTATGCCCAGCAGGGTGAAGAAGATCTCGCCATCAGCACCTCGGAGGACATGCTTGCCAGCCGGTTGGGTGAAAGCGACTCGGGGCAGTTGGCCAACGCGTTCCTTAACGTTGCGCACGTTCGTTTCAACCAGGGCCGGTACGACCAGGCGGGCGCCGCCTACGAGGAATTCCTGACCCGCTATCCGTCCCACGAGCACAAGAACCTGGCCCTCTACCAGGCGGGCCTGTGCTACCTGCGGCTGGACAGGGCCGGTGACGCCGTGGATCGCTGGGAAGCCATCGTCATGATGGACCCCGACATCGAAATTGCCGAAAAGGCCTGGGCCAGGGCGGGTGACCTGTATTTCCAGGCTGAAAAGTACGTTGAGGCCCAACGCTGTTATCAGGGATTGCTCGAAAACTTCGCCGGCAGTTCCGCCGCGGCCCTCGGCCTGTTGCGGATTGCCCAGTGCGACTACAACGCGGGCCGGGACGTCGAGGCCCTGGCCGGGTATTCCGAAGTGGTCAACCGCTACCCCGGCGGCCCGATGAGCAGGGAAGCGGAGCGGGGCATGGAGATGGCTCTGTACCGCCTGGGGCAGCAGGACGGCGGCGTGGATCAGCTCGCCCGACTGGTCGAATTGTATCCCACCAGTTCCTTCGCCGCCGACGCCCAGTTCCAGATCGCCAAGAAGAAGTACGAACAGGAACTCTTCATGGATGCCGCCGACGAGTTCCGGCGGGTAGTCAGTCAGTTCCCGGGATATTCGGCTGCCGACAGGGCCCAGTTCCTGATGGGTGACGCCTACGCCATGGCCGACGATCAGGTCCAGGCCCAACAGTCCTTCGAACAATTTCTCGTCTTTTTCGGAGACAGCGAGCTGCGCACAACGGTCAGGTTCCGTCTGGGCATGATCTATTTCGACCAGGAGGAATTTTTCCGCGCGGCCACGAATTTCACCGATGTCCTGGAGCGCGACCCCACCGGCGACATGGCAAAGGCTTCCCTGTACAACCTGGCGCTGTGCCGCCGTTTGATGGGCAGCAATGCCGAAGCCGCGATCGAATTCGCCCGTTACAGCGAACGTTATCCGAATGACGAACGGTCGGCGGAAGTCGCGTTCCAACTGGGTGACATCCACGATCTGGCCGGTCAGACCGATCAGGCGATCAAGGCCCTGGAACAGGCGATTGCAGCGGGCCCCGAACCTGCCCTGCGCACGGAGATCTACTACCGCCTGGGCGCCTGCCGGGAGAAGCTCGCCGACGGGCCCGGAGCCCTCGACGCCTATGCCAGGGCCGCCGGAAGCAAAAAGAAATCCGATCCTTTCAGGTTGTCGGCCATCGCGCGCAGCGCAGGGTTGTATGAAGAAGCCGAGGATTACCCCAAGGCCCTGGCGGCCTACCGGGACCTGATGGACAACTCCGAGGACCCCGAGTTGGTGGCCGCGGCCACGGGCCGGGCTTCGGAACTGGCCGCTGTACTCAAGTAACGTCGGAAAAGAAAGTCATTCATAGAAGGAGTGCGACATGTTCGTCGAGTTCGACTGGATAGGAGCCATGACCGAGAGTCCCATCATGATGGTTCTTGGGGTCTGCAGTGTGATCACCTTCGGGATCGCCCTGGAACGTTTGTACTATTTCCGGAAACGGAAGGGAAACGCGGACCTGGTGCTCATGGGGGCCCTCGAATCCCTGCGTCGGGGGGATTTCAGCGAAGCCATCGCTCGCTGCCGGAACAACACGCACCCGGTCGGGACCGTTGCGGCCGAGACCATGGAGTGCCACCTGTCCCGCCCCGTTGATACGGAAGAGACCATGCAGGTTGTTCTCAGCCAGCAGAAAATGCTGTTGGAGCGCAATACCAGCATGCTGGGCACGATGGCTGCCGTGGCGCCTCTGATCGGCCTGCTCGGTACGGTCTGGGGGATCATGCGGGCCTTCCATGACATGGCTTCGAGCGGGTCGGCCGGACCTTCGGTCGTGGCCGCCGGCGTGGCTGAAGCCCTGGTAACCACCGCCGCGGGTCTGGTCATCGCAGTACCAGCTGTGTTGTTGTTCAACCATTTCAACCGGTCCATGAACACCATGCTCACGGTTTCCGAAAACCATGCACGCAGTCTGAGGGTTGCCCTGACCGCGGCCGTTGAAGCCGCCACCAACGACATTTCCAGCAGTTCGAGGATGACCCGTGAAACGACGGAATCCACAGATCTCACCGTGGAAAAGGCCGGCCGGGAAACGGTTGAAAGCCTGGCTGTCTGAAGGAGCGTCCCATGCGTTGGAACCGTCCACAGGAAGGCAACGGGATCATGTCGGAAGTCAACCTGACTCCGTTGATCGATGTTTCGCTGGTGCTGGTCGTCATCCTTTTGCTGGCCACCCCGCTGGCCTTCGAATCGAGTTTCGGCGTCCGCAAAACCGCCGCCACGGCCCGCAAGGCCAGCGATGTGAAAAAGGAAGCCAGGATCGAGCTGTTCATCGAATCGGACAGCGCCGTCAGGGTGAACAAGACCGTGGTTTCAATCGACGATCTGGGTGACGTTCTGGCGCCCCTGATCGCTGAAAGCAGCACCCGGGACGTCACCGTCAGGTGCGAAGGCGGGGTTGCCCACGGCACCTTCGTCCACGTCCTCGATGTAACGAAACTGAATGGGGCGAGGGAAATCGCCATAGCCGGGAGTTGACATGCGTCAGCCGTTGGTAAATACATCCCCGATGATGACCCGGATCAACGTCACGCCCATCATCGACGTGGCCCTGGTCCTGGTGATCATCCTGCTGGTCACGGCTCCCATGTTGTCGGTGGCCGACCTCGAGATCGAGTTGCCTGCCGCGCATTCCCGGGACGTCGAGGATCAGGGATTCATCAGCATCACCCTCAGCACTTCCGGTGAAATAGCCATCGACGAACAGGTGCTTTTCGGAGTGGATCAGATTCGACCCGTCCTGATGTCGAGAATCGCCGAACAGAAAAGCGACAAGGCCATGGTGGTCATCCGGGCCGATGCCGCCCTTCCCCACGCCCTGGTCCGCCAGGTGCTGGAGGAAGCCCGTCTGGGGGGCGCGACGCAGTTGGGTATCGCCACCCGCCAGAAAGGTGGTGGGTCGTGACAGCCATCATGAACTTCAATCAGGAATTCGCCGCCAGCAAGGAACGGTTCCAGCGCACCCTGGGGATCAGTCTCGCACTGCACGTGGCACTGTTCGCCTGGCTGATGCTGCGGGAACACATTTCCCCGCTATCCGAGGGCATCGTGGAAATCGCCTGGCTGGACCCCACCCCGGTTCCCGCGCCGCCGGCCCCCGTTCCGATCCAGGCCAAGCCCGAGCCCGTCGTGGCCGACAAACCCGTGGCTCCGTCCCCGACCGAGGAAAAGTTTGTGCGAAGGCAGCAGCCCGCCGTGGTTGAGCCCACGCCCCAGGAGCTGACCGCGAACCGGGACAAGGTCAAAGAACGGATGGCCGCCCTGACCGCCACCAAACTGCCCACCAGCGCGCTGACCGCCGCGCCGCAAGCTTCCAGTTCCCTGTTGAAGTCGGCCCCCGTCCAGTCGGCTGATCCGGGACAAAAGGCTCCAGCAGTTGATTTGAAGAGGACGGAAAATTCCCGGCCCAGACCCGCGACACTGAAGCGTGGACCGGTGAAATCGAACAGTCGAGCTCCCGCTTTAGCCCCCGTTCAGCAGGAAAAATCGGTTGGGACCGCGGCGGCCATGCCCGACATGGAATCTGTGGCCCGACGCACTCTCGAGGGGGCCGAGCTGGCCGGTGAGATAGCCAATCGCCCGGTGGTCGAATATACGATGCCGACCTATCCGGAATGGGCCAAGAGTCAGGCCGTCGAAGCCACGGTGACCCTCTACTTCGTCGTTCTGCCCGACGGCCGGGTGAAGGAAAACATCCAGATCCAGAAGACCGCCGGTTTCTCAGATTTCGATCACAACGCCATTTCGGCTCTGGCCAAGTGGCGCTTCCAGGCTTTGTCCGGAGGGGCGGCCCACGAGCAATGGGGCACCATCACCTTCCGTTTCCGGCTGCGAAACTAGCCAAGCCAATGAAAAGGACCAGGAGAGGCATCATGAAGACACGTGGATTTTTCAGACCCGCCATCGGCTTCGGTTCAACGCTGACGGTGGCCCTGGCGCTTTTTGCCGGCCCGGTACCGGCTGTCGAAACGAATTCCGGGGAAGCTCCCGCCGATTCGAACATGGCCCTCACCGGCGGCCAGGCCGGTACGGTTTTCAAAAGCCTGACCATCGAAGGGGAAAACCGGGTTCAAATCACGTTCGAACGGCCCGAACTGATCATCGACCTCGACCCGTCCCTGGCTCCCGGCTTGACCTGGGGCAGTTCCATGGACGTTTTGAACCGCACCGTGCCGGACCTGACGACTCCCTTGCTGGAGACCTCCTCGCATCTGCGTTCCCCCTACCGGATCCGACCCTGGCTCGCCGCCTATCAAACCGGACCCGTGGCCAGGTTCACCTCCGACCTGAAAAGCGTCCACCGCTGGAACCTGCTGGTGGTCGATTCCCGCGGCCGGGAAGTCGTTCAGTTCGAGGGGAAAAAGAATCCGCCCAAGACGATCGAGTGGGACGGCAGGAAGCAGGACGGAACCATGGCCCTGCCGGGTTTGACCTACTCCTATGTCCTGGAGGCATTCGACAAGGCCGGCAACAAGCGACGTTTCGTGGGCAAGGGATTCCAGCTTGAGGCCTACAGGCGGGATCATGACAACGGGCCGGAATTTCTTATCGCGGGCAGCCAGTGGCGGGACACCGCGAGGGAGGCTCGTCCGGGCGCTTCGGCCTACCTGCTGGAAACCGCCAGCTGGATAAACCTGAAATCGGGGGCCGACGATCCAGTGCTCGTCACCGTAACGGCGGGAACCTATGCCGAAGCCCAGGCTCTGGGCGATCAGGTCGCCGCGGAATTGCGGCCGCTTCTGCCCGGGAACGACTCCAGGGTGGCGGTGTCCGCCATTGCCGAACCGGGATCGCCCATTGGTGGCATTCTGCACATCCGGACCGGTTTGGTGAAAGGTGAAACCAAGGACTGAAATACGTGACCCGCCAATGGAGAACCTGAAAAATCCGCCCGGCCGCCAAACCTCCCTGGGCTGGGCGATCGAAGTACGGCCCGCTGTACATCCTCTATGTTCCTCCTTGCTTCTGGTCCGGATTTTTTTTGATCGGTGAAGGAAGCGTAACTCCACAACTCAAAATTTCTTAACGTTTGGCAACTATTTTATTGACCAATGTCATGCAGTGTGGTACGGTACTTATTTGTTCATTAGAATGTTTGCTTGGGGCCATTCCAAGGGGGTCAAGTTATGGCGTGCGTGATGGTTACGTCTCAACACCACTCAGAACAACCAAACACAAGCTGGAGTGGGATTCGGGGCTGGATCCATACTGGGGTGGCGATTCTGTTGCTTGTGGCCCTTGCAGCCGCAGGAGCGTTGGCTGGGGACTGGACGACATATACGGACCCAACATTCATCAGCGGTATCGACGTTGATGGGACCGACGTCTGGGCCGGGACCAATGGAGGCGTCCTCCAGTGGGATCTCGTCTCGGAATCCTACCAGAAATTTACCACGAGCGAAGGGCTCGTCGAGCACAGGGTCAAGGACGTGCTGGTCGACAACGCAGGCAACAAGTGGTTTGGCACCACCCAGGGCGTCCAAAAGTTCGACGGCACAACCTGGACGACCTACGACACAGCCAACTCTCCACTGCCGAACAATACGGTCTTCGCCCTGGCTCAGGATAACGACGGAGCCATTTGGATGGGCACGGGGTTCGGCTGCGCCCGCTTCGATGGCACATCCTGGCAGGTCTTTACCGATCTGGGAGGCGGCGCTACCGATGTGGCCGTGCGCGGCATCGGCGTCGATTCCCAAAATCGGATCTGGACGGCCAACAATCCCGAGGACTACGGAACCCCCGGTGGAGTGTCCATGTACGATGGGGTGATCTGGACTTATCATAACCCTGATCCGGGAACTTCCATCGGGCAATATTTCCTGTCGCTGACCGTGGACGACGACGACAACGTGTGGGCCGGTAGTTGGACCAACTGGGTGTTCCAATTCGATGGCGCGATCTGGACCCACTTCGACGGGAACAACAGCGGGCTGGTGGGTAAGAATATCGAGGCGTTCACCGTGGATGAAAGCGGTAATGTGTGGATCGCATGCCACGCAACGAACCCGGACCCGCTGACCTGCGGGATCGCCAAGTTCGACGGGGCGACCTGGACCAGCTACACGTCGGTCAACTCCGGCCTGCCGTTCAGCTACGTCTACGCCATGGCCGCCTCGGGCGGGACTCTCTACTGCGGCACGGCGGATTCCGGAATCGCCGGTTTCAACGGTTCGACCTGGAACTACTACGAGACGGAGAACGATCTCCATAGCAACTGGATCACTTCGACAGCGCAGGGGCTTGTCGGCGGAGATACGAGCCTTTTCTTCGGGACAGCTCATGTCGGAGTCGCCCTATTTGACGGAACGGACTGGTCGAGCTATACGTCTGCCAACAGCGGCCTGGGAGACCCCAACATCAACGATGTTCATGTCTCCGACGGTGTACTTTGGGCGGGTTCCCAGTATACCGGCGTCTGGTTCTACAACGGCACCTCCTGGGGAAGCTACAATTCCACCAACAGTGATATGCTGGGCAACATTGTTCTCTCGGTCACCACTGACAGCAAGGGAGACCTCTGGCTGGGAACCTCCGGTTGGGACGGGCCCTTAGGGCAGGATGGCGCGGTCTCCAGATTCAATGGTTCGACCTGGACGAACTATTACCTCTCCAATAGCGGATTGATCGATGATGACGGACTTAATGTCGCAGTCGACCCGATGGACATGGTCTGGATCGGGACCGAGGAGGGCGTCAGCAAGTTCGACGGCCTCTTCACCTGGACCAACTACAACAGCAGCAACAGCGGGCTGATCGAGGACCACGTTCAGGCAATTGCCTTTGGCGCCACCGGCGTTACGTGGTTCGCCACCCGGGGCGGTGTAAGCAGCTTTGACGGGGCCAAATGGCAGAACTACACCACCGCCGACGGGCTTCCGAGCAACACTATCCAGGACATCGCGGTTTCCGGGGACATGGTCTGGGTGGCGACTACTGCGGGCGCCGCCAGTTTTACGGCCGACACAGGCTGGACTTCCTACAGCCCGGCCGACGGGATTGCGGACGAGAACGTCACCACAGTCTATTGCGAGAACTCCGACACCGTCTGGTTCGGAACCTACCGCAGCGGCATCTCGGTGTTTGTCAATGGAGTGTCATTTGTCGAAAACTCCATGAATCCGGTGGCGGGTTACATGCTACGCCAGAATTACCCGAATCCATTCAATCCGAGTACGACGATCATCTACGAACTCAATGAGCCTGCCGGGGTGTCCCTGTCCGTCTTCGATGTTTCGGGACATCTGGTGCGCAAACTCGTCACAGGAGCATTCATGAGTGCCGGGAAACATCAGGTTACCTGGGACGGAATGAACGCAATCGGAACGCCATCGCCTTCCGGTGTCTATTTCTACCGCCTGGACACCGGCTTCCACAGTGAATCGCGGCGGATGTTGCTGGTTAAGTGATTTTCTCTAGGAGGAAGCAAAATGAAGAAATTAGCTATTACCTTGGTGGCGATGCTGCTTGCCGCACCGGTTGTTTTGGCCGGCCTCCCCTTCTATGAGGGGTTTGAGGACGGCATTCCGTCCGATTGGACCGTACTCAGCGGAGCTGACGATCATGATTGGGAGTCAATGGGTTACGAACCAGCCGCCCGCACAGGCAGCGGGTTTGCAGGCGTGACATGTAGTAGTAGTTCCACCGCGGGTGATGACTACCTGATCACTCCTCAGTGGTCCCTGAGTAACGGGGACCATTTTGGGTTTTGGGCAAGTGGCTTTAGTCTGCCAGGTGATGAATTCGATGTGAAACTGTCTACGACGGGCACTGCTAAAAGTGACTTCAATGTAACGTTGGGTTCTGGATTAGTTGGTTTGGTGTACACCCAATTCGCCTATGACTTGAGTGCGTACGCCGGTCAAGACTGCTACCTGGCGATCGTTATGACCCATTGTGAATACTACTTGTGTATCGACGACGTAGAGGCCGGCAATTATGACCCGGTTGCGATCGAAGATACAAGCTGGAGTGGAGTCAAGGCCCTTTTCCGGTAGCCTTTGATTTGGAACTGCCCTGGTTTCATGTGAAACCAGGGCAACGCCAACAGAACCAAGGCACCGGACTTGCCCTTGGGCTTTGGGACAATGACCAGGGCTACTTCAACAGGGTCATCTTGCCCACGTCTCGACCGTGATCGGTATTCAGAACGTAGTAGTAGACTCCCGAGGCCACGTTTTCACCCTGGAAGGTGGCTTCATGCAACCCCGCACCCAGGTTCCGGCTGACGAGGGTTTGCACGAGATTCCCCCGCAAGTCGTAGATCGCGAGTTCGACATGGCCGCTTCTGGCCAGATCGAACCGGATCACCGTCATGGGATTGAACGGGTTGGGATCGTTCTGGTGCAAAACGGTAGCTGAACCGGCAGATTTGTTGTTCAGGTCTTCAGTGTCATGGGCCAGGGCGCCTTGGGCCTTCAAATTCATGATCCCCTGCGAAGCAAACACCGGCGCCAGACCGGCAAACTGTTCGGGGATGAACGGGATGCCGTCGTGATCCGAATCGCCACCCGTTTCGCCGGTGGCCATTCCTTCGGCCAGCTGCATCTTGTTCACGACGTTTTCCCAGAAATCGACATAGATGGATGTCGCGTCGATGTGGCCGCCGACCAGACGTGCTTCACGCAAAGCGCCCGAGAGCAGGGCAACCACCCGAGGCGTGTATTGAGCAACGGGCGATTTCAGATTGGTGGCGAACGCGCCCTGATCCTCGTGATAGTACCCGTCGACCAAGGCCATGTACGCTTCATCCGCCGCGTTGGCATAGGCCATGTTTCCGGTCGAGGAATATGCCGCGTAAAAACCGCGCACGGCTGCCGCCTGGGCTTCGACCGTACGCCGGCCGCCCTTTCCTGATCCCTTCACGTTGATACGATCAACGTAGAGATGATCCGGATTACCCATCCTGTCGATCATGAAATCAGCCTGTTCACTGATCAGGTGACCGGCCATGTCGGCCATGGGCGTACCCGCGAATTCCTCCTGGAGCACACCGAGCGCCACCAGTGCATAAGCGGCATTGACCGCCGAGATATGGTTTCCCATCACCATCTCGCCATATTCATCGGGCTCGTTGCGATCGACGAAGGTGCCGGCCATGTGGTTGAAATGCATGGCCGTCATGTTCAGGAAAATGACTCGCGAAGCACCCTTCATCAGATCGAAAGGTCCGGGTGTTCCGGTTGTCGCCATGGCCGCGGGGAAAGGATCGCCGTCAAAAACACTGTGGTAGGCCAGGTGGGCTTCATCGGAATTATTGTCGGGGTCCATCATGTTCTTGAAATTCAAGGTTCCCCACAACATCGAGGCCTGGTCGAAGAGATCACTGGCCGGATCATCAACCGTCAGACTGCCGACCCGCGGCGGCAGGCCCGGCACCATTTCCTCCGTTACGGCAATCAGGTGGGGAAAATAACGCAGCCCGTCGGCGGGATCGTACGTCATGGGGTCCACTCCCCCGAGAGCCGTGCCGTCGTAGGCCAGGTTTTCGATCAGGAATTTCACCTTGTTGATCCCCTCGGCGGTCAACACCTGGCCGACAAATCCGTCCAGGTTGTCGCCGCCGAAAAAGACGCCGTTGTCCGGATCGAAAGTGCCGTCGGGAAAGTCGGGACTGACGACGCCGTCGGGCACGACTTCTTCTTCATCCGCATCATGAAAACCGCCCAGCATGTCCTGGGCCCACAGGTACTGTTTCATCAGGGACTGTCCCATGGCTCCGGGAGAGAGCCGCTTGTCCATGGCGTGCCGATCCCAGCGGAGGGTCGAAAAATCCATTTGGAATTTGTCCGCGTCCACCGGCTGGGCGTAGTGGGGGTCCCCGCCGACAAACTCGCCGAACTGGGGCCAGGCATTCATGGGCGGCATCTGGTTGGCCAGATGGCCGAAGTGCATGATGGCCATCATCAACATGTCGTCTTCATTGTAGCCGTTGGGGGCCGTGGTCTGAGACCCGTCGAAGTCCGGTCCGGCCATGGCCGCCTGACCGACGATCACCGGGGACCACATCATGTGCAGGCCCATTCCTGAACGGGCGACGATCACGCCCAACTGGTAGCGGGAATATTCGTAGTTTTCGATGCCCAGGGCATAGGAGGTCTGGTCGGGAAACCCTGGAACCATGGGATCCAAGGAATCAAGGTCGTAACCGATGGCTTCGGCATAGGGCTCACCGCTCTCGTTGATCTCGTTGGCCAGCAGCATTTGACTGGCTGTGTCATAGTTGGAGGTGTCTGTGATTCGAACCTGGGCGTGGGCGAGGGACATTGAAGTGGTTACCAGGACTGTAACCATCAGCAGGGTCAAGCGTTTCATCGGATCTCCTTTCGGGCCACAGAACAGCCCGCAAGAGGGTGATTACCATAGGGGAACTTGTATGTGTGGTAGATACGGGTGATCTATTACAAAAAATATCCGGATTCACCCAATTATCCCTGCTGTCGCGATTGATCCCATCCCTGGCGGCCCGGGATTGACGAATCCTCGCCGCATGGCTACAATTCGGGCAGCATGACACCGTGTACTGGATTTTCGAACCTCGATGAAAGGCGGACCCCTTGGCGCGATCCCATTTCTCCTACGAGAAACGCCGCAAGGAACTGGAGAAGAAGAAAAAGAAGGAGGCCAAGCGTCTCCTCAAGGCCGAACGCAAAGCCGCACTGGAAGCGGGCGAAGAAATTCCTGAACCAGTGGTCGTGATCGATGAATTCGGCAACGTGGTCGAAGTCGAACCCGAAACCGGCACAGACAAGGATTCCCCGGAATCGGACGACGCCTCCGAAGAGCCTGATCCTGCCTGAGCACTCCGAGATTCCAGCCCTCGCCGGATACTGCCTGTGACGCTTTGCCGGCGGTATTTTCAGGAGAGGCGGGACTCCAGCAACTCCAGTTCGTCGAACCAGCCGGCCTGGTCATCCCGACGGGCCACCATGATTCGGCTCTCGTCGGCCGCGTCCCGGGCACGATGGTAACGCAAGTAGATGTGTTGATCATCCACTCCAAGCACCTCGATCTTGCCGCTGGCGTGACTCATGACGAACCGCACCCACCGCGAAAGACCGGAACACCGGCGGCGCGCGGCATCAAACAGCCGCCAACCCCGCACCAGCGGCACCTCGTAGGGCTCGTTGCCGGCCGTGGGACGCCCCTGGAACAAGTAATACTGAGGCATGCCCAGCTCGGTAGCCGCCTCGAAGAGGTCAGCGAGCACCTCGGCGTCGTCGTTCACTCCCCGGACGATGGGGCACTGGTTCACCATGTTGGCGCCCGCCTGCCGCATGGCCCGGATTCCGTTGCAGGCCAGAGCGGTGAGTTCGCGGGGGTGGTCGAAGTGGGCCATCAGGTACACGGCCGTCCCGCCCGCCGTCACCTGGGCTACGAGATCCTGTAGTGCTTCATCGTCGAGCAGCCGGTAGGGATTGAACGCAGGCACCTTGGAGCCGATGCGAATGGTCCGCACGTGGGGAATGCCGGCAAAGCGACGAACGATGGGGGCCAGGCGGTCGGTGCTAAGCACCAACGGATCGCCGCCCGAGAGCAGGACGTCCGTGATCTCCGGATGCCGCGCCACGTACTCGTAGGCCGGCCCGAGGTCCCGCGTGGTCTCTTCATTGTGGCGCATGAACAGGCGCTTGCGGAAACAGTAGCGGCAATATGCGGCGCAGTTGGCCGTAGTGAGTACAAGGACCGTGTCGCGATATTTGTGCTGGAGTCCGTGCACCACCGTGTTGGCGGCCTCGTCACCGACATCCAGCTCACCCCAATCGTCGAGCTCCGCCGCGTCGGGAATGACGAGTCGGCGGATGGGGTCGGCCGGATCGTTCCAGTCGATGAGATCGAGGTAGTAGTCATTGGCCCGGAAAGCAAAGCGTTCAGCCACGACATCGAGCGTGCGGGCAGATGCGGCAGGGATCTCGGGAATCTGCGAGGGCTTACGGAAGTAGCGGACTTTCGGCGTGAACGAGGCCGGCTGTGGACTGGAAACGGACATCTGCAAGCCCCCTTTCGTGGTATCGACCTCTTAAAAAAGCCGTTTGGGGTAAAAACATTGCGGGGACTGTTAATATACTGACAATCTGACGGGGCGGCTAGAAAACGAGTTCGACTCGCAACAACTGGAGCTGGATGGGGTTTCCAGGAGGAACAGGACATATCTAGACCTAATCAATAGGTTGTGCCTCTGAAATTGTGTTTGGCCGTTAATCCCGCCACGGCAATTCCATTGTAGGGGTCAACGACATATTGGAGATTCCAGTTTGG
>CBDURF010000055.1:0-19522 GCA_965369705.1 uncultured bacterium
GAGAAAGACGGCCGGGCCATTGCCGATATCTTCGCCTCCAGGGGTGAGGCGGCTTTTCGCGAGCGCGAGTTGGCGACCCTGCGGGAGCTGGATTCCGCCCGGAACCTCCTCCTGGACACCGGCGGTGGGATCGTCCAGACGCCTCACGCGGTGGACCTGCTCCGGAGGCGCGGGGTGGTCATCTGGCTGGATGCGCCATGGGACGTGATCCGGATGCGTCTGAAAGCGGAATCTCCGGGAAAGCGTCCTCTGGTCGATGTTCTGGGCTGGGCGGGCCTGGAGGAGCTTTTTCGGCGGCGCAGGCCCCTCTACGCCGCGGCGGCCGATTTCCGCCTGCGCAGTGGCGATCTGGAGGGGGACCAACTCGCCAGGATCTCGATGCTGCGCAGCCTGATCTGGGAACGCAGGCGGGAAGGTGAAGCAAGATGAGGGTCATAGCCGGGCGCTGGAAGGGCCGCCGCTTGAAATCCCCCGCCGGAACCGAGGTCAGACCCACGACGGATCGAGTCAAGGAAGCCCTGTTCAATATCCTGGGTCTCGACGTCAGGGATTGCCTGTTCCTGGACCTCTGCTGCGGAGCGGGGGGTCTGGGGATCGAGGCCCTCAGCAGGGGCGCCGGGGCCGTGGTGTTCATCGACCGGTCTCAGCGGACCCTGGCCCTGGTCCGCGAAAACCTGGACCTCTGCGGCGCGGACCGGGACCTGGCCCACCTGGTCTGCGGGGAGGCCGCCGCCTGGCTGTCTCGCTGGAATCCGGCCGCGGACCCGAGGCCCTGGGTGCTCGTAGCGGATCCGCCCTACCGCAGTCAGGCCGCCGGGGCTATCATGAAGGAAATGGAGAGGTTGGCTGAAGACCCGGGCTTCCGGATCGGGATCATCGAACACGGATCCCGCACACCCGGGTTGCCCGCCGGGCCGCCAGGCCCCCTCGCCTGGTTGACCCGCCGGTACGGGGAGAGTTTTCTGGCCGTGGCTCGCGCGATCCAGGCGGGCCCACGCGAAGGAGAGTGACCGTGGAGCGACACGTGCTGTACCCGGGATCCTTCGACCCGGTGACCCTTGGGCACATCGACATCATCACCCGGGCCTTGAAGCTTTTCGACAAGGTGACCGTCGCCGTGGCCCATGCGGGGAAGGCGGATCTGCTGGACATCGACGAGCGTGTCGACCTCTTCCGGAAATCGGTGAAGGGGCTCGGCAACGTTGAAGTCCATCCCTTCAGGGGGTTATTGGTGGACGAGGTGGCCAGATGCGGCGCCGACGCGGTCATCAGGGGTATCAGAACCCAGGGTGACTACGAACACGAGTGGAGCCTGGCCGGGGTCAACGCCTTGTTGGCAGACGACATCGAGTACATCTACCTGTTGGCGCGCCCTGTCATGGCCGCGGTGAGCAGTACCCTGGTGCGGGATGTCGTCCGCCACGGGGGACCGCTGGAAAAGTTGGTTCCCGCGCCGGTGGTCAAGGCCCTGACCGACCGCGAATTTTGACGATTTCCGCTTGGCCGTAAACCACGATTGCCACCGTCCGGAGGATTGATTCCGTGTTTCTGGATATCGCCACCATCACGCTTGAGTCCGGCAAGGGGGGAGACGGCTGCGTGTCGACCCGCCGTGAGAAGTACATGCCGCGCGGCGGGCCCGACGGCGGCAACGGGGGAGCAGGGGGAACGGTCTGGGTGGAGGCGACGGAAGAATTGTCGACCCTGCTGGATTTCCGTTACCGGCGTCACTACAAGGCCGCTCCCGGCAAGGCCGGCGGGGGCAATCGGCGGACGGGATCCGACGGAGAGGACGTGACCCTGCTCGTGCCCTGCGGAACGACCCTCTATGACGAGGCCGACGATACCCTGCTCGGGGATCTCCTCGAGCACGGACAGAGATTGCTGGTCGTGCGGGGCGGCCGGGGCGGCAAGGGAAACTGGGAGTTCCGCAATGCCCGCAACCAGACCCCCATGCATGCCCAGCCCGGCCGGCCTGGCCGGAAGGTCACCGCCCGTCTGGAACTGAAGCTCATTGCCGACATCGGCCTGGTGGGCGAGCCCAACGCCGGAAAAAGCACCCTGCTCTCGGTGGTCACCGCGGCGCGTCCCAAGGTGGCCGACTACCCCTTCACGACCCTGGTGCCCAACCTCGGGATCGTGGATCTGGGGGATTTCAACAGCTGCACCCTGGCCGACATTCCCGGCCTGATCGAGGGGGCCGCCGAGGGCAAGGGCCTCGGTCACGAATTTCTCAGGCATGTCGAGCGGACGCGGGCCCTGCTCTTGCTAGTCGATCCATCCCTGGAACCCCCGCGTCGGGCTTTGGATGTCCTGCGGGCGGAGTTGAAACGACACGGTCGGAGGCTGGCCGATTTGCCTTTCGCCGTCGTGGTGACCAAGCAGGACCTGCTGGATGAATCAGGAGCGGCCGAGGCGATGACGATCGCCCGCGACTGGGGGCGTGACCACGGGGCTCATGACGTGTTGTCCATTTCTTCTGCGACGGGCCGGGGTTTGAGGGAATTGAAAAACCTGATGTTGAGGCTCTATCGCGGCAATACCGCGGAAAGTGTTGATTGAAGACAAGTTGATCTAATTCGGATGATTGAAATGGAAACGGTCGGCCGCCTGGAGGCCGACGCCGAACGTCCTCCCGGACGGGAATCCCCAGTTGACCGAATCCCGAACCAGTCCGTGTCTTTCGCCTCCGGTGGAACATCATCTCCAGCCTGGTCATCCTCACTGGCCGAAGCTGTGGGGTCAGATCAATGATCCCCCCGCTGAAATTCATGTCCGCGGCAGCTTGACGGTCCTGAATGCACCCTCGATCGCCATTGTGGGCACCCGCCGAGCCACCGCCCGGGGGCTGGCCGTGGCCCGGGCCATCGCCGCGGAACTGGCTGCGCACGGTTGGGTCATCGTCAGTGGCCTGGCGTTGGGCATCGACGGCGAGGCCCATCGCGGCGCCCTGGCGGTTCAGGGCAGGAGCGTGGGAGTCATGGCTACCGGAAGCGATAAAATGTATCCCGCCGCTCACGGTCGCCTGAGGGCCAGATTGGAGGGAAATGGCTGTACCCTGACGGAATTCTCCCCGGGCACCCCGCCCCTGAAGCATCACTTCCCCCGGCGCAACCGGTTGATCGCCGGTCTGGCCCGGGGGGTAATCGTGGTGGAGGCGCCCCTCAAGAGTGGGGCCATGCTGACGGCTATGCTGGCGTTGGATTACGATCGCGAGGTCTTCGCGGTGCCCGGACCGGTGGATCTGGAAACCAGCCGCGGCTGCCATCACCTCCTGCGGGAAGGCGCGCATCTGTTTGAAAGCGTCGCCGACGTCACCCACGTGCTCGGGCGGCCGGAAGGTTGGCGGGAGTCGATCGAGGAATCGGTGCTTGGAATGAAGGCCGAGATTCCCGAACCGATTCCCGGGAGCGCCGCCCGTTGGATCATGGATCGGCTCGATCTGGAAGGTGTGTCCCGCGACCGCCTGCGTGAGCGTTGGCCCGGTTCCGAGGAGCCCTGGCAGGAAGGTCTGCTTGCGCTGGAACTGGCCGGGTTGATCCGAAGGTTGCCCGGGGGGCGACTTGCCCGTAGAATCTGGTCCGGATGACGGTTGATCCCCGGAGCCCCGGTCGACGGGGTTCCCGGCCTGCTGCTTCAGTTTTCGTTCGGTCCCACATGGAGTTTCACGATGACCTCCCGGCCTCGGCAACTGTTTGACTTCAGTCTTCTTTATCTGCTCTTCCTGCTGGCTCGTCCCTTGCCCCGCGGTTTTCTGCTTGCGGTCGGCAGGGGCATCGGCACCTTCGTCTGGAAGGTCGTCGGCTACCGCCGCGAGATCGTCCTGGACAATCTTCGGCATGCCTTCGGTCGGGAAATGGACGAACAGGAGCTGAGGAAGTTGGCTCATTCCTTCTACCGGAACCTCGGCATGACCCTGATGGAGTTCCTGTCCTTTCCCAGGTTGAAGCAGGCGGATTTTCTCGATCTCGTCGAGATCAAGGGCAAGGAGCATTTCACGCGGACGGTGGACGAGGGCGGGGGAGCCCTGCTGGTTTCCGGCCATTTCGGAAACTGGGAATTGATGGGCGCCCGGGTGGCCGCGGAAGGTCAGAAGGTCAGTTTCATCGTCAAGGAGCAGACCAATGCCTGGGTGGACCGCATACAGAACGACATCCGGCGCCGGGCCGGGATCGGGACCATCCGTTCCGGGGGCGGTTCGATCAGGGAAATGATCAAGGCGCTGCGTCGGAAGGAACTGATCGGCCTGGTCGGTGACCAGGATGCGGGACCCGAAGGCTACTTTACCGAGTTCCTGGGACGCCAGGCCTCGGTGTTCCGGGGCACCGCCTATTTCGCCTGGAAGCTCAAGGTCCCCATCGTTACCGGGTTCATCTTCAGGCAGCCGGACGGCAGCCATGTCGTGGAGGCCGATCCCCCGTTCGCGGCCGAACCGGATTGGGACGAGGAAACGGCCGTGGCCCGCCTGACGGAGATGCACGTGGCGCGTCTTGAAGCGGCCATCCGCAAGGCCCCGGAGCAATACTTCTGGCTCCACCGCCGCTGGAAGACCCGACCCCCGGGCGAATGAACCGACCGGCCGTCTTTCAGCCGGCCTGGAACCCGATGTTCTGGCCGGCTTCAGGCCGGCCGGCAAGTTTGATTTCTCCGTGGGCGCCTTCGAAACGTTCGATGTTCATCGCGAGTGATTTCTGCAGGGCCTTGGCCGATTGCGGGGTCATGATGATCCGCGCGTGGACCTTGCTCTTGGGCATCCCCGGAACCAGGCGGGCGAAATCGAGTATGAATTCCGCGGGGCTATGGGAGATGAGGGTCAGATTCGAGTAGATGCCTTCGGCTTCCTTTTCACCCAGGTCAAGGGTGATACGCTGCTGGGGAACTTTGTTTTCCATGGGATCTCCTTGGTCGAATGCCCTGAGGGATGTCGTCCCGGCGGACGAATTGACACCCGGGTCGGGGGGTGATAGCTTCCCCCGCACGGTCTCTGCCGGCCGCCGATCGCCCGTCCCGCTGTTACCATACCGTGTCCAACAAAAGAAGCGACCATGAGCCCGAAATACAAGGACATCATTGACAGTTTATCCGGCCGCCGGCTGGCCGTCATCGGCGACAGCATGCTCGACCGGTTCCTGTGGGGTCGGGTCGATCGCATCAGTCCGGAAGCTCCGGTCCCCGTGGTGCGCCTCGAAAGCGAGACCACCAAGCTCGGCGGCGCGGCCAACGTGGCTGCCAACATCTGCGCCCTGGGGGCCCAGGCGGTCCTGTTCGGGTTGTGCGGCAAGGACGAGGCCGCCGGCCAGTTGAAGAATCTGCTCGCCCAACGGGGCATCGACGCAGGCGGTCTGTTCGAGACGGAGGCCCGGCCGACCACCATCAAGACCCGCATACTCGCCCACAATCAGCAGGTGGTGCGCACCGATCGCGAGGATGATCGGCCGGTGGACGGCGGAATTGTCGAAATCCTGGTTTCCCGCCTGGCCGGGCTCGGTCCGTTCGACGGCATCATTCTCAGCGACTACGGCAAGGGCCTGCTGACCGATGAGGCCCTGACGGCTTTCATCGCGGCCGGCCGGGCGGTCGGGGTGCCGTTGGTGGTCGATCCCAAGAAGGGGGACTACAGCCAGTACCGGGGAGTGACTTCCCTGACACCCAACCAGAAGGAGGCGGAGCAGGCCTGCGCCATGAGCATCACCGACGACGCCAGCCTCAAGTCCGCCGGCGTCAAGCTGCTCGGGCGCACGGAGGCCGACGCCGTCCTGATCACCCGGGGGGAACACGGGATGGCCCTGTTCGAAAAGGATGGCAGGGAACACCACCTGGCCACCGAGGCCACCACGGTCTACGACGTGACCGGAGCGGGGGACACGGTCATCGCCGTCTACACGGCTGCCCTGTCCGCCGGAGCCCCCTTCGCCGAGGCGGCCGATCTGGCCAATCACGCGGCCGGGCTGGCCGTCCGTGAACTGGGCACCGCCACCGTGACGGCAGAGCAATTGGCCGCCGCCTTGAACGAAAAGGACCAAGACTGATGACCGAAATCGGGTGCGGTGAGATCCTGGTCCGGAACCGTCTGCGGGCGTGGGCCGACACGGTCCGGGCCGCCGGCCGGACCATCGCCTTCACCAACGGGTGCTTTGATCTCGTACACAGCGGCCATCTGGCCAGCCTGATCCAGGCCGCCGCCATCGCCGACGAGCTTGTCGTGGCCCTCAACAGCGACGCTTCCGTCCGCCGAATCAAGGGTCCGGGTCGCCCTCTCCTGCCGGAGGCCGAACGTGCCGCCCTGATTGCCGCCTTGCGGCCCGTTTCCGCGGTCACTATTTTTGCCGAGCCGACACCGCTGGAGACGATCCTCCAGATCAGGCCCGACGTGCTCGTCAAGGGGTCCGAGTACACCGAAGAGGAAATCGTGGGTGCCCCCGAGGTGAAATCCTGGGGCGGCCGCGTTGTCCGCGTGCCGATGGTGCCCGGCTGGTCGACCTCGCGAATCATCGAAGCGATCAGGCGATTGCCCTGATCGGTCCGATGGTCCATCCCAGTCCAATCGAGCCCGTTCCGGGCTTCAAGGAGTCGTCATGAGCAGGATCAAGGTCATCATCCTCGGCGCCGCCGGCCGTGATTTCCACAACTTCAACTGCGTTTACCGGGACAACGAGACCTATGAAATCGTGGCCTTCACCGCCACCCAGATTCCCGACATCGATGGCCGGAAGTATCCCGCCGAGCTGGCCGGTGATCTGTATCCCGAGGGGATTCCCATCGAGGACGAGACCGACCTTGTCTCCCTGATCGCCGAGTACAATCCGGATATGTGCGTCATGTCCTACAGCGACCGCTCCTACCAGCAGGTGATGAGCCTGGCGTCGGTCGTCAACGCCGCGGGCGCCGATTTCACCATGCTGGGCGAAAGAGAAAACCAGATCAAGAGCACCAAACCGGTCATCAGCGTGTGCGCCGTGCGGACCGGCTGCGGCAAGAGTCAGACCAGCCGCCGCATCTGCGAGATCCTCAGGGGCGCCGGCAAGAAGGTCGTGGCCATCCGCCACCCGATGCCCTACGGCGACCTGGTCGCCCAGAAGGTCCAGCGCTTCGCCGAAGTCGCGGACCTGGAAAAGCACAAGTGCACCATCGAGGAGATGGAGGAGTACGAACCTCACATCGTGGCCGGCGGCGTGATCTACGCGGGCGTCGACTACGAGGCCATTCTGCGCGAAGCGGAAAAGGAAGCCGACATCATCCTGTGGGACGGCGGCAACAACGACACTCCGTTCTACCAGAGCGACCTGCATATCGTGGTGGCCGATCCCCATCGGCCGGGTCATGAACAGAACTATTTCCCCAGCGAGACCAACGTGCGCCTGGCCGACATCGTGATCATCAACAAGGTCGTCGAGGCGGAGTTCGAGAATATCGAGACGGTGCGCGACAACATCCGCGAGATCAATCCCGACGCGGTGATCATAGACGCCGCCAGCCCGTTGACCCTGGAAGGGGATGTGGATCTCGCGGGCAAGAAGGTCCTGGTCGTCGAGGACGGCCCGACCCTGACCCACGGCGAGATGACCTATGGCGCCGGGGTGGTGGCGGCCCTGCGCATGGGCGCCGAAGAACTGGTCGACCCGCGGCCCTGGGCCACGGGGAAACTGGCGGAAACCTTCGAGAAATACCCGGAAATCGGTACTCTTCTGCCCGCGATGGGGTACGGAGACGAGCAGATAGCCGACCTGGAGAAGACGATCAACGCGGTCGAATGTGAAGCCGTGGTGATCGGGACGCCCATCGATCTGAGCCGGATCATCAAGATCGACAAGCCCACTGTCCGGGTTTCATACGAACTCCAGGTGATAGGTTCGCCGAACCTGGAACAATTGCTGGCCAAATTCATCGGCTAGCGGAATCGCATGGCGGCCGGTCGCGCGTCCATCGCGACCGGCTGCCGCAATTTGCAGGAGGAAATCCGTGAACATCCACGAATATCAGGGCAAGGAGATCTTCACCGGATTCGGTCTGCCGGTGCCCGGTGGAACCGCCGTTCAGTCGGTAGACGACGCCGTGGCCCGGGCCCGGGAGTACGGTCTGCCGGTCATGGTGAAGTCCCAGGTCCTGACCGGGGGGCGAGGCAAAGCCGGCGGTGTCAAGTTCTGTGAAACCATCGAGGACGTGAAGGAGAACGCCGCCAGGATCCTGGGGATGGACATCAAGGGACACACTGTTCGCACGGTCCTGATCACTCCTGCCGTGGATATCGCCAGCGAGTACTACATCGGCATGCTGATCGATCGCAACACCAAACGCGTTCTGCTGATGGCCAGTGCCGAGGGCGGGGTCGAAATTGAACAGGTGGCCAAGGATACCCCGGAGCTCATTTTCAAGCAGGCCATCGATCCCCGCTTCGGGCTGCTCGACCACGAGGCCATGGACATGGGCATGCGCCTGTGTCCGGACGACATCAAGAAGGCCCGCCAACTGGCCGCCGCCATGCAGAAGCTCTATGCCTGTTTCATGGCCTCGGATGCCAGTCTTGCCGAGATCAATCCCTGGATCTTCACCCCCGAGGGGGTCGGTCACGCCATCGACGCCAAGATGAACCTGGACGACAACGCCCTGTTCCGACATCCCGGCTTCGAAGCCCTGCGGGATCTCGAAGCCGAGGACCCCAGCGAGCGCGCGGCCCGGGAGGCGGGGCTCAGCTTCGTGAAGCTGTCCGGCAACGTGGGGTGCCTCGTCAACGGCGCCGGCCTTGCCATGGCCACCATGGACCTTGTCAAGTACTACGGCGGCCTGCCCGCGAACTTCCTGGACATCGGCGGCAGTTCCAATCCGGAGAAGGTCGTCAACGCCTTGAACATCATCCTGGCCGACAAGGAAGTGAAGGCCATCCTGTTCAACATCTTTGGCGGAATCACCCGTTGTGACGACGTGGCCAACGGCATCATCAAGGCCACCGAATCCATGGATATCAAAGTACCCATCGTCGTGCGGCTCATCGGAACGAACGAGGAGGAAGGCCGCGCCCTGTTGGCCAAGACCGACCTTGTTTCGGCCGAGACCATGGATGAAGTGGTTCAGAAAGCCATTGAACTGGCAGGTTAAAGCTCCTGAAATTGTGTGAATTACGGCGTTGATTAACGCCAGGACGAGGAGAATTTCAACATGGCGATATTTGTCGACGACTCGACCAAGGTTGTCGTTCAGGGGATCACCGGCCGGGATGGCGGGTTTCATTCAGGCGAGATGCTCGCCTACGGGACCAAGATCGTGGCCGGGGTGACTCCGGGCCGCGGCGGCCAGATGTTCCAGGACCAGGTTCCCGTCTACGACACGGTCAAGGAGGCTGTCAGTGAACATGGCGCCAACACGTCCGTGATCTTCGTGCCGCCCTTCGGGGCTGCGGGCGCCATCTTCGAGGCCGCGGATGCCGGGTGCAAGCTGATCGTCTGCATTACCGAAGGCGTGCCGACCGTGGACATGGTCAAGGTGACGCCGTACCTCGAGGAGCGGGGTGTGCGTCTGATCGGGCCCAATTGCCCCGGTTTGCTGGCCCCGGGCATCGCCAAGCTCGGCATCCTGCCCACCAGCATCGTCAAGGAGGGCCCCGTCGGGCTGGTTTCCCGATCGGGGACCCTGACCTACGAGGTCGTCTACCAGTTGACGGCGGCGGGGCTAGGCCAGACGACCTGCCTGGGCATCGGCGGCGATCCGGTTATCGGGACCACTTTCATGGACGCCATCATGGCCTTCAACGAGGATCCCCTGACCGAGGCCTTCGTGATGATCGGGGAAATCGGCGGCGATGCCGAGGAGCAGGCGGCTGAATACATCAAAGCCAACGTCAAGAAGCCCGTGGTGAGTTTCATCGCCGGTCGGACCGCCCCTCCCGGCAAGCGGATGGGCCATGCGGGCGCCATCGTCAGTGGGGGGACCGGCACGGCGGCCGAGAAGAAGGTGGCTCTGGAGGCGGCGGGCATTCCCGTGGCCGACAGGCCCATGGACATCGTGCCGTGTCTCCAGGAAATCTGGAAGAAATAGCGCGAAAATCCCCGGACGGGATTACCATGAACGGCGGGTGGATCCGGCGGGTCAAACCGGAACCACCCGCTGAATTGCAAAAGACCGTAAAGGACAGAGGAAAATGCAGCAGACCTATTTCATGATCAAACCGGAAATCGTGGCCGCCGGTGACCAGAAGATCGGCGCCATCCTTTCCATCGTCAACGCGGCGGGGTTCCGCATCACCGGGTTGCGCATGCGCCCGCTGGACCGTTCCCTGGTCGAGGATTTCTACGGGGAGCATCGGGAGCGCTCCTTTTACGGGGACCTGTGCGATTACATCACCAGCGGTCCCGTTGTGGCCATCCGCCTCGAAAGAGAGAATGCCGTAGCCGCCCTGCGCGAGCTGATTGGCGCGACCAATCCCTCCGCAGCAGCCACCGGCACGATTCGCGATCTTTTCGGAGCCTCGCTCCAGAACAATGCGGTACATGCCTCGGCCAACACGGACGACGCGGCTCGGGAGCTGGGCCTGATTTTCGGATAGCCCCTCTCTTTTCGAGGCGGTCAACTTGACACCGCAGGAACCGCCTATTAAGGTGACACGCTTGATTTAAAGCAGGTTCAGGTTAAATTCGGGATGAAACTGGATTTCGACAGGCAACAGACCGGACGCTCGGAACTCGCCATCCGCGGGACCCTGCAAATGGGTCTGCCCGCCGGTCGTCCCTCCGTCGCCCAGGTGGATGGAACCCTGGTGGTTCAGAATCTGGAAAGCCGGGTCCTGTTGAACGGCTGTCTGGAGGCCGAAGGCCTTGCGGAATGCGCCCGTTGCCTGGAGGAATTCACGATCCACTGGGATGTCCCCGTGGATATCATGATCCTGCGGGATGTCGATTCCGGTGAAAGCCAAGGGGAAACCCTTCTGATCCTGCAGTCGGCCGGGGAAGTGGATTTGCGCGATTCTTTGCGTCAATGCACGATTATTGCCTATCCCCAGGCTCCGTTATGCAAACCCGACTGCAAGGGATTGTGTCCCCAATGCGGCATCGACCGCAACCGGGCCACTTGCGATTGCAGCGAAAACGAGGTTGATCCCAGATGGGAAGGGCTCCCTTAGGAGCCCGATTCCTGGAGGAAGAAATAATGGCGGTTCCCAAGAAAAAAACGTCCCAGTCCCGGAAGGGCAAGCGCCGGGCCAACTGGCATCTCTCCAAACCGGATCCGAACAAGTGCCCGCATTGCGGCGCGGCTCGTCTGCCGCACCGGGTCTGTCGGGAGTGCGGCTATTACGGTGAGCGCGAAGTCCTCGTCGTGGAGTCCTAGCAGGCTTTTCAGTTCGGCAGGGAGGTCGGCATGACGAACAAGTCAAGACCCGTCATAGCTGTAGATGCCATGGGCGGCGACCACGGCCCGGAGGTGGTGGTTCCCGGCGCCCTGGCCGCCCTGCCCGCGGATTTCCCATTTGATCTGTATCTCTACGGCGACCCGGATGCCATCGAAACCGAATTGGCGAGGCACGGCTCTCCCGAGTCGCCCGTTACCGTCGTTCCCTGTACCCAGGACATCGAGATGGGGGAGTCTCCGGCTTCGGCCATAAGGGCCAAGAAGGACAGCCCCATCGTGCGAGCCATGACCGATCACAAGTCGGGTCGTGTCCAGGCGGTGGTTTCCGCGGGTTCGACCGGCGCCATGGTCGCCGCCAGCCTGATCATTCTTGGCCGCATTCCGGGTGTGAATCGTCCCGCCATCGCCACCGTGATCCCGACCGTCAAGGGACAGCTGCTTCTACTGGATGCCGGGGCCAACGTGCAGTGCACCGCCGACCATCTGGTTTCCTTCGCCCGGATGGGCCAGGTATTCGCCCGGGAAATGATGGGCCTGCCCGACCCCGCCATTGGTCAGCTCAACATCGGCGGCGAGCCGAAAAAGGGTACCGACCTTAATGTCGAGACCTTCAAGCTCCTTGAACGGAGCGAAATGAATTTCGTGGGCAACGTGGAGGGCAACCAGCTCATGCTCGGGCCCTGCGACGTGCTCGTCACCGATGGGTACACGGGCAACAACACGCTCAAGATGGTCGAAGGATTCGCCCGCTTCATGGGGGCGCTGAGCCGCCGCCCGGATCTTTCCGCGGAAGAGAAAGCCGCTTTCGGTCCGATTCTGCGCTTCCTGGAGAAGAATTTTTCCTACGAGGTCAAGGGAGGCGCCATGTTGCTGGGCGTCGCGGGGATCAGTATCATCGCCCACGGCCGGAGTTCGGCCCGGGCCATTTCCAACGCCGTCAACGAGGCCTGGGGCCAGGTTCGTAACGATCTGCCGGCCAAGCTGGCCGCCGCTCAATCCTGAGCTGTTTCGTGGGTTGAATTCCAGCCGGAGCCGCCGGCCCGAGGGACATCATGACCGATATTCTGCACCGCGTGCCCATGATCTTTCCCGGCCAGGCTTCTCAAAGCGTGGGCATGGCCCGTGATCTGGCGGACGGCCCCGGACCGGCCTCGAATTTCCTGAATGAGGTCAACACGGTTCTGGACGAGGATTTGACGGGGATCATGTTCGAAGGACCCGGCGAGGTCCTGACCGAAACCCGGAACGCCCAGCCCGCCATCCTGGCCCATTCGGTCGCCATCAGCCTGGCCCTGCGGGAACTCGGCGTCGTCCCCTCGCTGGTGGCGGGCCATTCCCTGGGCGAATTCAGCGCGGCGGTGACGGCCGGCGCCCTGACCCCTGCCGACGGTCTGCGCCTCGTACGCAAGCGAGGCGAACTGATGTTCGCGGCCGGCCAGGAGATTCCCGGCGCCATGGCCGCGGTCCTTGGTCTGGGCGGGGATCAGGTGCGGGAAATCTGCAGGCGGATTTCCGCACAGGGCGGTGTGGTCGTCCTGGCCAACCACAATTCCGACACCCAGGTCGCCATATCCGGGGAAGTCGGGGCCGTCGCGGCCGCTGGCGGCGCCCTTGTCGAGGCCGGGGCCCGGAAGGTCATACCGTTGAACGTCAGCGGCGCCTTCCATTCCCCCCTGCTCGAGGGTGCGGGGACCCAATTCCGGGAATTTCTCGCCGGGTTCGAAATTTCCGATCCCGCGGTGCCCCTCGTGGCCAATGTCGATGCCCGGCCCGTCACCACCGCCGGCGATCTTGCCGAAGGCTTCGCCCGCCAACTCACGTCTCCAGTCCTGTGGCACGACATCATGGAAGTGATCACCGGCGGGGAAGGCCCGAATCCCCGCGTGGTGTTGGAAGTGGGTCCCGGCCGCGTGCTGACAAACCTTGCCAGGCGCGCCTATCCCGAGGTAAAATTCCTGCCCGTGGGAACGTCCGGGGACCTGGACCAGGTTCTGGATTTCCTGGGCGAAAACGGTCCGGCCGGGGACCAGGGTGATGATTGATGGGAAACGAGTTTGAGGAGAATGCCATGACCAACGGAGCCGTAATCGTCACGGGAGCCAGCCGGGGCATCGGCGAAGCCATCGCCCGGGAACTTGCCGCGGCCGGATACCGTCTGGCCCTGGTGGCCCGCAGTGCGGACAAGCTCCGGGAACTGGCCGCGGAACTGGGGTCCGACGACGACGTCATGGCCTGCCCGGGGGATATTTCAGACTTCGATGACGTCCAGCGAATCGTGGCCGAAGTCCAGGAGAAATTCGGTGGCATCTTCGGAATGGTCAACAATGCCGGCATGACCCGCGACGGCCTGTTGATGCGCATGAGTCCCGAAAATTGGCAGGCTCCGATCGACATCAATCTCAATGGGACCTTCTACTTTACAAGGGCCGTGGCGCCCATTATGATGCGTGCGCGAAACGGGCGTATCATCAATATTTCTTCGGTGATTGGCTTGACCGGCAATGCCGGCCAGGCTAACTATGCCGCCTCCAAGGCCGGCATCATCGCCCTGACCAAGTCGGTGGCCAAGGAACTTGGCAGCCGTGGGGTGACCAGTAACGCGGTCGCACCCGGCTTCATCGCCACCGACATGACCGCCGACCTTCCTGAAAAGGTGCAGGCGGATATGTTGGCCCAGATTCCCCTGAAACGCTTCGGCGAAGGGAAGGATGTGGCCGGCGTGGTCAAGTTCCTGTTGTCTCCCGAGGCCTCCTACATCACCGGGCAGACCCTGGTGGTGGATGGCGGCATGATTGCGTAAGATCAACTTTTCACGTTCCCCAGGAGGGTAACCTGACATGGCGTCGATTCAGGAACAGGTGTACGAAATCATCCAGAGGAAATTGTCCGTCAACCCCGAGCAGATCACGCCCGAAGCCTCTTTCACCGAGGACCTGGGCGCCGATTCCCTCGACACGGTTGAATTGGTGATGGATCTGGAAGAACAGTTCAACATCACGATCCCCGAAGAGGATCAGGAAAAACTGCGTACGGTCCAGGATGCGATCGATTATCTGGAGTCGCACCTCGATTGACCGAAATGCAGATCCGGGCCGAGGACTTCGTGTCCGGCCCGGCACAGGTTGCCCGGTTCCATCCGTTCGGTGTGGTGGAGCCGGGTATATGATTATGACACTGGTTTGACTGGAAAGCCTGCCAGTGAATCCTGGAGGTGGAGCATTGGCCCCGCGCAAAGTCGTAATTACCGGTATGGGGATGTTGACTGCCGTCGGAATGGACAGGGAATCGAGTTGGAAGGCCCTGGTGGCCGGCACGAGCGGCGTGACCGACATCGAGGGTATGGACACGGAGGGCTTCAAGACCAAGTTCGCCGCCCAGATCAAGAATTTCGACCCCCACCTGTACATGGATCCGAAGGAAGCCCGCAAGGCCGACCGTTTCGTCCAACTGGCGATGGCCGCTTCGGTCGAAGCCATGCAGCAGGCCGGCATCACCGAGGTGGACGATCCGCTCCGGGCCGGGGTCATCATCGGGTCGGGCATCGGCGGGATGCTTACCTTCGAGACTCAGCACAGCCGTTTCATCAAGCGCGGTCCCCGCGCCGTTTCTCCCCTGTTCATCCCCATGATGATCGGGGACATGGCGGCCGGTCTGGTCTCCATCAGGTACGGGTTCCGCGGTGCGAACTTCTGCACGGTCAGTGCCTGCGCTTCCGGGGGGCACGCCATCGGTGCGGCCTGCGACCAGATTGTCCTGGGCCATGCCGACATCATGATCTGCGGCGGCGCCGAAGCCGCCATCTGCAACATGGCCCTGTCCGGCTTCGGGAACATGAAGGCCATTTCAACAAGGAATGACGAACCCGCCAAGGCGAGCCGGCCCTTCGACCTGGACCGCGACGGCTTCGTGTTGGGCGAAGGCGCGGGCGTGCTGGTCCTTGAATCCGAGGAACACGCGCAGGCCCGTGGCGCCACCATCCTGGGGGAGATCTGTGGCTACGGGATGACCAGCGACGCCTACCACATGACCCAGCCCGATACCGAGGGCAGGGGAGCGGTGGGGTCCATGGCGCAGGCCCTGCGGACCGCGGGAATCGATCCCGGCCAGGTGGGTTACATCAACGCCCACGGCACCTCGACCTTCTTCAACGACAAGGTAGAGACCGGCGCCGTCAAGCAGGTGTTCGGGGACCATGCCGCCAATTTGAAGATCAGTTCGACGAAATCCATGATCGGCCACCTGCTGGGCGCCGCCGGCGGCGTCGAGGCCGTGATCACTATCCTGGCCCTGAGGCGGGGAGTGATTCCGCCGACCATCAATCTTGTCAACCCGGACCCGGAATGTGATCTGGATTACTGCGCCAATCAGGCCGTCGAACAGGATGTGGAATACGCCCTGTCCAATTCCTTCGGTTTCGGGGGACACAACGTGACACTCTGTTTCCGGGCCCGGCGGTAACAGGCTGTCGCAGCCCGCCAGAAAGGTCCAGGGACCATGGGGCTGAAAGATTCATTCCAACAGGTGCTTGCCAGATTGGCCGGTGGATCGTCTCCGCCCGACCGGTCCCCGACCTTCCGCGAAGACGGGGATGTTGAGAAGAGTTGCCGGGCGCTGGAATCGAAATTGGGTTACACTTTCCGGGACGGCTTCCTCCTGAAAAACGCCCTCTTGCACCGTTCCCATGTCCACGTCACCGGGCAGGACAGGGAACAGTCCAATGAAAGGCTCGAGTTCCTGGGTGACGCGGTTCTTGGCCTGGTGGTCAACGAGGATCTCTATCAGAAATTTCCCGACCGGTCCGAGGGCGATCTGACCAAGATGAAGGCCCTGCTCGTCTGCGGTGCCCGTCTGTCCGAAGTTGCAGGCCATTTCGATCTGGGCGCGCACATCCGGATGAGCCGCAGCGAGGCGGCCACGGGGGGGCGACACCGGTCCTCGATTCTTGCCGACACCATGGAGGCCCTGATCGGTGCGGTATATCTCGACGGCGGCCTGGACGCCGCGAGGGGGGTCATCCAGCGACTTATCCTGGCCGGCAGTGATCGCCTGTTCGCCAAGCGGTCCCTGCGCAATTTCAAGAGCCGCCTGCAGGAACTCATCCAGGCCCGTCACAAAAGCCCCCCCCGCTACCGGGTCCTGGAAGTCGACGGACCTGATCACGACCGTCTGTTCAAGGTGGCCGTCATGTTCAACGGCAGGACCCTCGGTCTGGGTGAGGGACGCAACAAGAAGACCGCTGAACAGAATGCGGCCCGGGAAGCTCTCGAAACCTTGGCAAGGGATCCGGAACAACTGGACCGGGATCATGGTATCTCCGAGTAATCGTCGACCCTGACCAAGGAGCCCCGGTGCCGAATCCCCTCGAACGTATGCTGCTGATACTGCTGATCGCAGCGGGCCTGTCATGGCCGGTGCCGGGGGGAATCGCCGGCCTGGGGATCCCTGCAGCCCATGGCCAGGATGACGGCACTGCCATTGTCGAGGACGAGAATGTGCCGCCCGGTGTGGCCTCCGGTTGGATCGTCGGCCACCGGTTGCTGGCCGAAGGCAAGACGGCGGAGGCCCTGCCCTATCTTCACATGGCCTACCGGGCTCATCCTGAAGTCGTTCTCATCGCCATTGAATTCCAGGAAGCCTTGGCCAGCGAGGGCTATCTGCGGGATGCCCTCAATGTGATGGATTCCCTGGTGGCCGCCTGGCCGGACTCCCAATCCTTTCTGTTGCGTCGTTCGGCCCTGAATCTTTCCGCCGGCCGCCGAGACAAGGCCCTGGACGACCTCCGGGCGATTCGCCGGCAGGGTAACGCCACGGTCGAGGTGCTGGCCGCCGAGGCTGCCATTCTCGGTTCCGGGGGCAAGACCGGTCAGGCGCTGGACGTGTTGCGGGACGGTCTTCATCTTCATCCCGACCGTGGCCGGGATATCTATCTTGAGATGGCCAGGATCATGAGGCAGGCCGACGAGACCGGAGCGGTCCCCGATCTCATGGATGAAGCCCTGACCCGCTTTCCCGATGAACCATTGATCTGGTTGGTGAAGATCAGATCCCTGGCTGCCCTTTCACGGTTTGAGGAAGCTCTTGCCGTCGCCGGGGAAGCCGACCGTCATTTCGCCGAATTGCCCGCGATTCCGGGTCCGGAAAGCCCGGACGAATCTATGCAGCTGGACGACATTCCCGGGACCTCCCCTTATCCCGGGTTGCCGGCCGATTCCTTTGCCGTGGAATTGGCCGACTATCACGCACAGCACCGCCAGATCGATCAGGCCCTCGCCATTCTTCAACCCCTGGCGGACCGGGGAGAGCTTGGTTTGACCCCGAGTCTCTGGTTGGCCCGCCTGTTGCTCGGCACCGGCCGCGAAATCGAAGGGTTGGAACTGGTGGAGCGGATCCTGGCCCAATGGCCCGGGTCGGGCCGCGGGTGGTATCTGCGCGGAAAGGTGGATGAGGGTCGCGGGGACTGGGAGAATGCCATTTCCCACTATGGCCGGGCGGCCGATCTGGATTCCTATGATCCGGAAATCCGCCTGGGCATTCTCCGGGCGATGCTCATCGCCTGGGAAAGGGATTTTAGGGCGCCCACTCCGGATGCCGCTCAGGGGAAAAGGATCGAGGAGTTCAGGGAGCAGGCGATGATTGCAGCCACCCTGGTCCCCGAGAAGGATTCGGAGGGTCAGATGATGCTGGGTTACGCCTTCCGCGCGCTCAAGGATCTGGAACGGGCGAGCTGGCGATTCAAGTTGGCGGCGGAAAACCCGGACCTGCGCCTGACGGCACTTATCCAGAAGAGTATCTGCCACGACGAAAACGGTGAGGAGGCCAAGGCCAGATTCGCGCTCGAACTTCTGCGGCGGGAATTCCCGGACGACCCCGAAGTCGCCAATTCCTTCGGCTATTTCCTGGCGGAGAAAGGCCAGGACCTGGACCTGGCCGAGGGGCTGGTCCGGGAGGCTCTGGCCGCCGACCCCGGCAACGGCGCCTATCTGGATTCCCTGGGCTGGGTCATGTATCGTAACGGGAGGTTCGAGGAGGCCTTGGATTATCTCATCCAGGCGGTCAACGTCCTTCCTGATGATCCTGTGATCCTGGAACATCTGGGGGTGGTCCTCAACGACCTGGGCCAGAAGGCCGAAGCCCTCGATGTCCTGCGGCGCTCCCTGGGCCTGGGCGGTGATTCCGAAAGGATCGAAGCCCTGATCGCCGACATCGAAAACACCCAGGGTGAGAAGGAGTAGAGGCCTTGCGGTTTTACAAGGATGCATCGCCGGTTTGCTGGCGTTCGGTCTCCAGGGTCCCGCTGCTAGTGGTGGCGATGCAACTGTTCCTGCTCTGCGGGGCGCTGGCGGAGGAGCCGCCTGCGGGCCACACCTTTCTCACCTCCACGAACTGGTCGGCTTTCGCCTATGCCCAACATGCCGGCGGCTCCGCGTGCTGGCTCGCAGGTGATGACGGGTCCCTGCGGGTCGAGGTGCTGCGGGACCCCGCAGCAGACGTAGAACTTCCCAAAGGATCCCGGACGGGAGTCGCTCCGGAACTCGATCCCCTTCTTACCCGGTCCGGAAATGGTTGGACGCTGGTGCTGGGGCCCGATGGAAGCGGCACCCTCAATGCCTGGGGGAGGGAGTGGCGGGAGGTTCCCGCGGGTCTGGCCCAGATGGTCCGCCTTGTCACCGCCTTCCTGCAGAATTTCCCGGGCAGTCCGCCCGAATTCCCCTTCGCGTCGCTCGTCGGACCATCCCGGCGACCGGGAGTCATTCCCCGGCCCGAAGTGCTGGGGCCTGATCCGTCCCCGGCAGTTGACCCGCCGGTCTGGCGCTACCAACTGGCTCCTCTCGCTCTCCGTGTGATCGAGGGCGAACAAATGCCTGGCTTCCGGCGGAAAATGACGGCTCGTGGACGGGGCGCCGGAGGGGTCGGTGAGATCCTGGTGTTCAGCTGGTCATGTCCGGCCGGTCAGGCAGGCAACGGTCTGCGCATCGGCTCGTCCCGCCGACCCGGGACACTCCATTTGGACCCACCGCTGAACCTGGCCGTGCCGACGCCGGATCCCGAGGTTTTCCTGCCTCTGTGGTCCTTGTCCCAATTTTTCGAAGCCCGATGATTTTCCGGGAACTCCGGGTCACATAATGTTTATAAATCCAATGCGGTTCCGACCGTCAGGATGGCAAAGGAGACAATGGTGAACCTG
>CBDURF010000056.1:0-19185 GCA_965369705.1 uncultured bacterium
AGCGGCGGGTAACCGCCTACACCGTCATGACGGATGTGGTGGCCCCAGGCGCCGGCGATGATCAAGGGGCTGGCATCCCCCTTGGCCAGCAGGATCTTGCCACCGATGGCCGCGTGCGACTCGGCGATCTTGCGTTCCTCGGGGTTCAGTTTGCCGGGCTTGTAGAGGATCTCGTCGGGCACCTTGGCCTTGCCGATGTCGTGCAGAAGACCGGCGGTGGCCAGTTCGGACAGCAGGTGTTCCGGCCAGCCCATTTCCCGGCCCACGGTCAGCACCAAGGTCGACACCCGCACGGAGTGGCCGATGGTGTAACTGTCGTAATCCGGGTAGCGCATCAGGTTCATGACGTCCATGGTCTGCCGGTCGGACACCTCGAACAGTTCCTCGCCGACCCCTTTGGCTTTGTGGACATCGACGTCCTGCTGCATGTTGATGTGGATGTTGTTGGTCTGCACCGTTTCGTACATGGACTGGAAGATCGGCAGCAGGGGTTCGAGTTCCTGCGCGATCGACTTGCCCATGCCGCCGCCGTCTTCGTCCTCATCGCTGAAGTCGAACTGGATCAGGCCGGGATCGAACGGCGCCAGCTTGACGCCGTTGGCGTCGATCTCTTCACCCTCGCGGAAATAGGGCGAAACCTCGATATTGCGGATACCCTCGGACCGGAACAGGGCGATCGATTCCTCGACCGATTCCACCTTGTCCCTCAGGTCGGCGGCCACACGCAAGAAGGCCATCACCTCGTCCGCGTCCAGGCCCTGGCGGAACAGGAAGCCGCCGCACTTGAGACGGCCGGCGAAATCGATCAGGTTGCGCCCGGCGATGGACGGCCCGATGAGGTACTTGCCGTCGCGAATGAATTTACCGTTCAGGATGCCGAAGAAGAAACCCGTTTCCCCCCTGGTGGTGAGCACTTCCTGCATCCGGTCGGTGAAATCCCGGCCGAGGTTCTGCACCTTGGGATGGGAATCGAAATACATCCTACGCTGGTTGATCCCGGTGGACAGCAGGATGATCAGATCACTGAATCTCATCGACACTGGTTTCCCTCTCGTCTATCGCGCCGCCTTCACTCCGGGCGGCAAGAACTTCCCGCGCGGCCCGACGGCACTCCGCCGGCCACACCGGCCAGAAGAAATATTTCTTTTCCTTGATGATCCTGTTCAGGACCGGGTCGGCCCGCTTGGCGTCGAGCCTACCCAGCCAGGAAACCGCCTCGTCAACCCATTGCTCGTTTCGCAGCAGGGGCGGCAGATTCGTCACCGTTGTCCTGAGCAGCCGGCTGCCCAGGTCCCGCAGCTTGGGAATGATTTTCTCGGCGACGCCCTGTTCGAGAATGGCCTGGTAGATCAGCTTGTTGCTCTGTTTGTATTCACCCATGATGGAGATCAACAGGTTCGCCAGGCGGTGTGCCCGCTGGTGGGTCAAACGCTCGTGCAGTTTCGGGCCGTGCTCGCGGGACATGGTCGATCCGAGCAACACGATGTGCACCGGGTACAGCAATGGAGCGGGGGCGTGGAAGAGATCGGGCGCCAGCATCTTTTCCCGCAGGGCCCGCAATTCTTCGAGACGCTCCAGCATTTCCTCGCCGTCGCCGACTCCGACCCGGGACAACGACTCGAACAGGGCCAGTTTCTGGGCGGGATCTTCCCACTCGACACCCAGCAACAGCTCGTTGACCAGGTGGGGCCAGGCCAGCCGCTTGTGGTCGATCTCCACCAGGGACTTCCACACCTTGAGCCAGACCGGGCCGAGATGCCGGGGATGGAATTTCCGCAGCGGCGAGAAGAACATTGGCATGGCCATGTCGGCGGTGTCGCGTGATCCGGTCTTCAGGATCGTGGTCAGGGCGGATACCGAAATCCTCAGGTCTTCGTCGGGAATGGTTTCGACGGACAGGATCCGGAAGATCGTGGAACCGACGCCCTGGGCCGTCTGGTCGGTCGGCGCGCTGCACAGAACCTGGGTGCAGATGCCGAGACAGTCGGCGGTGGAGGGACCGAGCAGGTCGTCCGGGATCACCGCGGCTTCGTTCAGCTCAGCGATGATGTCGTTCATCTGGTCCGGGGTCATCGTGTACTTGACCGCGCGCTTCTTGGGGTTCTTCGGCTTGGGTCGATTGGACAGCAGGGGCTTGGGCTTGTCGCTCTTGACCCCGGTTTCCTTGCGCAGGTGTCCGAAGACCAGCTCGACCAAAGCGGGATCGCCGGTCAACTCCAGGGCGGCCTGGGCGTGCCCGATCAGATGCTCCAGGATCATGGGGTCGGAGTTGGTTTTCTTCAGGGCCCCCATGATCTCTTTGATGGCGTGGATCGCGGAGTCGGACACCCAGAGGCGCAAGGCTTCGTCCCTGGCCTCGTCGCTGTCCAGGTCCTTCAGCCTGGTCGGATCGCCGTTCTGCATGATCCCGCTGATGATGCCCAGGAACTCGCGCTCCAGCTTCTGGCCTTCGGGGGTGGCGACCAGGTTGGCGTCGGGGATGATGTAGTGATCCGCCGAGCCGGCCCGTGGCCTGGTTCCCCCGGGCCCGGAGGTGCGGTCCTTGGTCCGCACATGGAGGCGCTGGCTGATGGTGGTGATGGTGTCGGGCAGGCCCTCGATTTCGATATCTTCGTAGTCCTTCGCTCCGGCGTAGGCGACCTGATGCTGTTTGAGCGTGGTCACCGCCTCATGCAGATCGCCGGCTGTCGCGACGGCCTGGATCTCCAGCAACGCGATGTTCAAGACGCACATCATCTCGAAAACGCGGCGGGTTTCCCGCTGATTTCCTTCGATGAAGACATCGTGGACGTAGAAACCCTCGGTGGTGCACTCGATTTCCAGGGAGGCGCCGCCGGCCAGGTTGTGCATGATCGCGGCGTGGGCTTCGCGGGCGACTTCCTGGTAGCGCGCGTGGTCGGGGGTGTAATACGAACCGATGGACAGCAGGCGGTCCAGGGCCAGGAAAAGTTCCGCGTGCTCGGTGCTGAGCGGCGGGTTCTCCGCCACGGCCGTGTTCGCGGGTCCGGTAGGCGTTTCTTTGGGAAAGGCGGTTTTCGACACCTCGGAATCCTCCCACTCCGGGTAAAATCAGTCTCTACCTGTAAAAATCGACCAGGATTGGGGTCTTTTTAGGAAAAAATCCGGATTAACGGCGGGAATTGAGGATTTTGCGGACCCGCATGAGCAACGTATTGCGGCTGAAGGGCTTTTCGATGAAGTCGAGGCCCTTGTCCAGCACCCCGTGGCGGGCGATGGCGTGGGCGGTGTAGCCGGAAACGAAGAGGGTCTTCATGCCCGGATGGGCCAGGGTGAGTTCCTCGGAAAGGGTCTTGCCGTCCATGTAGGGCATGATGACGTCGGTGACCAGCATGTCGACCGGAATGTCAACCTCGGCGACCTGGCGCAGGGCCTGATCTCCGTTTTCGGCCTCGATGACTGTGTAGCCCGCTTCCCGGAGCTGAAGCACGGTCAACCGCCGGACACCGTCCTCGTCCTCGCAGACCAGAATGGTTTCACTGCCCCCTTCGACCAGGTCGGCTTCCGGGTCATCTTGCCGGGATTCCTGCGATTCGGTCAGCGGCCAATAGACCTTGACGGTGGTTCCGTGGCCGAACTCGCTGTAGACCCTCACATGACCGCCGAACCGCTGGACGATGCCATAGACCGTGGCCAGGCCCAATCCCGTGCCCTTGTCCTTGGTTTTGGTGGTGAAGAACGGTTCGAAAAGCCGTTCCATGTGTTCCTTCCGGATACCTTCCCCGTTGTCGCTGACCGCGAGCATGACGTGAGGCCCCGGTTGTGAACCGGGATGGTTCCGCGCGTACTGCTCGTCGAGGTTCACAAGGTGGGTCTCGAGGTCGAGCATGCCGCCGCCGGGCATGGCGTCGCGGGCGTTGACGGCCAGATTCATGATCACCTGTTCGAGCTGGCTGGAATCGGCCAGGATATTGCCGGAATCCTCCGAACAGACAACCTTCAGTTCGATGTCCTCACTGATGACCCGCAGAAGCATCTTCTCCATGTCGCGCAGGACCCGACACAGATCGAGAACCTCGGGTTGGGAGGAGTCCCGCCGGCTGAACATGAGGAGCTGCCGGGTCAGATCCGCGGCGCGTCGCCCACTTCTTTCGACCTGCTCAAGGCCGTCGCGGATGAACTGCAACGATGGTTCGGGGTCCTCCAGGGCGTTGAGGGCGAGTTCGGCGTTGCCCAGGATCGCCGTCAGGATGTTGTTGAAATCGTGGGCGATGCCGCCGGCCAACTGTCCCACCGCCCGCATCTTTTCCCCATGCCGGAACTGGTTCTCGAGGACCCGTTCCCGGGTGATGTCCTGCCCGATGGCCTGGAAGGCGATGGTTCGCCGGTCCCACCCGAACAGCGCCCGGATGGTCCAACGGTGCCAGGGCTGGGGGTCATCGCCGAGCATGACGGGAAAATCGATGGTTTCGGTGGGGTGGTCCACCGTCAGGCCGGACAACAGGTCGTCGACCTCCCGCCGTTTGTTTTCCACCACGAAGCTCAGGAAATCCACCCCCTCGAGCTCGTCGGAATCAAGGAAGAAGCAGCTCGCGCAGCCCTTGTTGGCGTAGATCAGGCCGCCGTCGGGGACGAAGCGGCAGATCATGAGGGGCATGTCCTCCACCGAGGCCTGGTAGCGGTCCTCGCTTTCGCGCAGGGCCTCGGCCCCCTTGACCAGGTCGCTGCGGGCGGTATTGAGCTCCCGCTCCAGGTTTCCCAGCTTGAAGATGGCCAGCACGGGCAAGGATTCGAAGCGCCAACCGTGGCGGCGGATCTCCCAAGCCAGGTAGAGCGTCAGCGGCGGCGTGACGGCCAGGGCCACGATGCTACGGGACACCAGGGTGCCCTTGAGGATGGGCCAGTAGTCCGGCGAACCGCCGAAGGCCAGGGTGATGAAGATGAGCGAATCCATCCACATGATGCTCAACAGGGAAACCAGCACGGACATGGCCAGTGGAATCCGGCGGCGGTATCTGTTCAGGAGGCCCCAGACCATGGTCAAGGCCAGCAGGTCGGTCAGGACGGCGATGAGGGAGGCCCCGTAGTTGCGCCAGGTGATCGGGGGGAACGGGCAGGGCGAATAGGGGTCGATCTGGAGGAACAGGCTTCGGAAAACCAGGGCGGACAGGGGAAAGAGAATCGTGCCGCCCACCACCACGGCGATGGCGGTGCGTCCGGCGCTCGGGCCGTCGAAAACGTAGCAGAGGAACACGCCCACCAACACCACGGTGAACAGGAGGGTCGAACTCACCAGGAAATCCATGTTTCCGATGCGGACGGCCATGTCCAGGGGCGTGATCCAGGCCGTGACGACAATCATGCCGAGGAGGGAATAGACAAAGGCCAGGCTGTACCTGTGGCGCAGGGCGTGAAAGCCGAGCATCGCCGCGACCAGCAGGACACTGTTGAGCACCAGCAGCTGTGCCGATGAAAAACCCATCATTCCAATCCCCCGGGGAAAACGGGTCCAAGACAATACGAGCAGTCAACATACACGAAAGGGAGTCGGTCGTCCAAGTTTGTGGCGGGTTAGTCGAAGTAGTTGCTGGTGATCAGCTCGATTTCCTGCCGGGGTTTGGCCTGGGTTTCATCGGTGATCCCCACGAGCAGGAATTCCGCCACGTCCAGTTCCCCGCCGGCCTCCAGTTGGATGGCGGGTTGATCGTTCCGGGGAATAGGGAGGCCTTCGGGGTCGTGGGTCACCCGGACGAGAGGATGGTCCATGTCCGGACCCCGGGCGACGACCACCGCCTTGCGGAAATCAGAGAGAACGACCTCGCTGCCGGGGGGATAAAGGCCCGTGGAACGAATGAGGGTGGCCAGGATCCGGGGATGGAAGGAACCTTCGTCCTCGAGCATGATTTCGAAGGCCCGGCGTGGCGACATCGGCGCCTTGTAGGGCCGGACAGCCGTCAGCGCCTCGAAAACATCGCAGACATGAATCAGGGAAGCCGCCGAACCCTGAGTGTACCATTCCGGCATGGCGGGATAACCCCGGCCGTCTTCACGGATGTGATGTCCCCACGCTGCCGAAATGATCAAGGGACTTTGTTCGCCGCTGGCCAGGAGGATCTGGACCCCGGCGGCCGGGTGGGATTCGATGACCTTCATTTCCTCCGGATCCAGCTTGCCGGCCTTGAACAGGATCTCTTCGGGCACGCGACCCTTGCCCAGGTCGTGCACCAGGCCCGCCGTGGCAAGTTCACCCAGGATTTCGGAAGACCAGCCCAGCTCCCGGCCCAGCATGGCGGCCAGCGCGGCGACCCGCACCGAGTGGCCGATGGTATAACTGTCGTAATCGGGATAGCGCATGAACTGCATGACGTCCATGGCTCCAATTTCCGAGGCGCCCACCAGTTTTTCACCGCTGGCCCGGGCCTGGGACAGATCCACGTTTTCGTTCAGGCTGGTCGAGATGTTGTTGGTGGACACCGTGTCGTACAGGGCCTGGTAGACGTCCAGCAGGGGCGCGAAATCGGCGGCCATGTAATCGGTGGCGGAATCTGATTGCGGCGCTTCCTCCGTCCCGTCGCCCTCACCCTCCTCCTTGAGCGGAACCGAAAGTTCGATGTGATCGATCCCGTTGGCGGCGAACAGGGCTCTGGCTTCCTCCAGGTTTTCCAGGACTTCCTTCTGGTTGGCGCCCAGACGGAAAAACGTGGCCACGTCGACCATGGCCAGCGGCAGGCGGAAAGTGAATCCCCCGCAGCCCAGGCGTTGGGCGAATTCGATCAGGGACCGGCCCGCGATCGAGGGGCCGACCAGGTATTTTCCGTGCCGAATAAACTTTCCGCCAAAGACGCCGAAGGAAAATTCCTCCTGGCCGTCTTCGGCAATCATGCCGCGAAGACGGGTCGTAAAATCATGACTGACGGCGGTCACCTTGGGGTGATCGTCGAAGTACATTCGGCGCTGATTGATGCCGCTGGCCAGCAGGATGATGAGATCACTGAAGTGACGTTCCATGGGGCTACCTCCCATCCTTCGCGTCGACGGGAGACGCCGAGACCGAAACGAATTTTTCAGCCAGTTCGCGGCATTTCACAGGCCAGGCCTTGAAGAAGAAAAACTTTTTCTGGTCACGGATCCTGGTCATAAAGGGAAGGGCGAAGTCGGAATCCAGCTTGCCGACCCAGCCGATGGCTCGGGTCACCCAGTCATCGTTCCGGTCTTTTGCGGGCAAGCCGACCAGGGCTTCCGAGATGAGGCGGGCGGACCTCCTGCGCAGATCCGGTGAAATGGAATCGCCGCCGCTCTGCTTGATGAGCGACAGATAGAAACTGTCGTTGGCCGGATCGTGTTTCCCGAGGGCCCTCATCAATATTTCGGTCAACCCGTTGGGGGGATGGCGGTGAAGATTTTCGTGAAGACGAAGTCCATGAGCGGGAGCCTGCGAGGACTTCATCAATGCCAGGTGAACCGGGTACATCCGCGCCAGCGGCAGGGTCATCAGGCTGGAGGATATCGTATTGTTGAGCAGGGCCGGCGTGCATTCCAGGCGGGACACCTGCATGATGGCCGCCCTGGAATTGAGCTCCCCGGCGGCTAGCCACATCCGCTCCGTGACTTCGGGAGGAGTTTTACCCAGCCCCAGCAGCAGGTCGCTGACCAGGTGGGGCCAGACCAGGGCGCGGCGGCCGGGTTCGAGGGTTTCCCAGAGCCTGACCCAGAATTTTACCAGATAATCCGGATGGGACGCGCGCAACGGGCCGCAGATGGCAGGCAGCACCTTATCCAGGGCGACCTGATTGTCTTTCAAGGCCGAGGTCGCCACCGCGGCGGAACAGAGGTTCAGATCCTGCCGGGTCATTTCCCGGCCCAGAATGAGCTGTTCCAGATTGGACACCAAGGTCGCTTCAAGGGCCTCCGACGGGTCGGCGCCGAGCAGATGGAAACAGATTCCCAGGTAGTTGCTCAGGGACGACGGTCCGGGTTCGTCCGGCTCGGGGCCTTCGGTTTCAAGAGCGGAAACTTCTTTTCTGAGCTCCTCGAGACTCAACCTGAATTCCTTTTTCGGCTTGTTCTTTCCTCTTTCCCGGGCCTTGCATTTCCAGTCACCGCCGTTTTCGACCTCCTTCTTCAGAAGGCTGAACACAAGGTCCACCGAACCGGGATCCCGGCTCAGGTCCAGCGCCCGTTTGGCGTGTTCGATCAGCCGCGCGAGATCGGCGGGATCGGGATTGACCTCGACCAGACGCTGCAACGCCTCGCGAAGGGCCCTGATGTTCTCGGGCGTGGTATCGGGATGCGCCGTGGATCCGTCTTCGCCGGGTTCGGGTTCGCCCTGTTCCAGGTTTTCAAGAATATGGCCGACGAGCTCCATGAACTCACGGGCGAGCTTTTCGCTAGCGGACAAAAACTCGTCAAGGGATGCGCCGCCCTCACCGGATGAATCGGACCCGAACAGTTCATCCAGGGAAAGCCTGCCGCCGCCTTCATCACCCCCGCCGTCGTCACCGTTGCCCTGAACAACGCCGCGGCTCGCGGTGCTGACGCTCGATGGCAGGCCCTCGATCATGATCTCCTGGAATCCGGTGGTGTTGCCCAGGTTCTGTTTGTGTTCCCGCAGGGCGGAAATGGCCTGGCGGAGGTCCGCGGGGGTCAGGTCCTCGCGGAGCTCCAATTGGGCGATGTTCAGGGGAACCAGGAGATCATGCAGAAGCCGCACGTTGCGGTGATGGGGATCCACCAGTTGCGACCGGACCATTATACCCGAGGCGGTGATCTCGATGGCCATGACCTTGCCCGGCCGAATGGCCTGGACAATCTGCGAGCAGGCCTTTTCCGACACCACGCGATACTGGTCGTGATCAGCGGAATAATAGGCCCCGACCGTCAAAAGCTGGTCGATGGCCTTGAGCAACGCGGCCGCGTCCCGGTCCAGCGGCTGACCTTTGAGATCACAAATGATTTCGCTGTTGAGTGCGGTATTCGACGCCATGAATTCCGGAATCCTTCGTAGATCCTTAATCCAAAGTTGTGGAGGCGAGAACTTCCTATATTTCCTATTCGTCCTATCAGGATTATGACTTTACCCGGATTATTGAAAACAGGCTTATATTTGGCAAACAGGAGGTTTTTGATGACCGATCAGGATACGTCCCATCAGGATACGTCCGATCAGGACGAACACGACAGGGAAAATTCCGCGGAAACGCTACCCCCGGGCGTGCCCGAACCGCCGGACCTGGCCAAGGTGCGCGATCTGCGCAAGCGGATGGAGCAGGACCGCGCCGCCCGGCGCGGAACCCGGCGTGGGGGCGAGCGCGGCAAGCAGGCTAGGGACATCGGCGCCTTGACCATCATCCCGATGATGATGATCGCCGGACCCCTGGTCGGCTTCCTGCTGGGCAAGGGGTGGGAAAACATGTTCGGCGGCGAGCCGTGGCCGGGCGTGATCGGCATGCTGTTCGGCCTGGTGGCTGCGTTTCGTCAGATCTTTCTGCTTTTGGCCGATAGGGCCAGGCGGGACCGGGATCAGTAGATTTTTTTTGGCCAAAAAAAGACCCCCGGGGAGGCCTTCATTCCATGTCGACCATTACAATGAAAGAACGAGACGCAGCCCCGAGTCGATCTCTTCAATCACTTGGCCGGGCAAGTGACTCACCCGTTTCGCCAGAAATCGTCGGTCCAGAGTCAACACCTGCGATACGTTGACCACCGAATCCCTCGGCAGCTCGCTGTCTCGACGCGACAGGCCCACGTTGCCCGGCGCTTCCGCAAGTTCGAGATTCGATGTAATCGCCGCAACAAGTACTGTTCCGATTTGGCTCCGATTGAACGAATCAGCCTGAACAACAACCACCGGACGACGGAAACCAGGCTCTGATCCGCGCGGATCCGCCAGCTCCGCCCACCAAACTTCGCCACGCTTGATCACCAATCCTCCCGAGCGAGACTTGCCCGCTGTAAATGATAAAGGACCGGATCGAGGCGACTGTTTTCCTCTGTGGAGTAGACTTGATTGAGCTCGGCGATAATGGCTGCGTCGTTCTGACCTTCAAGGAACTTCGCGAGGGCCCTCTGATAGAGTTCGCTACGAGACAGGCCCAAGCGCCTGGCAACACGTTCGGCTGCTTCAAACAATTCGTCGGGTAGGGAAATCGCTGTTTTCATGTCCAGAGTATAACCAAAGTTATACCGGCTGTCAAGAATCCTGACCGGAGGGAGTTCACCTGTGTGGAAAGTGCCGATTCGGGAGGCCGGCTCCAAGGGACCTGGGGAGCCGTTTTCCGAGGAGCGGCGGGATAGACAACAGCCGGACTCTCCTCGCGCCAGCCACCGACATCCGATGCCTAGCCCCGCCAACCGAAACCTACCCCGCCAGCTTCTCCAATCTACGCAGGATCTCAACCATTGCCATGGTGTCGAGCTTGCAGTACTCGAGCAGGTTGTTGAAGATCAGGGCGCGCTCCTTGGCCGCGACGTTTCCGTAAAGCGCCTGCTGGTACTGGCGAGCGGCCTGATTGCCGTCGCCGATGGCCAGGTCGTCGTAATCGAAGTCGGTCAGGGCCGGCAGCACCGCCTTCAGCGAGCAACTGCCCTTCTGGCGCGGGTGGTGGACCCAGAAGGCGCGGAAGGGAATGATCAGATCGTCCATGCGCTCGACCAGGTCGGCCAGGCGTTCGGCTTCGACGGGGAACATTTCGGCCAGGTCCCCCAGCACGCCCTTTTCAAAACCCATGTTCCAGGCCAGGACGGTGCCGTCGGGCCCGATGGCCTTCAAGGCGTCGACCAGACCGGGCCGGGGATCCCCGGGCAAGGGGACATCGTTCCAGGTGGCCAGGTACTCCACGTGTTCAGGCCGGACGCCGGGTTCATGCTGGATGTGCAGCGAGAACTGGAAGGGAATCTGCTGGTAGGGCCGCGATCCCGGCAACGGCGGGATGGCCGGGTTCATGGTCTCGAAATCCAGGTGATACAAGGGATACTTCAAGCCATCCAACCAGTGACGGAGGGCCTTGTGGTCCACCTGAATGGCCCCTTCGATCACGGCCTTCTTCTGGATCTGCTGGCGCGGGGACAATTTGGCGTCGGGAGTGTGGGCGATGGCGAAGATGCCCTCGTCCAGCAACCCGAAGGCCCGGGAGCCGGTGCGGTAGAAATCGGTCACGTTGTCGTCGGGCAGGACCGACCAGCACACATCCTTCAGGGGACAGGTGTAGGGGCTGGTGCAGCGCGGCCCGATGGGCGTGTCGGGATCGGGGCCGGCGATGGTGTCGAACATCCTGTTCAAGGCCGCGGGCACGTATTCGATGAGCCGCATGGCGCGGTCGGTGATGTCTTCGAGGTGGAAGAACCGCTCGACCTCGAATTTCTCCCCGCGCACGTAGCCGGTGTCGATGTGCATCAGGAAGAGCCGGTTCAGGTTGACCCCGGCGCGGGTGAGGGCGTCGTACTGGAAGGCGACGTCGTTGATGTTGACGTCCTTGACCCGGGTCGACGACTTCACCTCGATCAGATCCCACTCGTCACCGCTCAGGCGGTCGCCGTCCGGACCGGGCACCGGCACCAGGATATCGACCCGGCAGTAGCGGCCGTCGACCAGGAAGCTGGCCTCGAAGATGGGAATTCGCCTATTCATCAGGTCGCGCGTGGCGGTGACGGTGAGGTCGAGCGCGTCGTCGGCCTGGAACAGCAGCGGCACTTCCTTGCCGCCGGGATAGAGCCGCTTGGCCAGGTCGCCGACCATGTGACCGGCGTCGAAGATGTGCTGCCGGACCTCGTCGGGTTTGGGAATCGATTCGCGATTGTTGAAATGGGTCCACAACAGCTTGGGGCACTGCAGTCCCGCAAGGTACTTCGATTTCGAGATGTAGAGGGACTGGTCGGAGGCCATGGAAGCCTTTCGGGGTGTGCGTGTCGGGTTGCTCCGGATCTGCTCCGGACCATCCATTATAGGGGCCGCCATGCGGCGAAGCCAGCAAAGGCTCGGGTGGGAGTGGGGGTTTCGATTTTGGGAGTTGGTTGCCTTGCCAACCATAGGAAATCTTGAACACCCCCCTTCTTTTAAACTATGAAACAACCACAACTTAAAGGGATAAAATCAAATAAAACAAAACCGGACAAAATCGATCTTGACTATTGGTTTCTGTTTGCGGTAGGATGGTTCAGCTCTGTTCATGCAGAGCCTCGCCTCTTCCACCCCATTCAGGAGGATCCTCATGGTAAAACGCTCACTCATGATTCGCCTATCAGCCGTACTTGTCATCGGAGCCATCGCCGCGTTCGGCCTCTGGGGCTGCTCGGATTCGGATGTCACCGGACCGGCTGCTCCCGACCAGAATGAAGCCATCCTCAAGAGCGCCGCCAATCCCAATATCCGCGCGGTCATGGCCATCCAGGATCGTCACACGCCCGCCCTGATGGTCGACCCGGACGTGGTCGCCACGGCCACCACGATCGATGAAACCGGCCAGCCGGCGATCCTGCTGCTGGTCACCAGTGAGCGGGCCCGGGGAGGCGCGCCCAGGTGGCTCGATGACGTGCGCGTCATCACCCAGATCACCGACCCCATCGTTGCCATGAAGGGCAAGCCCGTCGGCGATAAGGTCGATCACAAGGCCAAGCAGACCGCGCCCATCCAGCTCGGCACATCCGGCGGTTGGCGCTACGATCTGGCCAACGGCTACTGCTGCGGCGGCACCCTTGGCGCCCTGATCCAGGTCGGCGGCAACAAGCGGATCCTGAGCAACTACCATGTGTTCGAGGCCGACATCGTCGACGGCGGCAACGGCCGCGTGGCGACTACCGGCGATCCCATCGTCCAACCGGGCCTGATCGACATCGGCTGCGTCGCGACCAACGGCCAGGACGTGGCCACCTTGGTGGTCACCAGCTCCCTGCCGGGCAACAACGTGGACTGCTCGTCGGCCAACATCATCAACGGCATGGTCGACACCAGCGGCGCCATCCTCGAGATCGGCACCCTCAGCTCACAGACCGTCGCGGCCTACATCAACCAGAAGGTCAAGAAGAGCGGCCGGACCACCGGGTTGGGCCGCGCCAAGGTCAGCGGCCTGAACGCCACCGTCAGCATCACCTACGAGAACGAATGTGCCGGCGGCACCGCCTTCACCAAGACCTTCACCGGTCAGATTCTCACCACCAACAGGGGCAGCAAGTTCCTGGCCGGCGGCGACTCCGGCTCCCTGATGGTTGAAGACGTGGACACCGACCCCCACGCCGTGGGCCTGCTTTTCGCCGGTAGCAGCACCATTGCCGTCGCCAACCCCATCGACGATGTGCTGAGTTTCCTTGGCGCCACCATGGTGGGTAACTAGTCAGGACCGATGACGACCTGCAAAACATCATTGGTCACAAGCCGGCCCTCGGAGTTTATCCGGGGGCCGGTTTGGAAAACAGGAATGATCTTGACTGCTTGTTTCCATTTAAGGTACGATTCAAAGATAGGGGTCTGAGGGGACTCGCCTTTTTTTTCAGGAGGACCACCATGGTTCGTCGTTCCCTTATGATCCGTCTATCCACACTTCTCATCATCGGAGCCATCGCCGCCTTCGGCATCTGGGGCTGCTCGGACTCTGACGTCACCGGGCCCACTGCCCCCGATCAGAGTGAAGCCTACCTCAAGAGCGCAGCCAATCCCAATATCCGCGCCGTCATGGCCATCCAGGACCGTCATACGCCTGCCCTGATGGCCGACCCGGACGTGGTCGCCACGGCCACCACGATCGATGAAACCGGCCATCCTGCCATCCTGCTGCTGGTTCTCTCAGAGCGGGCTCGCCGAGGTGCGCCCGCCTTCATTGATGACGTGCGCGTCATCACCCAGATCACCGACCGCATCGTCGCCATGAAGGGCCCGCCCAGCGGTGGCGATGTCGACCACAAAGCCAAGCAGACCACGCCCATCCAGCTCGGCACCTCCGGCGGCTGGCGCTACGACCTGGCCAACGGCTACTGCTGCGGCGGCACCCTGGGCGCCCTGATCCAGGTCGGCGGCTCCAAGCGGATCCTGAGCAACTACCATGTGTTCGAAGCCGACATCGTCGACGGCGGCAACGGCCGCGTGGCGACCACCGGCGATCCCATCGTCCAGCCGGGCCTGATCGATATCGGCTGCGTCGCGACCAACGGCCAGGACGTCGCCACCCTCGTGGTTACCAGCTCCCTGCCCGGCAATAACGTGGACTGCTCGTCGGCCAATATCATCATCGGCATGGTCGACCCCAGCGGCGCCATCCTCGAGGTGGGAACCCTGTCCGCCCAGACCGTGGCCGCCTACATCGGCCAGGCCGTCAAGAAGAGCGGCCGGACCACCGGCCTGACCCGCAGTTCGGTCACGGGCCTGAACGGCACCGTCAGCATTGCCTACGAGAATGAATGCGCCGGCGGAAGCGCCTTCAGCAATGTTTTCACCGGCCAGATCATCATCGCCAACAGGGGCAGCAAGTTCCTGAGCGGCGGCGACTCGGGCTCCCTGATGATCCAGGACTTGACCACGGACCCCGGCGCGGTGGGCCTGCTGTTCGCCGGCAGCAGCCAAACGGCCATCGCCAACCCCATCGACGAGGTGCTGGCCTTCCTGGGCGCCACCATGGTGGGCAACTAGGTAATGGACCGATGAAGACCTTCACAAGGTCCCGGGTCACAAGCCGGCCTCCGGGGTTTTTCCGGGGGCCGGTTTTTCTTGTCGTGCTATTATTCGCGGTGATCCCGGCGGTTGGCTGCAACCCGCCGGCCGAGCAGGAGAAAAAAGAGGAGAAAGCCGTGTCTGAACGCGCGATTAACGCCGTAATGAACGACAACGTCGACCGGATCATGGCCCTGGACGAGGTGGTCATGGTGGCAATCGGCGAGCTGAAGGACGGCACGCCCTGCATCCAGGTCTACGTCAAATACAAGTCGGATATTTTGGCCGAGGAAATCGGCGTGGAAATCGATGGCCACCCCATCGACTACATCATCAGCGACGAGATCCGTCCCATGGACTGAACCGTTCCCGCCCGTCCGCCGGCCGGCCTACCAGGCCAGATCGTCATTCCCGAAATATTCGTGAAGCTGTTTGCGCGAGGCCAAGCTGATGCGGTCGGACCAGATGTCGACCGGGTTGAGGTCGTCCGTCACGACCGGCGCGGCGTCCGAAGCCACGGTGAAGCTGTTGTCCCAGGCGTGCATCTGATTGTATTCGAGGGTCCAGCGCTCGGTGGGCAGGGGGAATTCGGAATCGTCCAGTTCGAGCGGCCGGTCCGACGCCATGATGATGATGTTGCCGAACTGATTGGGCGGCTCCTCCATGGGCAGCACTATAACAAAGGCGAACTGCTCGGCCAGGGTCACGGCCATCGCGTGCACGAGGATGTCGTGCCAGCCCACCGACTCGAGATTCATCGCCAGGATGCCATCTGGGCTGAGCCTTGATTTGATCAGGCCGAACGCCTCTTTGGTGACCAGGTGGAAGGGCACGGAGCTGCTGCCGAAGGCGTCCATGATCACGAGGTCGAACAGGTCGTCGTGCTGGATGAAGAACTGCCGGCCGTCCACGTGGTGGATTTTCGCTTCGGTCGGTTCGAGGCCGAACCAGTCGCGGGCCGTTTGCGTGACCACGGGGTCGATCTCCACCGCTTCGACGTTCCAGCCGTCGGCATGGAACACCTTGACAATGCTGCCGCCGCCCAGGCCGACGAGCATCATCCGGCCGGGCGTGTCGTAGAACTTCTTCGAAATCTCGAGCACGTCGATGTAGGCGTAGTCGGACACCCAGTCGACCGGGTCGACGATGGTGTGCGTGCCGCCGTCGATGAGCATGAACCTGAGGCCCATCTTTTCGATGACGCGGATCTCGGCGTAGGCGCTCTGGGTGACCGCGAGCAGGCCGGCGTCCGGGTCGGCCTTGGCTTCGGGGGCGGCTTGATAGGCGGCGGCGCCGGCCATCAAGATGAGAAGCGCGATGGCGAGGGCGGTTTTGCCTTTTTTGTCGATGGCCCAACCAGCCGCGGCGGTGACCATCAGCAAGACGCCGATCAGATAGGTAAGGCGCGCGACCCCGATGTTGGGGATCAGGAAAAACCCGGTCCCAATGGCGGCGAAGACGCTGGCCATGGTCGAGAGGGCGTACAGGTTGCCGGCGGTGCGGCCGACCTCATTGAGCGCGGCGGTCTTCAGGCGGATGGCGAAAGGACTGACCATGCCCAGCAGCATCAGCGGCGGAAAGAACAGGATCGTGGCCGAGACCAGGACGGCGACCCGGAGGCCCATTTCCTCGGTGACGCTCAGCACGGGGTGTCTGAGCCAGGGAATCGCGACGGTCCATGCGCCGGCCAGGCCGATGGGCAGGCAGAATTTAGTGAGAGTGGGTTGCTTGTCGGCCAGGCGGCCGCCCAGGGCGTAGCCCACGCTGAGGGCGGCCAGGGTCACGCCGATCAAGGCCGACCACAAGTACAGGCTGACGCCGAAGACCGGGCCGATCAGGCGGGTGCCCAGGATCTCGAGAGCCAGGACCGAGGCGCCGCAGATGATGACGGCGATGTAGATGAACAGGTGGAACATGGCTGTTTGGCGCCTTTGGAAGAGGCTTGAAAGTGATGACCGCTCTTGGCCGCCGATGGTACCGGATCCCGGAGGCGGGGGCAATGGTATGTGGTGGCTGCTATGGCGCGTCCCAGAAATCAGAAGGCATCCCATCGACCAGATCCTCGATCATGCCCCGGATGATTTCCTCGTCCAAGGCGGGATCCAGATCCTGGTCGGCATGACGCACGGTCTGATTGGAATGGTCCAAACGCCCACCTACAATGGTCCGCGCCCTGTCGTGGACAATTTTTTCCAGACTCGTGCGCGGAACGATCCCATAAACGAGCTCGCAATCCAGACCCTCGGCCACGCGGCGAAGGGTCTTGATGGAGAGCGCCCCCTCGATTTCATCCCTTTCCATGCGGGCCACGCTCTGCTTGGACAAACCCAGGCGGCCTGCAAGCTGCCGGCCGCTCATCCCGAGAGCTTTGCGGATGGCGCGAATCCACCCCTGGGGAGGCGGCGCCAGGTCGAAAACGGAGTCGAAGCGATCCAGGGTTGCGTCCAGCTGCTGTCTGACAAGATGAAGATTTTTTCGGGGCATGATGGGTTTTCCTGTGGTTGAGGGGTGTTGGGACAATATTATTGTTGTCGAAGACGGGTCATTTGACAACATATTTATTTACTTTATGGGCCAAGTGACAACATAAATATTGTCAACACATCCCAAAATTGAGCACGAGAAAACTTAACATGTTGAAAATAAACAAATTAACAACAATTAGTGCCCCCGGGGGCACCACCGCCGGCAGGTGGGAGAAATCAGGAATGTCCATCGGCCGGGCTTGGGCATGCGCGGTGAAGGATTTTGGGATTTTGGAAGGTCGGGAATTAAGCCCACGTCATTGACAGATGGTCCGTCCCAGGGGGATTCTGATCTGGAGCCTTGTCCCTGTTGAATCAAACGAGGGCGTCCATGTCGTTTTGCAGTCCCCGGGTCCCGGTGTGGGTCCTCATAACCGCCGCCATCGGTCTTCATTGCCCGGCTGCCGCCGAAATGGATTCTCTCGAATCCCGGGACCAAATCCTGGCCCGCATCGACTCGCTTCACGTTTCCCGCCAGGTCGATGCCGCCGCAACCTACATCGAACCCTACCTGGCCGAAGCCCGCGCGGCTGAAGATTCCACGTTCATCCTGCCCTTGATCGCCAAGCTGGGTCGCCTGTGGGCTTCCTTCGGCCAGCCAAAAAAAGGCGAGCCCCTGCTGCGGGAGGCGGTCGACCTGGCCGAGGCCCTGGGGGATTCCCTGCGCCTGTGCGACGCCCTGAGGTGGCAGGGTTACGCCGTGGAGCAGCAGGGCCGCTCGGTCGAGGCGGTGATCATCTACCGCCGGCAGCTGGCCGTCGCCCGGGCCCGGGGCGACCGGCGCCACGAGGCCTGGGCACTGGTCGGCCTGGCCTACCGCGCCGGCCTGGAGGGGCGTTACGAGGACGCCATTACGGACTACCGGAGCGCCGCCGGGTTCTTTCGTGATCTTGGCGATACGTCGGCGACTGTCTGGACCCTCAACGGGCTCGGCACGGCCCTCCAGCAGAAGGGCCGGTTCGAGGAGGCCGCCACCTGTTACGGACAGGTTGCCGATCTGGCCAAACGGATCGGCTACACGGCGGTAGAGGCCCTGGCGCAAAACAACCAGGGCGCGATGGAATTCTCCCTGGGTGATCCGGGCGTGGCCATGGAACACTTCCTGCGCGCCGGCCGGTTGCAGCGTCAACTCAGCCAGATCCAGGACGCGGTGTCCAGCGGAACAAACGTGGCGATCTGCTTGAGCCACCTGGGAAGGCTGGACGAGGCCGCCACCCGGCTCGAAGACCTGCTGCGGGAATGCGAACAGGGCAACTTCGGCGACCGGGAGCTTTTCGTGCTGCGCACCCTCGCCGATGTCCGGCGGTTGCAGGGGCGCCGTCACGAGGCGGTGGCGATCTTCCGACGCATTCTCGACCGTGATGATGCGAACCTGGACATCAGGAACAGGATCGAAAGCGTCACCGGCCTCGCGGCGGCCCTGGCGGACATGGACAGTTCCGCGGCCGGGCTTGCGGTGCTGCAAAAGGAGGAACGCCGGCGACAGGGACAGCTGCACGGGATAACGCGGGTCGAGTTCGAACTGGCCATGGGAGAACGGTTGCTGGAGACGGGGCAGCCCGAGGCGGCCCTGGCGAGGTACAGCTTCGCAGTCGACGCCACCACCGCGGCGGGCCTGCAGGAGCGCCGGGTGGTCGCCCTCGCGGGGGCGGCCCGCTGTCAGCGCGAACTGGGGCGAACCGAAGCGGCCCTGGCCCTGTTGCATGACGCCGCGCTGGCCTGGGAGGACATCCGGACAACGCCCATGGACCCGGAGTGGCGAGAGCAGCGCGGGGTGTCCGGCCGACTCGTCTACACCCCGCTGGCGGCCCTGATCCTGGATGGAGTTGATCTCGACGATGCTGGTCCCGGCGGTGCCCCGGTCGGCCGTGCTCCGGTCGGCCAGGTCCCCGTCGGCCGCGCCTTCGACGCGGCGCAGGTCTTCAAGGCCCGCACCCTGGCTGAGCGGATCGGGGGCTGGGACCGCGCCGCCGGCCGGCCTATCATGACCCTGCAGATGCTGCAGGCGGAGATCCTGGAAGAGGGCGAGGTTTTCCTCGACGCGTATCTGGGTCCCACGGAGTCCAT
>CBDURF010000057.1:0-19144 GCA_965369705.1 uncultured bacterium
ACGGATTCGACGATCATGCGCAAGCGGGCGTCATCCCCGTACCGGATCTTGATCGGCACCTTGAAATCCACCTTCAGATCCCCGGCGCCGACCACGCCCGTGCCGACGAAAACCGGCGCGCCGGAAGCGATGAAGGAGGACCAGACGGGAACATATTCCGGTTCCTCGGGAGGGTCGGGGTTCGTCCAGGTCCAGGCCTTGATGTAACCCTGATCAAATCTCGTGTCCTGGACCAGGAGGTCGTAGCCGTCGCCGGCGCCAAACAGGAACTTGCTGCCGCCGGCGTCCAGCACGGCGGACTGCAGGGCCCCCGCCTTCAAGGTATCGAGGCTGGCAGCCGCGAAGGTCAGATCGTCAGGGGGATTGGGCAATCGCATGCCGGGATCCCCGAAGAAATTGTACCGCTGGGAATTGGATCGGCTGAAGGTAAAGGAGTTCTTCCCCAGAAAAAGGGCCTCCGCCGGGGTGACGGAGACCGAAACCCCGCGGTCCGGGTAAAGGTTGCCGAAGAACGCCGAAGAAAGCTTGTCGTTGGGACCCGAGTAGCTGACCTGGCTGGCGCAGATGGAGCCGATGCCCCCCCCGTTCTCGGCAAGGATGAACTGCTCGGCCATGGACAGCCGGCTGGGACTGTCGAACACCCCCACGTCGCAGCTGAAGGCGACGAAGATCGACCGTCTCATGCCGTTGGTCAGGTTCGTGATGTCACGGGACTGGAAGATCTGTTCGTCCGCCAGATTGTCTTCCGCCCCATGACCGACGTAGTAGAAAATGGTGGTCCCCCGGCTCAACTCACTGTTGATGTCCACCCTCATGCCCGGTTTGACCCTGGACGAGGGGGGAAAATCGTAAGCCACCCCGTAAACCTTCCGCACGTCCAGAGACAAGGGCAACAGGATGCCGGTGACGACCTCGGCCTGTTCCGTATGGCGATTCTCCGAGGAAATGGGAACGTCCCAGGAACCGAAAGTCACGCAGTCGTCCGAGGTGAACAACAACCGGTTGCGCCAGAGCCCGGGCTCGGGAGAGCGGGAGTAGTCGATCGCCCGGTCAACCAGGCCCTGCGCTTCGGCGAGGCTGTTGGCGGGCAGGCGTCCGCAGGCCAGATCCGGCAGATCCAGATTGCTCCAGGAGCCCGAGTCGAAGGACACCAGGCCGTCATCCGACGCGTAGGCCATATACTTGTAATCGCTCGGAAACACCGGGTAGGCGGTGCGCAGTTCCGTGGGCAGGAAATCGTAGAGATCCAGCAGGGGGTTGGGATCTTTGTGGTAACGGAAATCCCGACTGGTGTTGCCCAGGAAGCAGGCGAACCGGAGCCTGTGGGCGCTCTGCTCATAGACGTATTTCAGGTAGTTGCGGATGGCGCGGACATCCTTTTGACCGCCGGAAAAATTGTCGTAGATGTCGGTGGCCGAAACATGGATCGCCCGGGGTGAACCCGTCCCCGGCAGATAGGTCGAATGGTAATCCGCCAGATCCTGGGCAGGCCCGGAAAAAAGAGGCTGATACACGACGATGTAGTCGACGTCCGTAGGCCCGCTGCGCAAGGATACGGGTTTCGTTCGCCGCCCCGCGTCGACAGTCATCAGGTCGCCCGGAACCGTGGCCACAAAATGGCGGTCGGTGTCCGGATCCCGGACGAACCCGTAGGTGTAGACTTCCGGAGGCCCCGCGCTGGCCACCCCGGTATTCACCGTGGCGGTACCCGGATCGGTCACATCCCACATCAAGGGAGTGACACCTGCCGGAACGGTGACCTGCAGATCCACGGCCGTGCCGGGCGTGGCCACCTGGTCGCCCCAGTGGGCGAACTCGAGTTGGCCCGGACGGTCGGTCAAATCCAGACCCGCCCAGTAGAAGATATCGTAACTGTCCAGGGCCAGGGGCTTGGCCGACATTCCCGCGTTGTTGTTGATGTTTTTCAGGGTGATCCGGTTGAGGCCGGACTGGACCGACTGGGACTCGCCGAAAATCCGCAGACGCAGGGAATCGTGCTGCGCGGACCGGCTGAAAGAAGCGGTGCCCTGGTTGGCCAGGTCGGAGTTGAGCCAGCCCGCGGCTTCGAATATGTAGCCGCTGAAGGTCTTGGGATACATCCCCCTGATATCGATCACGAAACGCGCGGACGACCCGGGCACGGGAGTCCGGAGCGTGAAGGACTCGGGCCGGGACGTGAAGATGGTGTTGTCCCAGGACCAGTTGTCGGCAAACACGCCGGCCTCGTCGAGGACCTGACGTTCCTGATGAAGGCGCAGCAGTCCCGCAGTGACGACTTCGCCCCCGTTGGGAGCGGCCGACACGGACTGGACGCGCTTGGGCGATCCGGGCAGTGGCGAGGGCGTGGCCGCCGATTCCCAAGTCAACCAGTAGGTGGCGTGGTTCGCGTAAAGGTGGTCGTAGTAGGATTCGCGATCGGCGCCCGGTTCCAGGCGATCACGCCAAACACTGGTGGGAACCCCGTAGAAGCGGAATTCATCGTCCAGGTTCCATTCCCCGTCACCCCCGTCCAGGACTTCGATCGCCACCTCATTCAGTTCAATCCGTTCGGCCTGCAGGGAATCGGGCAAGGCGGCGTCTGAATCCAGGGCCAGGCCGCCGCCGCGGTAAAGACGCAACTTGTCAGGGTCCACGTCATTGGTCGGGACACTGAAGAGGAGCAGTTCCTGGCCGGTCAATCGATACAGCCCGGAGCGGGTGACTTCGAGTCTGACCCAATGAGTGGTCAGGGCGAAGGGGTCGAACGGCAGGGCCTTGTCCATATTCCATTTTTCGAGAGCGGCCTCCCGCCCACCCCGGGCCAGGGCCTGGAACAGGTCAGGATTGAGGACGCCGGCAGGCGTGACTTCCCCCCAACGATCCGACTTGCCGCTCGCGGCGAATCCGCGCGCCAGATCCAGATGCCGGCGTTCGGCCCCGCTGGCGGGGTGCAGGATCTCCACCGTGAGACCGGCCAGAATACCCCCCTTGACTCCAAGGGGAATCAGTGCCCCGACCATAGGGACCGACCGATGGACCGCCGGGGTGCCCATTTCCAACAGGTCGTCCTCCACGAGGGCCTCGCGGGGATCAAGCCACCAAGTGACGTCCAGCGCCCGCGCCACGACGGGATGACGGGTCGGGACAGCCAGGGTCAGATTCAGCCGGGGAGGCAGAACCCGCGGACTGTCGGAAAATTCGTCTTCCAGATAAGGCGCCAGGGCCCAATCCACGTCCTCGTAGGCCAAGCTCTGCCAGTCAACCGGATGCGCCAGGACGGGAAAATCGATTCGGACCACGGAGCGCTCGGCGCTGGACGAGAGGAGGCGGACACGGGGAGTTCCCATCTCGGCGGCCTGATTCTTCTGTCCGGCGCCTGGATAATTCTCTGCGGCGGCCTGGGCGGGGCCAGGCGACACCAGACCCAGCAGGCTGAAACAGCCGACGAAGATCGCCGCCTGCCAGACCAGGGTCTTCGGACCCAGTTCGCGACCGTGCGGCAGCAGACCCGTGTGGGTGGGAAACAGGAATTGATCCCGGCGCAGCCGGCCCAGTTTCTGGAAGAGGTTTTCGAGATCAGGGACCATCCCGAACACTCCGCCGACCACCGCGGGCCAACTGGAAAAAGGCATCAGCAACAACAACACCAGGCCCAACAGGCCGCCCCCCATTTCCAGCCGCCAGTCGGGGTGGTCGTAATGGGGAATGACGTCCAGCACGGCATGGGAAGCCAGGCCGGCGACCGCCCCCAGATAGACGTCTCCCGTCACACCGCCCACCAGGGCGCCTGCGGCGAAATGGGTGAACAGGCACATGGAGACCTACTCCTGGCCCTGGTCGGTCGGAGCCACTTTTTCCGCCTCGTCCGGGAGCATGATGGGAATGTCCCCGTCCACCCGGTACCGGACCGAGCAGGTCCGGCAGTAGAGCCAGGCGTGATCGTCGTCCGGCGTCACGGAGTTGCGGCAGACCGGGCAGGCCAGGATCTCAAGTAATTTCGGATCGAGCATCGACCGTCTCCTGAAGAGGTTCTCAGCATACGAAACTTCCGGGCGCATCATAAATACGTCCGGGAAAGGATGCAAACACACCTTTGCTGCGGGGCAAAGAAAAACCGGACCCCATCGCCTGGAAAGGCTGGGCCGGCCGGGTGAGAATATCGGGTTTTCGAAGAGGTTGGCATGAGGATAATACAACATTTCGACCGAGCAGTCAACCCATCCCGGTGAGGAGGCCGGATCAACCTTTGCCGGATTCCTCGAAAACGCCGATATCAAGGTATTTCTGGAGCCGCTGATCGAGCAGATCCTTCGTGGGAATTTTCTCGAGCTCGGCCAGGGTATCCTGGATGACCCTTTTGATCTCCAGGCTCATGCCTTTGTGATCCCGGTGGGCGCCGCCGATCGGCTCGTTGATGATCAGATCGATGACCCCCAGGTTCATGGCGTCCCTGGCGGTCAGCTTCATGTTCTTGGCCGCTTCCTTGCTCTTGGCGCCGTCGCGCCAGAGGATGGCGGCGCAGCCCTCGGGGCTGATCACCGAGTAGATCGAGTTCTCCAGCATGAAGATGCGGTCCCCGACACCCAGGCCCAGGGCGCCGCCGCTGCCCCCCTCGCCGGTGACGATGCAGATGATGGGCACCGGCATGTCGGCCATCTCGCGCAGGTTGCGGGCGATGGCCTCGGCCTGACCGCGCTCCTCGGCCCCCACGCCCGGATAGGCGCCCGGGGTGTCGATGAAGGTCACGATGGGCCTTTCGAAACGCACGGCCATTTCCATCAGGCGCAGGGCCTTGCGATAACCCTCGGGATGGGCCATGCCGAAATTGCGCCGGATGTTGCTCTTGGTGTCCCGGCCCTTCTGGTGACCAAGGACCATGAGCTTGCGATCGCCGGAGCTGGCCATGCCCGCGACGATGGCCTCGTCGTCCCGGAACATCCGGTCTCCGTGCAGTTCCACGAAATCATCGAAGATATAATGGATGTAGTCGTTGGTGGTCGGCCGCCGGGGATGACGGGCCAGCTGCACCCGCTGCCAGGGTTCCAGCTTGGCGAAGATATCCTTGCCCATTTTTCTCGCCTTGGCGTGCAGACGTTCGACTTCGTCGGCGACATCCACCCCCCGGACCGAGGCGGAATCCTCCATGGTCTGGATGCGTTCCTCCAACTCCACGATGGGCATCTCGAAATCGAGCCAGAGCCCTTTTTTCTTCCAGTCCATCCTGATGCCTTTCATCGGCCGACGGGCCGCATACGCGTACGGCCCTTCCGGCGCGAATCCCTCTCGGGGACCTGAGATTTAGTCACTTCACTTCGGTGGTGTCAAGGAATATGGATCTGGGCGGCCCGTTCGGATCATCGACCAACCGGTTTACCGACTCCTGCCTTCCCGACACCCATCATCCATGATCATAAACGTTTATCCCCTTCACGTTCACGAATTCCTTCAACCCGTAATGGGACAGTTCCCGTCCCAGCCCGCTGTTCTTCACGCCCCCGAAGGGCATGCGTGGGTCCGATTTGGTGATGCTGTTGACGAACAGGGTCCCGGATTCCACCTCCCGGGCCACCCTCACCCCGCGCTCCAGGTCCCGGGTCCACACGCTGCCCCCCAGCCCGAACTCGCTGTCGTTGGCCAGAGCGACGGCTTCGGCCTCGTCCTTCACGGTGATGATCGGGGCGATGGGTCCGAACACCTCCTCGTCCACCAGCCGCATACCGGGCCGGGTGTTTGTCACGACCGTGGGCGGGAAGAAACAGCCTCGGCCGGGCAGGCGCCGACCGCCGCACAGCACCCGGGCGCCCAGGGACACCGACTGGGCCAACTGCTCCTCCAGTTCGAGGATCGCCGCCTCGTTCACCAGCGAGCCCACCTCGGTGGTCTCGAGGCGGGGGTCGCCCACCTTCAGTTCTCCCATCAATTCGGTAAAGCGCGCGGCGAAGGCTTCGGCGATGGTTTCAACCACGATGAACCTCTTGGAGGCGATGCAGCTCTGCCCCGCGGTGAGCATGCGACCGGCGACGGCACCCCGGGCAGAGAATTCGATGTCGGCATCCTCGAGGACGATGAAGGGATCGCTGCCCCCCAGTTCGAGCACGACCTTCTTAAGCTGGCGGCCCGCCTCCGCTCCGATGTGCCGCCCCACCTGGGTGCTGCCGGTCAATGACACACCCTGCACGATGTCCGAGGCGATGAGGGCGGAGACCGTTTCGTAATCGGGCACGACGGTGCGGAAGACATGCTCCGGAAAACCGGCCTGGGCGAACGCCTGTTCAATGGCGAAGGCGCAGCCCGTGACGTTGCTGGCGTGCTTGAGCAGGCCGGCGTTGCCCGCCATCAGGCACGGTACGCCGAAGCGCAGGGCCTGCCAGAAGGGATAGTTCCAGGGCATGATGGAAAAGATCACGCCCAGGGGCTGGAAGATGACGGTGTGCTCCCGGCCGTCGACGGCGACCGCCTCGTCGGCCAGCCAGGCAGGGGCGTTGGCGGCGTACACTTCGGTCATCCAGGCGCACTTCTCGATTTCACCCCTGGCCTCGGTGATGGGTTTGCCCATTTCCGTGGTGATCAGGGCGGCCCAGTCCTCCAGATTGTCCCGCAGCACGGCGGACAGCCTCTGGAAATACGGCACCCGTTCGGCCACGGACAGCCGGCGCCACTGGTGGAACGCCTCCTGCGCAAGCCGGGCCGTATGCATGACCTCATCCGGCGCCATCCTCCGCCAGGTCCGGATGACCTCGCCGGTAGCGGGATTGACCGTCTTGAATTCCATGCTTCCTCCTAGGCGGGGAGACTAACCGCGGCCCATGAACCGGTTTTTGCGTTCGATCGGGGTCGGCAGCACGGTGCGTAGACGCAGCTTTTCCGCGCCCGGCACCCGCCGCAGGCGCCGCAGGCTGTCGAGGGTCAGGGCGATATTCCGGTCTGCAGATTTCAGGAGCCAGGATTTCCCGTCACGCTCGACGGAAATGGTCAACGGCACGGGCCGGGCGAGCAAGGGCTCGACAGTGAATTCCAGGTCCTGGGTATCGGGTGTTTCCCCGGCGGTTTCGTCCGCGACCACCTCGCTCTTCTGAACCTCCTCCTCCTGGCACAGAGGCCGCATTTCGGAGGGCTCGCCAAATTCCTCGAACAGACTGCCCAGTCCTTCGAGACCGGAGCGCCCGGCGCGTTCCAGATCGATCTCGAGATAGATGTCCCGGACCCAGGTCCCCAGCACTTCGTCGATGCGCGTGAGGCGGTCGGCGACGATCTCCCGGCTGCCGTCGCTGCGCACCTGGACACGCCCGCCCACCACGAGGATCGAATCGCTTTCCACAAGCTCCTTCGCTTCTTCATAGAGGCGATTGTAGACCGTCAGGCTGATCACCCCGCTGGTGTCCTCGAAGTTCGCCCGGGCGTAGACCCGCTTGTGCCGGTCACGGTGCTTGGTGTGGGAGGTGATCACCCCGACGAGATCGACCCAGGCGCCCTCGCCGCGTTGATGGGCCCCCGCCGCGCCGTCGACGGGAAGACTGTCGATGAGTTCGCCGTACTCCTGGAAAGGGTGGCCCGACAGAAAGAAGCCCACCGCCTGGCGCTCCTTGCTCAGCTTCACCAGCGGATCGAAGGGTTCGCATACATGCAGGGCGGGCTTGAGTACCTCGGCGGCCGCGGTGCCGCCGAACAGGGACGCCTGGCCGCCGGCCCGGTCGCGGGCGGCCTGTTGCCCGAAGGCCAGAGCGCGATCCAGGTTGGCCGACAACTGGCGACGGTGACCCGGCAACCGGTCCATCGCCCCGGCGTTGATCAGTCCTTCGACCACCTTGCGGTTCACCTTCTGCAGGTCCACGTTCTCGCACAGGTCGAACAGGTCGGTGAAATCGCGGCCGAGCTCTTCGCGGCAGGCGGCGATCACGTCGATGGCCGCCGAACCTACGCCCTTGACCGCCCCCATCCCGAACACGATGTCCCCACCCCGCACCCCGAATTCGCTGCGCGGCTGGTTGATGTCCGGCGGACAGATGCCCAGGCCCAGCGCCTTCACCTCGTCGATGAGTTGGGTTATGCGTTCGGACTTGCGCATCTCCGTGCTCATGGTCGCGGCCATGAACTCGGCCGGGTGATGGGCCTTCAGCCAGGCGGTCTGGATGGACAGGAGGGCGTAGGCTGCGCTGTGGCTCTTGTTGAAGCCGTACTGCGCGAAGAACTCCATCTCCTCGTAGATTTCCTGGGCTGTGCGCTGGTTGTAGCCCTTCTCCTTGGCGCCGTCGAGGAACTGGACCTTCATCTCGGCCATCATCTCGAGCTTCTTCTTGCCCATCGCCTTGCGCAGCGTGTCGGCCTGTCCCATGGTGAAGCCGCCCATGGTCGAGGCGATCTGCATCACCTGCTCCTGGTACAGGATCACGCCGTAGGTGTCCTTGAGGATGGGTTCGAGACTGGGATCCTTGTACACGACCTTCTTGCGGCCGTGTTTGCACTCGACGTAGACCTTGTCCATGTCCGCGCCCAACGGACCGGGGCGGTACAGGGCGCAGATGGCGGTGATGTCCTCGTAGCGGGTGGGCGCCAGCTTGCGCACCAGCTCCTGCATGCCGCTGCTTTCGAGTTGAAAAACGCCGACGGTGCGGCCTTCCCGAAGAAGCTGGTAGGTGGCCTCGTCGTCGGTGGGAATGTCCTCGGCCTTCAGGCGCGTCCCGGTGACCTCGGCGATCAGGTCGAGCGCCTTGTCGATCACCGTGAGGGTGCGCAGGCCCAGGAAATCCATCTTCAACAGACCCAGCGCCTCGCTCATGTTCATGTCGAACTGGACGGTGATGTCGCCCTTGGTGCTCTTGTACAGGGGCGCGTGTTCAATGAGGGGCGTCGGAGTGATCAGCACGCCCGCCGCGTGGATGCCCGCGTTGCGGTTGAACCCCTCCAGGACCAGGGCGTTGCGCAGCAGCATGGCGTGGTCTTCCGATTGGTCGGCCACCTCCTTCAGGCCGGGAGCGGTGTCGATGGCCTTCTGCAGCGTGATGCCGATCTCCTCGGGCACCATCTTGCTGATGCGGTCACTCTCGGCAAAACTGAAGTCGAGCACCCGGGCCACGTCCTTGATCACCGCGCGGGCGGCCATGGTGCCGAAGGTAATGATCTGGGATACGTTCTCGCGGCCGTATTTCTGCGCCACATATTCGATGACCTGCCCGCGTTTCTCGTAGCAGAAATCCACGTCGATATCCGGCATGGAGATTCGCTCGGGATTCAGGAACCGCTCGAACAGAAGCCGATGCCGGATGGGGTCGATGTCCGTGATCCTCATGCAATAGCAGACCAGGCTGCCGGCGGCGCTGCCGCGACCTGGGCCGACGGGGATGTCCATCCTGCGGGCGGCGTCGATGAAATCCCAGACGATCAGGAAGTAACCGGCGTACCCCGTCTGCTTGATGACGCCCAACTCGTAGGCCAGGCGCTCCTCCAGCTCCGTGGTGAGCTGATCGTACCGTGATTTGAGCCCTTCCCTCGCCAGGTGCTCGACGTACTGGTCGGGACTTGAAAATCCCTCAGGCAAGGGGAACTCGGGCAGCAGAAGCTTGCCCAGTTCCATCTCGAAGTCGACCGTGTCGGCAACGCGCAGAGTGTTCTCCACGGCCTCGGGCCAGTCCTGGAACAGGGCCAGCATCTCCTCGGTGGACTTGAAATAGATCTCGGGCGTGTTGCTGCGCCAGCGGCCGGGGTCGTTGAGCGTCTTGCCCGTCTGCAGGGCCATCAGGATGTCGTGTGCCTCATGGTGGTCCCTGTCCAGAAAGTGGCAATCGTTCGTCGCGATGATCGGGCAGCCGGTCTGCTTGGCGACCTCGGGCATGAGCTGCCGGATGCGGGCCTCTTCCTCCAGACCGTGGTTCTGAATCTCCAGGAAGTAGTTGTCCTTGCCCAGGATTTCGCGGTAGGCCGAGGCTGCCTCGACGGCGGCCTTCACGTTGCCGGTGCGCAGATGAAAATTCGGTTCGCCGCTCATGCAGGCCGAAAGCCCGATGATTCCCTCGCTGTGCTCGCTCAGCAGCTCCCGGTCGATACGAGGCCGGTAGTAGAAACCCTCAAGAAAGCCCTGCGTGGAAAGCCGGACCAGGTTCTTGTAACCCGTCGCGTTTTTCGCCAACAGGATCATGTGATAGCTCTTGTTGAGCTTGTCGGTGGTGCGGTTGTGCCGGTCGTGGGTGACGTAGGCCTCGGTGCCGATAATCGGCTTGATGCCTTCCTTCAAGCAGGCCTGATAGAACTCGACCGCCCCGAACATGTTGCCGTGATCGGTCAGCGCCAGGGCGGGCTGGCCCAGTTCGGCGGCGCGTTTTGCCATGACCCCCGTCTTCATGGCGCCGTCGAGCAGCGAGTAGTCGGAGTGATTGTGCAGATGAACGAAGTTGTGCGGTGGTGCGGGTGCTGACATGGGTGGAAATCGCGTTTCTGTGGTTTGTTATGGCCCAAGCCGGGCCGCGCCGGACCGGACGAACTTTCAGGTCCGGACAGAATAACCTGGATCAGGGGCAAGCTCAACCTTTGGGGTAAAGATTGGCAAAATGGGCGGGATCGGGTTGGAAATCGGGGTCGGGCTTGAGAAAATGTCAGGTTATCCGAGTTTGACTTCGGATTTCTCTCCAAATAATCAAATTCCAGATTGGAAATTATGCGCAAACGGAGCCGACAAGTCCTATTCCCGACAGTCTATCAGCACCTCCGCCTCATTTTCATTCTCCGCCTCGTCCGCGGCTTTCAAATAAAGAACATGGCGGCCCGGGCCGAGGTCGTCCGGCAGTTCCACCAGGACCCGATCCCGGGGCAGATCGGGCTCCACGATGAGTACCTGACCGTCCAGGGTGGCGGTGATGGATTCCGGGGCGACGCCCGATCCCAGGTCCAGCAGGTCCACCGGGAATATCTTCCAGCGGGGCAGAGTCACCCCGTGGACCTGACCACGTGGGTCGGCCGGCACCGTGATCACCGTGTCGGCCGGAAAGATCATGGGCGCCGCCATATCCCGGAACACGGCGTGCGGACCGAGGCTGGAAAGGGCAAACCTGTGTCCGGCTCCGTGATGTTCCGGTTCAATCAGGCGACCAGCCAGCTTCCACTTGTCCTTGCTCCAGCGATAGACCATGACAGCCGGGTCCTTTTCCGGCGGCAGGGTATCCGAAGCCGCAATAAATATATCGGAATAACGCACGACCAACGCCGCGTCGATGGGCCAGTCAGCCGCAAGAAAATTGGTCGTGGAACAGGTCGGGTTGAACTCAACCTTCAGTCCTTGTTTCCGAGCCTGGTCGCGTTGATGTTGAGCCTGGATCCCAGGAACAACGGCCAGCGTAATGGGCTCCAGCACGGGATCCCCCTTATCCGGGGAAAAATGGAGCAATCCGGAGGCCATATAATTCACTGCAGGAAACGGATGTAAGTTATTGTCGACAAGTGAATCCCTTGCAACGGAAACCTCATCCTCCAGCCAGGCTCCCCTTGAAGGGGGCTGCGGGAAATCCACATCCGCCACCAGCAGGGGAATGGTAATCGAAGTCTCATTCCCGGTAAAATCGGATGCCATGATCTCCAAGGTGTGCGGCCCGGGCGCCAAGCCGGCCCCGCCGGGACCCAGATACCACTGGCCACCCTCCCGTCCCGTCAGGGAATTGGCGGGCCGACGGTGCAGCCAGTGGTCCCGGATCCCGGGCACCTCCAGCCACTCCAGACGCTGCAGGCTGTTCTCGGAGAAATCGTAGCGGTCGTTGCGGCAGCGGTAGACCACCTCGCCGTCCAGCCGGACCTCGATCAGCCAGGGTTCCAGTTTGTGGTCGCGGATATCCGAGGCGTCGATGATCTTGGCCGCGAAGGCCACGGGACCGGCGACCTGCAACTGCGGCTGCTCACCCACAAGCCCCGCTGAGGCCCCGAACTCCGGCTTCAGCAACCGGGCGACCGGCCCCCCGACGATCCGGCTGCGATAATCGGCGGGCACCGCGCGCACCGCGTGGATGACCGGCGGAAACGTGTCGGGCACGGCAAAGCCCATGGTCAGGGGATTGACGGGTCTATTGTCGGCGTCCCGCACCTCGAAATGAAGATGAGGTCCTTCGGTACCGCTCTGGCCCGTCAAGCCAAGCACATCACCGCGCCGCACCGGCATCTCACCCGGCGCGAACTGAAGCCGGACCCGGTAGATCCCGGCCCTGTCCTGTTCGGCCCTGACGGCGCCGCGAATGGTATCGCTGAAACGGGAGAGATGCGCGTAGACGTAGGTGCGTCCTGAATTGCCCAGCATATAGACCGCCCGCCCGTAGGCGTAAGGCGTGGCCCGCACCCGAACGATGGACCCGTCCTCAACGGCCCGGGCGGCGAAGCCGCACCGAGACCGGGTCTTCAGATCCAGCCCGGCGTGAAACCGGCCGGCCCGGTATTCCATGAAATTGCTGGTCAGAAATCGGGTGGGCAGATCCAGGGGCCAGAGGGGCACAATGTCCGTGGAATCGGGTTCCACCGCCGCGGCGGGCAATGAACTGGCCGTCAGCAGGAAGCCGAGGCAAAAGACCAGATATCTCAATTTTCCATATCTATTTCCGGGCCTTGGCATTGCGGGCCAACCTCCGTGTTGCCGATTTGAGGCTTCAATTTACTCTTTCATCAATTGGGCGACAAGGCCATTGTTTTCGTATACCCTTCCGGGCAGGAAGGAACCGAATTCCCCTTCGTTCTTGAACGCCCCGTGAGGATCATCCCGACGAACACCCGCGGGCAAATGTCTGGAGGGACACATGGAAGTGAACACCAGCCACTGGGTTGATGACCAGGGCAGCATCCCCACCCCCGCCGGCCGCACATTTCTTCTCGACACGAATGTCCTGCTCCACGACGCCGAAAGCCTGTCGGCCTTTGAAGAGCACAACATCGTGCTGACGGTGGACGTTCTGGAGGAACTCGACCGCTTCAAGCGCGGCAACGACGAGAGGGGGCGCAACGCACGCCGGGTCATCCGGACCATCGACTCCTACCGCGACGGCCAGCCCCTGAGCAAAGGCGTGGATCTGCCCGGCGGCGGGAAACTCTACGTCTTCGTCAAAAGTTTCACCGATTTCCTGCCCAAGGGCATGGATACCTCCCTGCCCGACAACCGGATCCTCGCCGCCGCCTGCGCCCTGGTAAAAGCCGGCGCGGAAGTGTTCTTCGTCACCAAGGACATCAACGCGCGGGTCAAGGCCGACGCCTTGGGCATACAGGCCCAGGACTACCTCAACCGGGTCGTCAATTTCGACGAGCTCTACACCGGCTGGAGCGAACACGAGGTCCCCGACGAGAACATCGATCGTTTCTACCAGGGGGAGCCCGTCAAGATCGAAGCCCCCTTGTGCCCCAACGAGTGCGTGCTTCTGAAGGCCGCATCCAACCCCAAACAGACCGCCCGCGGCATCTTCCGGGCCGAAACGGGCATCGTCGAGCCCCTGCTGCACGGGGACAGTCATCCCTGGGGCCTTTCCGCGCGGAACCTTCAGCAACATTTCGCCATGGAGCTCCTGCTGCGCCAGGATATCCAACTGGTGACCATGCTCGGCCAGGCGGGCACCGGCAAGACGCTATTGGCCCTGGCGGTCGGATTGCAGTTGGTGGCCGAAGAGAAGCGCTACCGGCGCATCATGGTCTCGCGCCCCATCATGCCCCTGGGCAAGGACATCGGGTATCTGCCCGGCACCAAGGACGAGAAGCTCAGCACCTGGATGCAGCCGGTTTCGGACAATCTGCAGTTTCTGGTGGATCCCAAGCTCGAGCACTCCGGTGACAAGGTGCAGTATCTCTACGACACGGGAGTCGTGGAAGCCGAAGCCGTGACCTACATCCGCGGCCGCAGCCTGCCCAAGCTCTACATCATCATCGACGAAGCGCAGAACCTCACGCCCCACGAGGTGAAGACCGTGGTCAGCCGCGCCGGTGAGGACGCCAAGGTCATCCTCACCGGGGACGCCTACCAGATCGACAACCCCTATCTGGACGCTTCATCGAACGGATTGACCTACGTGGTGGAGCGGTTCAAGAACGAGCCCATCCACGGGCACATCACGCTGGCCAAGAGCGAACGCAGCCAGTTGGCGAGCCTGGCGGCCTCCCTGTTGTAGGAGAGATTCGTCTACCGTTCTATTCGTGGGATGACGCCGAACCCTGCTCGATGAATTCCTGTCGTAGCTGTCCCAGCAGGCAGGCGTTGGCGCGCTTGACCGCCTTGGTCAGATGTTCGTTGACAAGTTCCTGATCCTGCCGGGCCGTCGGCGTGATGTATTTCTTGGCCTCGTATTCCCCCAGACAGGATTTCTGCCACACGACGTTGCCGGTGCGATCCTTGAGGATCATCCGGACCTCGGCCTCAGCATGGTTGTTCGTCGGTACCGGAATCGCCAGCATGGCGACCACTGCCAAGGTCACGGCCAGCTTGGCGCGATGGGAGGCGTCGCCGCCCAGGGCCATGCCCGCGCCGGCCCCGATGGCGCCCGCCAACAGGAACCCTCCGGGCGAACGTTGCAGACGGCAGCCCATGGACAGCAAATCCACCGAAAGGATGTAGTCGGCCTGCGAATGCAGGGGCACAAGTTCCACCAGGTGGGTCTGCTCGAGGTCTTTCGCCAGGGCCTCCGCGTAGATCTGGGTGGCGGGAACCTCCCAGGACTCGTCGGATGGATAGGTGATACCGAAGAAATGCCCTTGCCCCTGGCGTTGTTCGATGGGCCGCATGTCGGTCACCGTGTCGATGTACAGGGCGGGCATCTTCAGGTTGCGCAGCTGGAAATCGACTGCCTCGTCCGGGTAGATGAAGGTGATCTTGTCGCTGCCGCAGGAGGAGGCGCCCAGGGTCACCAAAAGGATTGCCAGGGCGAACGCCCACCGGGCAGGTTCAATTTTCTGAGGGAAAAAACGGGACATGAAAACTCCTACGCGTGACCCGATCATCATGGTACATGGCATTAATCTACGGCCCCGGGCGTCTCAGAGCCAGCCCGACCTGAGCTGCTAGACATGAACACTTTTCCCGAGCCGCCAAACCACCACCACGACACCCACCACGCCCAGCGCCAGGGACAACCACGGCGACAAACCGAATCCCACCGGCAGGTAACCGCAAACCGCGGAAATCCCGGCCACGGTCAAGGCGTAGGGCATCTGGGTCTTCACGTGGTCGACGTGATCGGAACCCGAAGCCAGGGACGAAAGGATGGTCGTGTCCGAGATCGGGGAGCAGTGATCCCCGAACACGGCGCCAGCCAGGACTGCGCTCACGGCGGCCAGATGGATGTGGATCGCAGTGGACGCGGACAATCCTGCGCCCAGAGGCAGCTGTTGCCCCAGGGGATAGACCAGGGGCATCAGGATGGCCATGGTGCCCCAGCTGGTACCGGTCGCGAAGCTGACGGCCGCGGCCAGGATGAATACCACCATGGGCAGCAACCGGGCCGACAGCACCTGCCGGCTGATCTCCACCAGGTAATGGGCGGTCCCCAGTCTCTCGCAGATGGCGCTCAGGGACCAGGCCAGCAGCAGAATGGTGAAGGCGATGACCATGGCCTTGACCCCGTCCATGAACCCGTCCAAGGCGTCCATCAAGGTCAGGCGTCGGGCGCCGACCACCAGGGCCACCGCCAGCGTCGCGCCGATCAGGGCGGCCCAGGTCAGGACGGCGAAACTATCGGCACTGTTCAGGATATCCCGCAAGGATGGAGCGGCAATACCGGCGGCGACGGCGGCCTGTCGGCCATTGAAAAAAATGCCCAGAGCCGTGGTCAGGATCACCGACAGGATGGGGATCCCCGCCAGCAGGGGGCTGGCTGCCTTGCCACCGTAACCCGCGGCGAGTTCATCATCGGGCTTGGGCGCTTCACTGGCCGGTCGGGCCCCGGGCCGCAGAACCTGCCCGTGGTGGAAGGCCCTGAGTTCGGCCTGTCGCATGGGTCCGAAGTCACGTCCGGTGAACGCGATCAGATAGACGAACAGCAGGGTCAACAGGGGATAATAACTGTAGGGAATCGTTTGCAGGAAAAACGTGTAGGCGTTGGTGCCCGAGTCCAGCTGGGACATCGCCTCCTGGATCAGGCCGACCTCGAATCCCACCCAGGTGGAAATCACCGCAACGGTGGCCACCGGAGCAGCGGTGCTGTCCACTAGGTAGGCCAATTTCTCCCGCGAGATCCGCAGGCGGTCCGTCCAGGGCCGCATGGTCGAACCGACCAGCAGGGTGTTGGCGTAGTCGTCGAAGAAAATGATCGTGCCCATGGCCACGGTGGAAACCTGTCCACCGCGGCGTCCGGTCACCCGGGTGGTGAGCCAGTGCACCACCCCTTCGGTGGCCCCGCTGCGGGACAGCACGCCGACCATGCCGCCCAATATGGCGGAAAACAGCAGGATGGAGGCGTGGGATTCGTCGGCCAGAGCTCCCAGCAGGTAGGTGTCCCCAACCCTGAGAAACGCGGCGGCCGGGTTGCCGGTGATGATCAGCGCACCGCAATACACGCCCAGCAGCAGCGCGACTACGACCTGGCGCGTCACCAGCGCCATACCGATGGCCAGAACCGGGGGAATGATGGACAGCCATCCAGAATCCTCCTTCACCCCGTCGGCCGCGTCATCGGCAGCGCCATTTTCTCCGGAGCCGAAAGCCGCCCCCAGCAGCACCGGAAGCACCACGGCGGCCAGGGTGGCCAGCAGAATCACCCGGGTCCGCCGCTTCAAGCTTTCTTTCCTTTCGCCCACTCCAGGTAGGCCCTGTTCACGTACGCGGCCGGCCAGGAAATGATCTGCGGAACGTCGTACGGATGTTGCAGATTGAGTTCGCCGCTGAACAGGTCGAAACGTTCAGACAGGACCTTGAAGGTCACCGCCACTTCTTCATCGCGCTTGACCGCGCCGTCCCAGCGGTAGAATGACACCAGGTCCGCCCCGACCTGGGCACAGACGGCCAACCCGGCATCCACCATCAGGACGGCGGTCTTTTCGGCGGATTCCCGGTCCGGAAACGTGGTCACCACGACCCATAGTTCACTGCTCATCGGTAACCTCCGGCGCCGGCCCGGCGGCGGCCAAGACGGGCGCCAGGATCTCTATCATCCGGTCATGCAATTCCGGTGCGGCCGCCACGATATGTTCGGTGGGAATCGAAATGTCCCGGCCGGTGAAATCGGTGACCAGGGCGCCGACTTCCCGGGCAACGAGGGCTCCTGCGGCCGTATCCCAGGGCCGCAGGCGCCATTCCCAATAGCCGTCCAGTTTGCCGGCCGCCACGTGGGCCAGGTCGATCGCCGCACTCCCGCCCCGCCGGACGCCGTGACAGCGGGCCTTCAGGAAATCCCGGACCAGGTCAGTGTTCCGGTCGACCGTCTCGTCCCTCACGTAGGGAAAACCCGTGGCCAGCAGGGCCCGGTCCAGGGACACGGAACAGCGTCGAGGCAGGTCCCGCGATTCGGCGTGCGCGGGCCGTTCCAGCACCGCCCCCCGGCCCGCTTCCGCCAGGTAGAGTTCATCCAGATAGGGCGCGAACACCGCGCCGAACCGAAGCCCCGCGGGATCACTGCAGGCGATGGAAACCGAAAAAAACGGGTAGCCGTGGGCGAAATTGGTCGTGCCGTCCAGGGGATCGATGTACCAGGTGCGATCTCCCTTGCCCCCGCTTCCTCCTGATTCCTCCGCCAGAATGGCCTCGCCGGGAAACCGCCGGTTCAGTTCCGCGATCAGCATGTCCTCGACCCGGCGGTCCACGTCGGTCACGAATTCGGTGGCTGTCTTCTGCTCGATCCGCTGCACCTTGCCCAGACTGTCCAACAGGATCTCCCCCGCCTGAAGGGCGAGTTCCCGCACAGCGGCCAGTTCCGCGGACAATCCCTGTTTCATGGACCCGGCCTCCTTTGGATGCGCGCCCGCCGGAGCGGGATTTATCGGCCCAACCTTCAAAGCGGGGATCATAGGCGAGCAGCCGCCCGGAGACAACGCCAAACCCGGGGTTGACATCCCAAGGGGGAAACTTAGCTTTTTACTAGGAACCGCCGTTTCAACGGGGAACGGGCCGGACCATCCGGTCGGCCGAAAGGAATGTCATGAGGGATAAGATAGAAGAAGTTCTGAACGAGATCCGGCCCGCCCTGCAGGCCGACGGCGGCGACGTGGAATTCATCGATTTTCACGAGGGCATCGTGACGGTACGCATGAAGGGCGCCTGCGGCAACTGTCCCATGAGCATGATGACCCTCAAGCAGGGCATCGAGGCACGGATGAAGGCACGCATCCCGGAAGTCCTGGCCGTCGAGCAGATCTGATAGCTGTTTTTACTTTTTCGCGGGGATCACGGGCCTGCTCCGGTCCGACGGTCGCCGCGCTCTTATTTCACGTGGAAGTCTCCGCCGGTCCGCAGAACCTCCACCCTCACTTTCAGCACCCCTGCGATGATCATATCCAACTCCCCGGCCGCCCGGTAGGACAAGTCGATGATCCTGCCCTCCACGAACGGCCCCCGGTCGTTGATCTTTACCACGACCTTTTTCCCGTTGGCCAGGCCCGTGACCCTGACAGTGGTGCCAAAGGGAAGAGTCTTGTGGGCTGCGGTCATTTTGTTTTCGTCGTAGATCTCGCCGCTGGCGGTGGTCCGACCGTGAAACTTGTGAGCGTAATAGGAGGCCATGCCCTCCTGAACGGACCCCGGATCCGAACTCGGTTCCCCCGACCCGCCGGCGCATCCGGAAAGAGCCAAGGCCACGACCGCCAAAGACAGAAGGGCGCTGCTTCGGAGACAGCGTCCCCACGAACGACAAGACCGTCCCCACCCACTTCTCCAGGTCACCGTCATCCTCGAACCCTTTCTCGGCCACATACACGAATCCTTTCAGCGCTTTACCGGTGAAATGCCATCAAGCTTCCTCGGACCCCAGCTTCAGCAGCGCCCGGCGCAGCTTGGCGTGGGCATCGAACTTCAAGGTGAACTCGGATTCACGCCGGCCGCCCTTGGCCCGAATGATGCCGGCCAGGGCATGCTTTTCCTCCCGGGACCAGTTTTCAAGTCCGGGCAGGATCAACACCAGCGGCGCCCACCGCCCCCAGGCCAGCGTTTCGCCTGCGGTGACCCGCGCCCGGCGGCGGACCCCGTGCAGACTGGCTGTGTCCCTGCCGCATACTCCGGGGGCACGGTCCCGTCGGG
>CBDURF010000058.1:0-18938 GCA_965369705.1 uncultured bacterium
GTGCTCTGCCGATCGCGGCGGGCCCCAGGGTGGGCGCTGGCCGGCGACCCCGGAAAGTGCCCATACCGGTCCTGGGGCTCCACCCGTCCGCGCCCACTTCACGAGGAAGGAATACTGCACCGCCGTCCAGACCTGCCGCGACCACATCTTCGCCGGCGATGTCTTCGAGGTATGTCTCACCCATCGCCTGGAGATGGACCTACCCGGCGATCCGTGGGAACTGTACGGGATCCTGAGAGAGATCAACCCCGCCCCCTTCGCGGCCTGGCTCCGGTTACCCGGATTCCAGGTGATCAGCGCTTCCCCCGAACGATTCCTCCGGCTGGACGCCGACCGAACCGCCGAGAGCCGCCCCATCAAGGGCACCCGCCCCCGCGGCGCCGACGCGGCCGAGGACATCCGGCTCCGCGACGATCTGGCGAACTCGACCAAGGACCGCGCCGAAAACGTGATGATCGTCGACCTGGTACGCAACGACCTGGGCCGGGTGGCGGAAATCGGCAGCGTCGAAGCGCCGGAGCTGCAGATCATCGAACAGTACGCGACAGTGTTCCAGATGGTCTCGACGGTGCGGGCCCGGCTGCGCGAGGACCGCGACTCTTTCGACCTGGTTCGAGCCTGTTTTCCCGGCGGTTCGATGACCGGCGCGCCCAAGATCGAGGCCATGAAGATCATCGACGCGATCGAGCCCGTGAAACGCGGCGTGTATTCCGGCGCCATCGGCTATTTCGACCATTCCGGGGTGATGGACCTGAGCATCGTCATCCGCACCATCGTCTGCCGGGACGGCCGCGCGACCTTCGGGGTCGGCGGGGCGATCGTCGCGGACAGCGATCCGGCGGCCGAATACCAGGAAACCCTCGACAAGGCCCGGGCCCTCATCGCGGCGGTCAGGGCGCTGGCCGAAGAGGATGGGGAGCCATGAAGGTCGTTATCCTGGACAACTACGACTCCTTCACCTTCAACCTGTTTCAGATGGTGGCCGAGTTGTGCGACGGGGTCGAACCTCAGGTCTTCCGGAACGACACCGTTTCGTTGACCGAAATCCTCGACCTCGCCCCGGACCGCATTATCATCTCCCCCGGACCGGGCAGTCCGGAAAAACCCGAGTATTTCGGCGTTTGCCGCGAGGTGATCCTGGAGCTCGGGGAACGAGTGCCGGTCCTGGGCGTCTGCCTCGGGCACATCGGCATCGTCGAAGCCTTCGGCGGCCGTATCATACGCGCGCCTGAACCGCGCCACGGCAAGACCAGTCTCATCCTCCACGACGGGACGGGCATCTTCACCGGGATGCCGGAGCCCCTGGAAGTTATGCGCTACCACTCGCTGATCGCCCAGAGGGAATCGCTGCCGGAATGCCTGACGATCACGGCCTGGACCGACGAGGGTCTGATCATGGGTGTGCGGCACAAAAAATGGCCGATGGTCGGAGTGCAGTTCCACCCCGAGTCCATCGGCACTGATTGTGGTCACGATCTCGTGTGGGCGTTTCTCGAGGGCCGTTATCTCACTGGAGGGCCGAAGGGGCCGCCGGAGATCTGATAATCTGCTCCGAGACCAATGCGCCAGGCATACTGTCGAGTTCGAGGCGACGATGCAACAAGCGCCTGTGCGAGTATCCGTGTGATGCAGTTCGGAGTGGCAGTCCGGGTCCTACCACTCTTATGTTGTCGGTCGATTACCTATGAGATCGCCCCCCAAGCACGCTGATTCTGGAGCAAGACCATGTCTGAAAACCTCGACACACACAATCGCGCCCTCCAGGTGAACCTGGATCCCCGCTTCTACGGTACCTTCGCCGAGATCGGCGCCGGGCAGGAGGTGGCGCGCTGGTTCCTGCACGTGGGCGGGGCCGCCGGCACCGTGGCCAAGACCATGTCCGCCTACGACATGAAATTCAGCGACGATATCTATGGCGAGGGCAGCCGCTATGTCTCCCGGGAGCGTATCCTGGCCATGCTGGATCACGAATATGCTCTGCTCATCCAGCGGCTCGACGAAAAGCGTGGCGCGGAAACCAACTTCTTCGTGTTCGCAAACTCCGTCTCGGCGCGCAACTACCAGGGCACCAACGAGTGCCACGGTTGGCTGGGGTTGCGTTACCAGATGGAGCCGCAGGGCGAGCCCAGCGAACTGCTGCTCCACATCAATATGCGGGATTCAACGAACAGCCTCCAGCAGGAAGCGCTGGGCATCCTGGGCGTGAACCTTCTATTCACAGCGCTGCTCGGACCCAAGGACGTGGACGAGTTCTTCGCGTCACTTGTGAACGAGCTGAGCCTGGACCGGATCGAGGTCGACGTGATCGAAGCTCGGGGCCCGGAACACGGTACCAACGACGCCTACATCCTGGGCACCAAGCTCGTGCGGGCGGGCCTGGCCCAAGCCGTTCTGCTCAGCGCGGACGGGATTCTGGTCCAGCCCTCCGATGTCATCCGCAAGCGCCCGCTGGTGGTCGAGCGAGGGATGTTCATGCACACCTTCCCCTACCACAGACAGATGCTTGAGGAATCATTGCGGCGCCTGCAGCAGGAGGAAGAATGCGAGCGGGATCCGGTCCTGCTTCCCGAGCTGTCGGTGAACCCGGTGGCCGGTCTGGAAGCCCCGGACGAGGCGGAGACCTTGCGCCGTTTGAGTGAACTCAGGGGACTTGGTCAACCCATCCTGTTGAGCCGCTTGCCCGAGGTCTATCACCTGACCACGTATCTGCGACGGTACACACCCGCGCCCATGCGCTTCGTGTTCGGGGTGTCCACCTGGGTGCAGATCCTGCATAACGCCCAGTACAACAACCTCATGGGTGGTTTGCTGGAAGCCCTGGGGAAACTCCTGGCGGGCCAGGTGAAGCTCCACATCTATCCCATGCCGGCGGAGATTTACCGGGCGGCGCTGCCCGACGGCTTCATGACACGGGCCAAGGTTGTGGCACCGGCCGAAGGGCTGGTCATGATGGAGAACATCAGGTTCGAGGAATCGGTGCAACACCTGTACCGGTATCTCCACGATTCGGGCTGGGTCGCGGGATTGTCGCCGGCCGAGGGCTAAACCCTTTTCTCGACGGCTTCCAGCCGCTTTTCCAACTCCGCCACCCGCCCCTCCAGATCCCTGGCTGCCGTGCCTCCGAGGAAACGCACCTTCATCTTTTCCGCTACATCCAGCAATTGGAGCATAAGTAATATCACCACACAGGCCGCGACGATTCCAACCACTTCCCACATGACCTTCCCCCTCTGGCTAAATTTTGTGCCTGGTTCCGCACCGCGGGCATTTCGCCTCGCCCGACTTGAAGTCGGGCGGAATTTTCAGGACGGTGCCGCAATCGCATTTGATCTGTTTGTAACCGTCCTCGCGGTAGAAAAATTCATCCACCTGGCGGGCAATTTCGCGTTGCGATGCCGACACTTTTTCGCGGACCGGAGCCTTGACCGCTTCGCTGTCCTCCTTGAGGGCCGAGCCGGGAATCACACCCTTCTTGGCGCCCTTCACTTTCATGTAGCCACGATCATAGTCCGCGAAACTTCCTGATCCCATGGAGCGCAGGATGCGGATTCGCTCGTCGATGGGCGGATGCGTGCTCGTCGCGTTGGCCGCCATTTTGTCGGCTCGTTTGAGGGGATTGATGATGTACATGGGCGCCGTCGCGCTGGTCGCTCCGCCCAGTTTGTCGGGCGCGCGGCTGATCTTCTCCAGCGCCGCGGCCAGGCCTTCGGGGTAGCGGGTGAAGGAGGCAGCCGAAGCGTCGGCCAGGTACTCTCGCTTGCGCGACACCGCGAAGTAGATCAGCCGGGCCAGGATGGGCGCGAGGATCATCAGGACGATGGCCACGATCGCGATGATGCCCGATCCGTCCTGCCCGCCTTCACGCCGGGATCGGCTGCGCCCGCCCCCGAACCACATGCCGCGCAGACCGACCTCGGCCAGGATCACGATCGCCCCGGCCAGCACGCCCGCGAAGAGCATCAGTTGGATGTCCCGGTTGCGGATGTGGGCCATCTCATGGGCGATCACACCCTGCAGTTCGTCGCGGCTGAGCCGCTTGAGCAGCCCGCTGGTCACCGCCACGGAAGCGGCTTCGGCCCGTCGCCCGGTGGCGAACGCGTTGGGCGCCGGGTCGTCGATGACGTAGACGGCCGGCATCTTGGGCAGCCCGGCCGCCAGGGTCATCTCCTCGACGACGTTGAACAGGATCGGCAGGTCCTTCTTCTCGACCTTTTTGGCGCCCGAGATCGCCAGCATGACGTTGTCGCCCTGGAACCAGGCGGTCAGGGTCATGAAAAACCACACCACCACGGCTATGACCACCCCGGTCGGCCCACCGCCCCGGCCCCAAAAATATTCGCCGCCGAACCAGCCCAAGGCCACCAGCAGCAGGGCGGTGAAAAACACCAGGACGACGGACTTGCGCCTGTTGGCTGCTATCTGTTCCCACATATCAGCTGAAGTCCACCTTGGGAGCCTCGCGCTGGGCCTCGTCCTCGACCTCGAAGAAGGCTTCCGCCGTGAAGTTGAACATGCCCGCGATGATGTTGCTCGGGAACATCTGCACCTTGTTGTTCATGCGCATGACGGTCTCGTTGTAGAACTGCCGCGCGAAGCTGATCTTGTTTTCGGTGCTGGCCAGCTCCTCCTGCAGGGACAGGAAGTTGGTGCTGGCCTTCAGGTCGGGGTAACTCTCCGAGACCGCGAACAGGCGACCAAGCGCGGCGGTCAGTCCGCCCTCCGCCAGGATGCGTTCGGGGATCCCACCCGCGCCCGAGATGGCGGCCCGGGCCTGGGTTACCGCCTCGAGGGTTTCCCGTTCATGGGACATGTAACCCTTGACGGTTTCCATGAGGTTGGGAATAAGATCGAAACGCCGCTTGAGCTGCACGTCGACCTGGGCCCAGCCTTCCTTGACCTGGTTGCGCAGACCGACCAGCCCGTTGTAAATGCCGACCACCCACGCGATCACGATCACGATCAAAACCAGAGGTATGATAAAGAGAAGCATTATTCGTCACCTTTCGTGGGAAACATTCCGCAGAGGAATTCCCGAACGCTCGGCTGGACATGCCAACCGTCAGCCTTGAGATCGCCGGCCAAGTCGGCCAGTTCATCCTTGTCGAACCAGATGCCGCAGCCTTCCGGACAGCTGTCGATCAGTACCCGGCGGCCGGGCCCGATATTCACCTTGTTCATCTTGTGCTTGCAGAGAGGACAGGGCCGGCTGGACTCGTCCGTTTTCGCGCCGACCAGTGCCGACGCATCGGGCGCACCGAGCAACAGATCAAGTTCACCGTGATCGAACCAGATGCCCTGGCAGTCCGGACACAGATCCAACTCGATCTGCTCGAATTCGACCACATACGTAGGCACGCGGCAGACGGGACATTTCATGGTCTTCCTCCTGGGGCGTTAGGATGCCGCACGGGCGGGGATTTGGCAATGTTGAGTTGGGAGGATTTTTGGGTGGAGAATATTTGATTGGCGCAAGGTGGTGAATTTATATTATCAGGTTTATTTATTTGTAATAATTTCAACATTTTACCTTGCGATTTTCGCTAAATTTTCGTATATTGATTCCACCTCCCGAAGGACCTTTATTCCAAGGATGGAACCCCAATGAATTCGCCCGAATTCCGCCCCGGCCGGAGCGCCGGCCAGGCCCATATCGCCCTGAAACAGAGTGTGGAGATCATGGACCAAGCGCAGCACTGCGCCGTGTTGTGGTTCGCCGAGATTCTGAAACGACGGTTGTTTCGGAAACTCGGGTACAGCTCCATGAATCAATATGCGTCTGAAGAGTTGGGGTTCTCGGTGACCAAGACCGGAGACTTCAAACGCCTGGGCGAAAAACTGGAGGCGCTGCCCAAAGTGATGGAGAAAGTGGTTTCTGGAGAATTGGGGTATACCAAAGCCCGGGAAATCGTGAAGGTAGCCGATCCTTCAACCGAGAACGATTGGTTGGCGGTTGCGAAGCAGCAAACACGGCGCGAGTTGGAGGCGACCGTCAAACACGCGAAGAAATTGGCGGCGCAAAAGAGGAAGGCCAACCCGGCCCAGGTGGAGTTGGTGCCCCGGGGCGTACCGGTTGCTCCCCCGGATTCTACGCCGGTGTGGGTGGGTTTCGATCTCACGCCGGTTCAGTATGCCCGTTATGAAGCCTTGATGGCCAGGATCGGTCATCAAGGGAACAAATCCGACCTGCTTCTGGACATGATGGAAGCCTACCTTGCGAACGGTGAAAGTGCCCCCCGGGGGGCATCGGGCCCCCACTATCAGATTCACGTTCATGAGTGCCCGACCTGTGCGAAGGCCACGGTTCAAACACCTCGGGGCGAAATGGAACTCACCAGGGCCGAAACCGAAGCGGCTCGTTGCGACGCCGATATTCATCGTCCGGGCGAACCCAACAAATCCACTATTCCACCAAGGATTCGACGTGAAATCCTCGCCCGTGACCGCCACCAGTGCCGCCGTAAAGGTTGTAACCACACGCGATTTCTGGAAATCCACCATATCACTCCGCGCGCGGAAGGCGGCAGCAACAAAATCGATAACCTGGTCACCCTCTGTACCGCATGTCACAAACTGTTGCACGAGAAGGGGGGAGATCTGCTAAGCCTGCTGGAGCCCACCGGTCCCGGTGTGGTAGACTGCTCAACCAGCGTTGGTCGGACTCCGAAACCACCACAGGTCCCAATATGCTCAAAAGAACCAGTGATCATCTGAAATCCCTGGGCCTGACAGGTCCGACGGTGATCGTTGATGAAACGCGGGCCCGGGCCAACATTCGCGCCATGGCGGAAAAGGCTCGAAGGTCGGACGTAGCGTTTCGCCCCCATTTCAAGACACACCAATCTTCCGTGGTCGGTCGCTGGTTCGCCGACGAGGGTGTCGATCGGATTACAGTCTCTTCGGTGAAGATGGCCGAGCAGTTCGCCGAAACGGGCTGGCAAGACATCACCATCGCCTTTTTGCTGAACCCCCTCGAGCTGCCGCGCATCGCGGGTCTTGCCGAGTATCTGGACCGGCGCGACGGAAAGTTGGGCCTCACCGTAGACTCGGTGGCCGCAGCGAAGGCGGCGGCGGAACTGGATGTTCCGGTTGCCGTCTGGCTCAAGGTGGACACCAGGTACGGTCGGACGGGCATCCGGTGGGACGACGCCGAGAAACTGCGCGCCGTGCTTGCACAGTGCCGCAGATCGGCCGAAGCCGTGGGCCTGCTCACTCACAGCGGTCACAGCTATGCCACGCGGGGCGCCAGCCGGATCGCTGTCATCTTTGACGAGACGATCGCACGCATGAACGCCGCCCGCGAGAATTGCAACCACCCCGATCTGGCCCTGTCCTTGGGCGACACCCCCTGTTGCAGCGTGGTCGACGACCTGTCGGCCTGCGACGAGATCCGCCCCGGCAATTTCGTGTTTTTCGACCTGATGCAGTTGCAGATCGGATCATGCACGGAAGCCCAAATGGCCGCCGCGGCGGTCTGCCCCGTGGTGGGTCTGTATCCTGAGCGGAATCAGGTGGTCGTGCACGGGGGCGCAGTGCATCTGTCGATGGAAAGTCTGGGCCTGAATGACGGTCGAAGAATTTTCGGACAACTGGGCACCCTGGAATTCGGAAAAAGAACCCCCGGAGGGTCCGTGGAACACGCCGGATTGGGCCGGGTCCTGGTCGAAGCACCGGTGGTTTCGCTGTCCCAGGAACACGGCGTCATCGAGGCGCCCTGCGAAATATCTGGAAACCTGGCGATCGGCGACCTGATCGTGGTCTGGCCCGTGCATTCGTGCCTGATGTGCGACCTGCAGCGGGATTTCATCCCCTTGCCGGGATTTATCCGCCCAGACTCTCCCTGACTTTCTTCGGCAACGAAGCCACCACCAGACCATAGGAATGGTCCATCAACTCCCGGACCAGCTCCAAACTCACCGAATCGTCAAGTTTCACGCTGTTCCAGTGCTTCTTGTTCATGTGGTAGGCCCCGGTAATTCCGGGATACTGTTCGCGCAGCTCGATCGCCCGCTCGGGATCGCACTTCAGGGAGATGTAGACCGGCGCCTCTTCCCAGGCCAGCAGGCCGAACATCTTGCCGGCGACCTTGAAGACCATGGCCTGGGGTCCGAAAGGGAATTCATCGACCGCGCCGGGTTTGCTCAGCATGTGGTCGCGCAGGATGTCCATGCGTGGGTCGAGATCACCTGCACGGGGTTCTTTAACCATGACTCTCCTCCTCTCATCCGTATGAACAGATGGGACACCGGACCATCCGTTTGCGCCCGGCGGGAATGACCGGGATGAAGAACATCAGCTTTCCTTTCCGGGGTCGGGCACATGGGAGGCGGCCCGCCCGGCCCAGTACCATACGGACTGGGCGAAATCGCGTGCCGAATAATCACAATAGGTGCCGCCGGGTTTTTCGAGCAGGTTGCGGGCCATGGTCAGCGGATCCATGGGCTCAACCGCCGCGGGACCCGCGATCAGACAAACCACTTCCCAATCGAAATCGCCGCTGCGGGCGCCATCATTTTCCAGCAGGGTATCCGCGGAATACATGACCACCGAAGCATGCAACACCTCTTCGCGAGGGCCTTCGGCGGTAACTCGCACGAATCCTTCCTCATTTGCCTGCCGGCGATCATAAACCGCGTGCAGGACGGTGTTTTCGTCAACCCGAACCGTGCTGGAAACGAATCCCGCGGGATCCACCGGCACAATGACCACCTTGTCCAACCCGTTGCGTCCCGCTCCCGGCCGGCGATATGCCCACCCATCCCGCACCAGTTCCAGCAACTCTGAAGCCGTACCCTCGTACCAGGTGTGTTTGCCGCCGGGGACATGGCGGCCGGCGGCGAAATCGCTCCACCCCAATTTCAAGGCGCCAACATCATCATTTTTCAAGACGGAACCTCTCGGTTGTATTATTTTTCAACGGAATCAAATCGCCCCAACGGCAGCGAGGAGCCATTATGGATTATCCAGTCAACGACACGCAACTGATTCGCGACTGCGAGATCGGCGAGGGCACCAAGGTCTGGAACTTCGTCAACATGTACGGCTGCAGGATCGGCCGCGACTCGATGATCGGCACGTTCGTGGAGGTCCAGGAGGGCGTGACCATCGGCGACCGCACGCGCGTGCAGAGCCACACCTTCATCTGCGACATGGTCTCCATCGGGAACGACGTCTTCGTAGGCCATGGCGTGATGTTCATCAACGACACCATGCCGCCCCAACCCGAGAAGGACAAGTGGCTGCCGACGATCATCGAGGACGGCGCCAGCCTCGGTTCGAACGCGACCATCCTGCCCGTCAAAGTAGGCAAGGACGCCGTGGTCGGCGCGGGCGCGGTGGTCACCAAGGACGTGCCCGACGGCGCCATCGTGGCCGGCTGTCCCGCCAAGATCCTGCGTTACAAGGAAGGTTACGGACCGGAGAAGTCCGGTACCTGATGACCTTCGCGCGCCGATCATCCTGCCTGCTTCTGGGTCTTCTTTTGCTGGGTGTTTCGGCCCGGGCCGAAAACTCCGCCGTTTTTGACACCACCGTGACCGACCTGGGCGACGTTTTCGTCAGTGGACAGGCAAGCGAGGCTCCCGCCCCGGACAAGACCCGCCTCGACGCACCGGTGATCCGGGTCCAGGACCCCGGATCGCTCGCGGATCTGGGTGGGCTGATTCCCTCGGCCCGCGTGTCCACCAATTCCCGCGGCGACAGCCATCTGATGATTCGCGGCGCTCCCGAGCGGCACGTGCAGGTCTTTCTGGACGACATCCCCTTGAACCTGCCCTGGGACGAAAGGGTGGATCTGCAGACCATCCCCATTACGGGCGCTGGACGGATCGAGGGCACGCGCGGCATGACCACCCTGCTGGACGGACCCGGCGTACTGGCCGGAAGCGCACGCATCCTGCCCCCCGCTCCGGTGGATCCGCCCCGCCGGACCACCGCCGGCCTGGCTTTCGGGCAGTACGGCCAGACCATCGCCGACCTGCAGCACCAGGACCGCCTGGGGGCCTGGGACATACTCGCGGCGGCCGGCTGGCAGGATCGGGACGCGTGGCCCCTGCCCGCGGACGCCCAGGGAACCGATGACCATAAACGGCGCCGGAACAGCGACCTGAGCCAGTACTCCCTCCTGCTGCGGGGCAGCCGTCCGTTGGCGGAGGCCGGCCGGCTGAATCTTCTGGCCACCGGCTGGTCCGCGGAGAAGGGCGTCCCACCGGAACTGCATCTGGGCGATGAAGCCCGCTTCTGGCGCTACCCCGTGCGCAAACGCGGCCTGCTGGGCGCCTCCCTGGACCTGTCGCTGGGCAAGGAAAGTCTCTGGGATCTGAAAGCGGCCATGTCCGCGGATTTCTTCGAACAGGAGATCGATCCCCGCGGTCCCGACGGCTGGGACCAGCCCCTGGAGACGGGCCAGGACTACGAAAAGAACTGGGACCGCACCGGATACGGGAAGGTGAGCCTGAACCGGTGGCTCGGCGACAGCGCACAGGTCACCGCCCAGGCCGTCGCCCGTTACACCCATCACCGGGAAAGCCTGACTGTCGGTGGCCCCGTCAAAGCCTACGCCCAATGGCTGACCTCCCTGGTGATCCAGGGCGAGGTCCAACCGACTGATCGGTGGGTTCTCCAGGCGGGACTCGGCTGGGATCACGCCGCCACACCGGAGTCGGGCGACAAGGCCCCCAACGATCCCGACAACGCGCCCGCAGTGAATCTGCGCGCCCTGCACCGCCTGGACGATCAAACCCGGGTGTATGCAGCCGCCTCCCGCCGCAGCCGGTTCCCCTCGTTGCGGGAACTCTATTCCGGGGCTCTGGGCCGCTTCGTGCCCAATCCCGAGCTCAAGCCGGAACAGCAGGACCTCTACGAGATCGGCATGGTCACCGATCACCGCGCGTGGCGGTTCGAAGCCGCGGTTTTCCTGAACTATCTGCACGATGGGATCGAAAAGGTGAAGTGGCCCGGTGCGGACAACCGGTTCCAACGAATCAACCGCACCGAGATCCGGGTGCCCGGCGTGGAACTGGTCGGACACTGGAACGCGGCGCGAGATATGGTGATCAACCTGCAGCATACGGTGATGTCGGCACGGGTTGAAGAAGACGGCGTCCATGACCGCCCCGCTGAAGACCGGCCCGACTACCTTTCCCGGGCCGGAGTGAACTGGCGGCAGACGACTGGACCGGGAGCCCTGCTGGAAGCGGTTCTCACCGGCCCTCGCTGGAGCGCGGATGTTTCCGGCGCTTCGGCCGCCACCGGCGACCTGCGACGTCTACCTGCCGGGGTGACCTGGAATCTTCGCCTGAGCTGGCGCTTCGGCCTTCCCCCGACGGCCATCGACCTCCATGCCCGGGTGGACAATCTCTTCGACCAGCTGGTGGAAGATCAGGTCGGCTTGCCCAACCCGGGCCGGGTCTTTTCCGGGGGACTCTCCGTCGGTTTCTGAGTCCATCAACGGAGATCATCCCACTTGTTGGTCGAAACGCCGCCGAACAAATCATCCTGCACCTCGTCGGGCACGTACTTGCCGTATTCCACGGCCGCGACCAAGGGCACGAACTGGACGACGAACTGGGGCTCACCACGGGCAGGCGATGGGAATGTGGGAGCCCCGTCCACCGGCGAACGGAACCCTTGTGCGTCAGTCCAGGTGACTTCGCAACATCCACGCGTTTTTCTGGTGGATGTCCTGCCGGCGGATGGCCAGGTCCACGGTGACGTCATCGCCCGCGGCTTCGGCCACCTCGCCCAACTTCCGCGCCGACTCCGCGACCAGGATCTGGTCGTCGGCCAGCTCCTTGATCATTTCCACCGCTGAAGTTCCTTCGGTTGCGTCCGCGAGGCTGGACAGCTCGCCGAATTCCCGGAACGAACCGGGAGCGTAGGAGCCGAGGGTCCGGATCCGCTCGGCCACGTCGTCCACGGCCAGGGCCAACTCCTCGTACTGGGTCTGGAACATGGTGTGAAGGGTGTTGAACATCGGTCCGGTCACGTTCCAATGGTAGTTGTGGGTTTTCAGGTACAGGGCGTAGCTTTCGGCGAGAAGCCTGGCGGCGCTCCGGGCGATTTCCCGGCGTTGGTCATCCTGCATGAAGTGGCTCATGACGTCTCCTTCGGGTCGAGGCCGATTTTCGGCCGGTTCATCGGGTTCATCGTGTCAACAGGGACAAGATAGCGACACTTTATTGATTGAACCAATCGATTTAATTTGAAGATTTAATAGATTTTATCTATTATATACCCATGACCCTTCAGGAATTGAAATACCTCGTCGCGGTGGCGGATCACCTCCATTTCGGGCGGGCGGCGGCGGTTTGCCACGTCACCCAGCCGACCCTGAGCGCGGGAATCCGCAACCTGGAAGAAGATCTGGGTTGGGAGGTCTTTGAACGGGGAACCCGCGTCGTGATGATCGCCGACGGCGCCGAACCCGTCATTGCCCAGGCGCGCCGGGTCCTCGCTGAAGCGGAGACGTTGGACGATCTGGCCCACCGACACCGGGCGCCTCTGACCGGGACCTTCCGGCTGGGCGCCATTCCCACGGTCGGGCCCTACCTGTTCCCGCATGTGATCGGGAGCTTGAGGGAGGCCTATCCCGAGCTGGTCCTTCATTTGCGGGAAGATAAAACCGACGACCTCGTCGCCGCGCTCAAGAACGGCAGCCTGGACGCGGCCCTGCTGTCCCCTCCGGTGGCGGTTTCCGGACTGGAGGAGATGAAGCTGTACCGGGAGGATTTCCATCTGGCCTTGCCCGCCGGACATACCCTGGGCCGTAAGCGCCGGGTCAAACAGGAAGACCTGTGGGACGAACCGCTTCTCCTGCTTGACGAAGGACACTGCCTGCGGGAACAAGTCGTGGAATTCTGTAGTCTGCCGACCAACCCGGTGCGCGAACTGCTGCGGTCAAGCAGCCTGGAGACACTGCGCAGCATGGTGGCCGCCGGGGTGGGCTGCACCCTGCTGCCGGCCCTGGCCATCGGGGTTGTCGAGGAGTTCTCGGGCCAGATCCTAATCCGGCCCTTCACCGGCCAGGTCCCCAGCCGCGAGGTCTGCCTGTACTGGCGCCGCGGCTACACCCGTCGCAAATCGGCACGGTTGTTGGGGGAGATCGTCGGGAATCACCTGCCGGCGAAAGTCTCCCCCCTTTGATGAACAAAGCCCGGATCAGACCTGCACGAACTTCGCTCCAGGCATGCCGCAGATCGGGCACTTGTCCGGGGCCGCGCCGAATTCGATGTAGCCGCACACCGGGCAAAGATGGAAGTCCACCTCGGTCAGGTCCTCGCCCTTCTTCGCTGCTTCCAGCGCCAGGGCGTAGAGCTTGGCGTGCACCTGCTCCGCCGCCACCGCGAACTTGAACATGCGCTTGGCCTTGTGACCCTCGGCCTCAGCCTGCTCGAGCATGGGCGGATACATCTCGGTGAACTCGTAGGTCTCGCCGTCGATGGCGCCCTGCAGATTCTCCACCGTGTCGCCGATACCTGCGAGGGACCCGAGGTGACCCTCGGCGTGGATCAACTCGGCCTGAGCCGTGGTGCGGAACAGGCGCGCGATGTTGGGCTTGCCGTCTTTTTCCGCGGCCTTGGCGAAGGCGCTGTACTTCTGGAACGCCTGGCTTTCGCCGGCGAAGGCTTCTTTCAGGTTTTCGGTCGTGTTCGGCATGTCGTTTCCTCCTCTTGACTAGGTTCAATCCGGATCATGACCCACCAGCCGGCAGCCCATGGCGATGGACAGGAACTTGGATTCCTCGCTGTCTGCGCGGCTGGTCAGGACACAGGGGGCGGTGGTGCCCATCACGGTCGCGGCCAAACGGGCGCCCGCCAGAATGGTCGAGGACTTGTAGAAGACATTTCCGGCTTCGATGTTCGGAAAAACCAGGATGTCGGCGCGGCCTTCCACGGGCGATTTGAGGCCCTTGATGCGGCAGGCCTCCGGCGACAGGGCCACGTCCAGCGCCAGGGGTCCGTCCACGATGGCCCCGCTGATCTCTCCCCGGCGGGCCATCTCGGTGATCTCGGCGGCGTGGACGGTGGCCTTCATCCTGGGACTCACCTTTTCCGTGGCCGCGATCAGGGCCGCGCGCGGTTTCTCGATCCCGAAGCTCAGGGCCGCTGCGATGCAGTATTCCAGGATCTTCACCTTGGTCTGAAGGTCAGGCGTCGGAATGATGGCCACGTCGGCGACGAACAGGAGCTTGCCTTGGCTGGCCACGTAGGCGGGCAGTTCCAGGACGGTCACATGGGTCAGGACATGCCCTTCCGGCAACAGACCGTGTTCCCTGTCCAGGATCTGCTTCATGTAGTCGGAAGTCGGGATCATGCCCTTCATCAGCACGTCGGCCCGGCCGGAGCGGACCATGGCGACGGCGGTTCGTCCCGCGGTGACGGCGTCGGATTCCTCGACGACCGAAAAACCGTCGACATCCAGGCCCATTTCCGCACAAAGCCTGTCGATGCGCGCGCCGTCACCGACCAGGGTCACCTCGGCGATACCTTCGGCCACGGCGCGGGCGGCGGCCTGGATGGTGTTGGGATCGTGCCCGGCGGCCACGACCACGCGGCGACTGGGCCGGTCCTGCAGATCGCGGATGAGCTGATCGAGACTGCGTACGGGATTCATGCCCTGTTCCCTGCCCTCATGACGCCGGCCGCGGATCGTAGGTGCGGGCTTCTTCCTTGCCGTTGAGCACCCGCAGGGCGCCCTTGACCAGGGCGCGCATCTCGTTTTCCCCCGGATAGGCGGTCACCCCACAGCTCATGGCCTTCACCCCGGCGGTGATGTCCGCGACCAACATTTCGCTACGGGCCAGACCGCCGGTCAGCAGGACCCGGTCCACCGCGTTGCCGTCGAAGGCCGGCAGCAGCGCGGTGATGTTTTTGCAGATCTGATAGACCATCGCCTCGTAGACTTCGCCGGCTTCCGGGTCTCCCTCCCGGACCCTCCGTTCGACTTCCCGGAAATCGGCCGTGCCCAGAAGATCGATCAGGCCGCCCCGGCCCTTGTTCAGTTTGAGCAGCTCCTCCTCCGTGTACCGGCCGCTGAAACACAAGCGGATCATCTGCCCCGTGGGTTCGGACCCGGAACGCTGGGGGCTGAAGGGCCCTTCTCCGTCCAGGCCGTTGTTCACGTCGATGTAACGCCCCTTGGCATGGGCGCCGATCGTGATGCCGCCGCCCATGTGACAGACGATCAGGTTCAGGTACTCGTAGAAGGTCTCGTTTTCCTCGGCGTAGCGCCGGGCGGTGGAAATCTGGTTCAAGGCGTGGGAAATCACCTGGCGCCGAAGAGCTTTCATACCTGTGATCTTGACCCGGGCGGGAGCTTCGTCCACCACCACGGGGTCGACGATGTACGCGGGCTTGCCCGAATCCCCCACCAGTTCGCGAGCGATCAGGGCGCCCAGGTTCGAGGCGTGATCGCTGCCTGTGCCGGCGAGCAGGTCCTCACGCATGCGATCGTTCACCGGGTAGGTGCCATGGGGGATGGGCTGCAGCACGCCCCCGCGCCCAGACACGGCGTCCAGGTCGTCTACCGTGATTCCGTGGTTGTGCAGGGCGGCGAGGATCATCTCCTTGCGCAGGCCGTACTGTTCGACGACGCGCTTCCCCTCGAAGGGTTCCAGTTCCTCGGCCGAATGCTGGATCTCCTGGGAGAACCGTTCCAGCTCTCCCTCGTACACGGCGATCTTGGTCGAGGTCGAACCCGGGTTGATGGCAAGGATCCGGTGGCGCGGGAAAAAGGTATCCTTGGGAGTCCGCGACCAGTGTTTGAAGCGGTGGAGACGCAGGACGCAGGCCTTGACGCCCAGAACGGCGTCTTCTGCCGTGCTGTCCATGGGCAGATCCACGCCCTGGAAGCGGATTCCGAACATGACGCTGAATTTCTTGGCGTCCGGATACCGTGTCGCGTAGAGATGGAAGAGCAGGTTGCCGGTGTCGAGGTTGGGCACGATCAGGACGTTGGTGCCGCCCACGAAGGTCTTTTCCTGGCCCTTCCGGTACAGGTGGGCGCTGCGGCGCGAGATCGCCACACTGATCTTGACCTCGCCCTCGATGTTGATCGTGCTGTAACGCTTGCCCAACTTGATGCGGTCGGCCAGGACTTCGGGGACCAGGGTGCTGGCCCGGCGCACCAGGTCGGGGCTCGGCCCTTCGTCCGATCCTTTGTTGGAATAGGAAACCATGGCCCCGTTGATGGTCGGCAATACCGCTTCGGGGAACAGATCCCGGGCCACGGCGCAGGTGCCCACCGCCACGTTGGCCAGGACCTCGGGATTCATGGTGGCGTTCGAGCCCACGTCCCCCACCACCAGGATGTTGTGGGGAAAGATGTCCGAGGGATGGCTGTCCGGCAGCACGATGACGCCCGCCTCGCAGAGCACCTCCTGCTTGGCCAGCAGTCGGGTCATGGGCCGGAAATAATCACGGGGATCGTGGGTGATGCCGCCGACAACGATGTCGGCATGTCCCATTCTCACGGCCATGATGCCGAAGCGGGCGGGTTCCCGGATCAGTTGGAGGGCCTCGTCGAATTCGTTGCAGCGCCGAATGGCCTGGGGCAGCTCGATACAGGCCTGGGCGAATTCCTCCAGGAGATCGGTGCGTTCCTCCGGATCGACGAACGCGCTTTCGGAGAGGGCGAATTCGATGCGGGTGGCATCCACATGGCCAAGCTCGCGGTGGATGACATCCTTGACCGCCTGCTCCGACGCCAGAAACACCGGTCGGATGAAGCGGGGCAGGTAGCAGGCGCCCTCGATGATGCGCGGGTCGGTGGGTTCGGCAAAAACCACCGCCGGCTTGTTGTTCATGACCGCGAGGATCTGTTTGTCCAGAGACCTCTCGATATCGTACATTGGAATTCCCCCGGCGGTTGGTCGATAATTCTTTAACGAGTAAGTTGGTCAGAAACCACCCTGTTGGCAAGGAAGCCTAATGAGCCCGTTCCCTGGAACTCCGCCTGACGATAACCTGGCCCGGCTGATCGCCGAGGGCCGGGACATGATCCTCGCCCGGCAACCCGGTTTCACCGGTCGTTGGCTGCTGGTGGATGTCATGGCCCAGCGCCTGGTCTTGCTGCAGGGAACCGAGGCCATCGCCGGCTGGCCCGTTTCCACGGCCGCAACCGGGCTGGACAACCGTCAGGATTCCGGTGGGACACCCCCCGGTTTGCACCGGGTCGACCGGAAGATCGGCGAAGACGCCGAACCGGGCATGATCTTCAAAAACAGACAGCCCACCGGCAATCTGTGGCGGCACACCGCCCGCGAGGCGTTGGAGCCGCCGGAGGGCGACCTGATCCTGACGCGCATCCTGACCCTGGACGGGCTGGAAGACGGCGTCAACCGGGGCCCTGGCATCGACAGCCTGGCCAGGTACATCTACATCCACGGCACCAATCACGAGGAGGCAATCGGCTCGCCGGAATCAGGAGGTTGCGTGCGCATGACCAGTCTCGATGTGGTGGCCTTGTTCGACCGGGTCGAAGAGGGGGATCCCGTTGTCATCCTCTGAAAATGCGGATATCCGCCTCGGTCCGGGCGCCTGGCTGCATTTCGCCGGCGTCGCCGGCAGCGGCATGAGTGGTCTGGCCCAGTTTCATGTCCAGGCCGGCGGACCGGCCACCGGCAGCGATCGGGCCTTCGACCAGGGCGAAAGGCAGGACATTCGCTCCCGGCTGGAGGATCTCGGCATCGGGATCCTGCCCCAGGACGGCAGCTTCCCGGCTGTCGCGGAGCCCGGTGGGATGTTCGCAGGACACACCTGCGCGGCGATTGTGGTCAGTACCGCGGTTGAGGATCGCGTCCCGGACATCGCGGCGGCCCGGAAACACGGCATTCCAATCCTGCACCGCTCCGAACTGCTGGCCCGGTATGTCGCCGCCCACCGCACAATCGCGGTGTCGGGCACCAGCGGCAAATCCACCGTCACGGCAATGGTGTTCACCATCCTTCGCGCCTGCGGCAAGGATCCCGGCCTCTTGACCGGCGGCCCTGTGGCCGCACTGGTGAATGAAGGCCGCATCGGTAACGCGTGGGCGCCCGGCGCCCCGGGACCGGATGCCGCCGAGCCCTATCTCGTCATCGAAGCCGACGAGAGCGACGGCAGCCTGGTCCGGTACCACCCCTGGGCCGGGGTCATTCTCAATCTCGGACTGGATCACAAGACGCCCGAGGAGGTCATGGCCATGTTCCGGACCTTCAAGGACAACGTCTCCGGCCCCCTTGTGGTCGGTGCGGACGCCAATCTGGCTTCCCTGGCGGACGGCGCCGAGGTGTTCGGGGTGGACGGCGACGGCCGACCCGGAACCTGGGCGCGGGATGTCTCCCTGCGTCCGGACGGGTCGGATTTCCGGGTGGAGGACGTGACCTTCAGCCTGCCCGGGCCCGGCCTGTATAACGTGGAGAACGCAACGGCCGCCATCGCCGCCTGCCGGTCGTGCGGGATCACTCTGGAGCAGATGGCTCCGGCCCTGGCCGGCTTCGCGGGAGTTTCGCGGCGGTTCGAGAGGATCGGAGCGGCCGGGGGCGTCGAGGTGATCGACGACTTCGCCCACAACCCGGACAAGATCGCCGCCGCCCTGGCCGCCGCCCATGGCTGCCTGACGCAGACCGGGGGTCGGGTCCTGGCCGTTTTCCAGCCCCACGGCTTCGGGCCTACCCGCTTCCTGCGCGAGGCTCTGGTGGAGACGTTCGCCGCCAACCTGGGTCCGGACGATGTGCTGTGGCTGCCCGAAATCTTTTTTGCGGGGGGAACCGTGACCCGCGACATCTCGTCCGGGGATCTCGTCGATGATATCCGCGGCCATGGTCGGGACGCTCGTTTCCTTGCCGCGCGCGACAAACTGCCCGCGGCCATCGCGGCCGAAGCCCGGCCCGGCGACCTGGTGCTGGTCATGGGCGCGCGCGATCCGTCCCTGACGGAATTCTGCCGGACGATCCTGGTCGA
>CBDURF010000059.1:0-18428 GCA_965369705.1 uncultured bacterium
TATCGCCGCCGTCATTTGCGGCCACTGTATCTTCTTCAACAGGAAGGTCGGGATCAGGGTCGTCCAGCGACCATCCACCACCCAGGGTCCGATTCAGGTTGACCAGATTTGTGAAGACCTGTCCTCGAGAGGACGCATATGAATCCTGTTGATCGAACAGGACCCGCTGGGCATCCAGATAACTCTGGAAATCGGTCAGCCCTTCGACGTACTGGGTGTGGACCAGTTCCACGGACTGTTGTGATGCGTCGACGGCGATCTGCAGCAGCCCCCGGCGAATATTTTCCTGCCTGAGGGCCACCAGGGAATTTTCCACTTCTGCCAGGGCGTTCAGAACCGTTATTTCATAACCCGCCAGAAGCTGTGCGGTTTTCGCTTCTTCGGCCTTGATCTGACCCCGGATCTTGCCGCCGGTGAACAGATTCCACCTCACACCGGGAACCAGGGACCACCCGAAGTGACCGCTCTTGCCCAGGTCACCAAATTCGCTGGCCTGGAGGGTCATGACCCCGGCCAGGGAAAAACTGGGATACAGGTCGGCTGTGGCCACCCCGATGAGGGCGGTCTGAGCAGCCAGTTCACGCTCACTCCGCCTCACGTCAGGCCGGCGGCGGAGCAGCTCCGCCGGCAGGGACATGGCCATATCGATGTCCGGCTTGGGAATTTCCTGGAATTGCCTCAACATTTCATCCAGCGAACCGGGGACCTGCCCCAACAGGATGGCCAGCCGGTTGAGTGATACCTCGAGTCCCGTTTCCAGTAACGGTATGGCAGCTTCGGTATTGGCCAGATTGGACCGGGCGCGGGTCACGTCCAAAAGCGGAACCAGGCCCGCGTCCTCCCGGGCAATGACGATATCCATCGTCTCCCGCTGGCTTTCCACGTTGTCCCGGGCGTATTCGAGACGCAATTGAGTGGTCCGAACATCGACATAGGTCACGGCGACCTCTGCCTGGAGGGAAACCATCACGTCACGGTAATCCTCGATCGAAGCCTGAACCCGTGCGCCGGTCGCTTCACGGGTGCGGCGGATGCGGCCGAAGACATCGATCTCCCAGCTCGCGCCCAACCCGAATTCCCAGTTGTTGCTGGGGTTGTCGCCAAGTGCGGCAATGCCTCCCAAGGCCGTGTTTTCACCGATCTCGGTCCTGGTGAACGATCCGTCCAGACCCACCTGGGGGTAATAGTCACCACCGGCGATCTGGTGGTAGGCCCGCGCCTCGCGGATCCTGCCGATGGCCTGGGCCGCATCAAGATTGGCCACCTGGGCCCTGACCATCAGGGTGTCCAGCAGGGTGTCCCCGAAGGCGGTCCACCATTCCTTGAGGACGGAACTTGAGTCGGCTATATCCTCGGACGCCGCGTTTTGCCAGGCGTCAGGCACGGCTTCGAGCTCCGGAGTTTCATAATCCGGTCCCACCGTGCACCCGGCCAACAGGAACAGGGTTCCGCAAAAGACCCCCGGAATGATCCAGGAGCCCTGCCATCGGAAATTTCGGATCATCATGGTGAAGATCATTCTCTCGTTGGGAAGTAAAAACGCAGGGGTACTCCCGCCAATGTCCATTCCGCGGCAAGTCTATCAGGAAGGCCGATCAACCTCAAGAAACAGGATGACATTTATTCGAAATTTTTCTCCCGCTTTTTCCTCTTCTGCACAATCCGCTGCAACAACTTGGCCACTTCCTGGTTTTCCGGGGCCAGCTCGGCCGCCTTGAGCAGATCGGCTTCCGCCTGGTCCAGGTTGTCCTCGTGCAGGTTCATCAAGCCCCGGTTGTACCAGGCCGTCGCGGAGTCGGGATCGAGATCGATGGACATGGTCAGAGCCCTTTTGGCGCCGGGCCGGTTCCCGGTCATGATCAGGGCCATACCCAGATCGCTCCACGCGCCCGCGTTTTTTCCGTCCAGTTCCACCGCCCTGCGGAGATGCGGGATGGCCCTTCTCGGCTGTTCACCGACCAGGATCAGGTGTCCCATTTCCGCTGCCACCCTGGCGTCTTCGACGCCCAGTTCCTTCAACCACTTCGCGGCCCGCTGAAAATCTTCCAGACCCCTGTCTTCCTTGCCTGTCCGAGCGAAAACGATCCCTCGCGCGCGCAACGCCCAGGGCTTGTCCTCGTTCAGGCGTATGCAAATCCCCGCGGAATTGACCAGGAGTCCGCCCCAGGCGTCCTTCTCTTCCGGACTGGAGGCCTGTTCGAACCGCTCCAGGACGTAAGCGGTATAGGCCGACCGGGACCCGGTCACGTAATAGCGCCCGAAGGCCATCCAAACGGGCTGCTGACTGGACCGTGGTCGGGAATCCAAACGGTCGTGGGTGATTTCCACCAGACAGGAGGTGTCCTCGAAAGGCAGTTCGGCCACGGATTCCCGGTACCATCGCCGGGCGTAGGACCATTCGCCCACCCGTTCGGCCGACAGTCCCATGTCCCGCCAGCATTCAGCCGCGTGTTCTTCCTTGGGACGCAGATTCAGATAGAAATTGAAAGCTTCCCGGTGCCGGCCCCAGGCCCGGTCCAGGTTGGACAGGATCCAGGCCGTGTCGGTCTTGAAACCACGGGCCCGCTGGATATCCCCGGCGATCTCGTGGGCCTGCGACCGATGTCCCAGGCTCGCCACCAGCACTCCCTGCACCTGCAGGGCCATGGCGTTGCCCGGTTCGAGGCGCGAGGCGGCCTTGGCCCACTTCAGGCCCTCGTGGTACTCGGCCCGGTCGTAATGCAGCCAGGCCCGCAGAATGCCCGTGCGCAGGGCGGCATCCTTCTTGTAACCACGTGACCGATCCGACAGATCGGAATCCTTGCGCCCCAGCTTGCGCACCGCCGCCGCGGCGTTGTCCAGGCAGGCCTCGGTCCGCAGGTTGTCTCCCACCCAACGCCATATCTTGGCCAACCGGAGCCAGATTTCCGGATCATCGGGTGTCAGGCCCGCCGCATTGGCCAGGGCCTGTACCCTGTCGTTGGCCTTGGGAGCGTTCCGGGCCCTATCCAGCCAGATTTCCGCCCCGACGCGCCGCACTTGTCGGTGGGCCGGTTCCAGGGCGAGAAATTCCTCGATTCCCAGTGAGTCCTCCTGGGCCGAAAACTCCATACCCCCCGGGTCCAGACACTTTTCAGGGGAGGATCCGGCACACCCCGCCAGGCCCAGCGGCAAGACGGCCCCCATCAGCAGAAGGACCGCCGGAACCGCCGGCTTGAAAAAACCCCACCGCCTGGATCGGGCGGTGGGGTCAACTGGAAAGTGTCCCAGATTCCTGCTGGAGTTCACGATGGCTTCCCTCCTCCGGGCTTGCCGGCCGCTTACTCCTCCACCGGAACCGGGTGGGCGATTTCGGCCCAGCGCTTCTCGAATTCGAAGCCCTTGAAGGTGGGGCTTTCCTCGTTATGGCACTTGGTGCAGGCTTCCTCGGTTTTGACGATCAACAGGCCGGCTGCCTCGTGGGCTTCCGGATTCGTCATGATCTTCTTGGATTTGTAGTCGGAGCCGGGACCATGGCAGGCTTCGCAGCCGACGCCCTCGCTATCGGCGTATTTTCCCTTGGCGCTGACAACCGCCTTCTCGCCCAGAAAAGCCTTGGTGGCGTGACACTTCAGGCAGGCATCCTCCTGCTGGGGATCGCCGAGCCCTTTTTCGGCGGCGATCTTCTTGGACTCCTCCGAGGCCAGGGTCTCGAAGGCCTTGGCATGATTGGATTCGGTCCAGATCTTCCACTGGTCCCCGGTCTTGGCCTTGTGACAGACCTTGCATTTGGGAGCTCCGACGATTTCATGGCCGGCGATCGCATCCTGTGCCATGCCAAGCATCAGGCCGCCAAGCACGACGAGGGAAAATGAGATCAACAACTGCCTTTTCATGATTCCTCCTTGGAACGCTGGTCGGGAAACCCGGTCGACCCGCTCCAGGTTGTGGTTGGTTGTTTCGTATTCTAGTTCCCTGGACCGTTCGCGTCAGTAACTTGTCAAAAAATTTTCAACCAGTTTTGTTCCCGATTTTTATGTTTTTTTGATTTTTGATGATTTCCCGTTCAGTTCAATAGTCGGTTCAGCCAGTTCCCTTTGGCGATTTCCTCCATGGTCACGATGGGAACGCTCCCGAGTTCCAGCCCGTCCAGCAGGACCACGGCCCGGCCAACCTCCAGGCCGAGAGTCAGGGGCGCCTGGATAGGTTCGGAAATCTCATTCTGGATGACGAGGTCTCCTTCCCGGTTCTTGGGTACGCTGACGGTCAGCGACTCACCATAAGCCACCGTGACCTTCTTCTTCTTGCCGCCCTTGACCGCCACAGGCTCGTCGAGGGCCTCCCCCGCCGTTGCGATCACCGGCACCTGCTTGTACATGTTGAAACCGTAGGTGAGCAGGCGAGTGGTCTCCGTCGCGCGCGCCTTGTCGGTGGAACACCCCATCACCACCGAGATCAATCGCTTGCCCTTCTGAATGGCCGTGGCCGTGACGCAGAACTTCGCTGCGCCAGTGTAACCGGTCTTGATCCCGTCCAGACCCCTGTAGTTGCCGACCAGTTTGTTGGGATTGGTGAGGATGAACTTCCCGTCCCGGAAAGGGGCTGTCTTGGTCGAGGCCCACTCGAGGGCCTTGGGGTATTTGATCAGTTCGCGGCCCAGGATGGCCAGGTCACTGGCAGTGGTTATATCCGGCTTCTGCTTCCAGCCAGGCGGCAGCCCGTGGACGGAATGGAATTCGGTGTCGGCCATGCCAAGTTCCCGGGCCCTCATGTTCATCAGGTCGATGAAGGCCTCCGTTGAGCCGGCGACGTGCTCGGCCAAGGCCACGGCGGCGTCATTGGCCGAGTGAATGGCCAAGGCGTGGAGCAGCTCCTCCACCGTGAAGATCTCCCCATGCTTCAGATAAACCTGGGATCCGCCCATCTTGCTGGCCTTGGCGGATACCTTGACCGGTTCATCCATCTTCATGTCGTCTTCCGCCAAGTGCTCAAGAACGATCAATTCCGTCATCATCTTCAACATGGACGCCGGCTGCCGGCGCTGTTTTTCCCTGGCGGCCACCAGGACCAGGCCGGTTTCGGCGTCGATGACGATGGCCGACTTGAAATCCCCGCTGAGAGTGACCGGTGAAGCAGATTCCCCGTCGACGGACAGGGCCTGGGTGGGCAGCAGGCAGGAAAGGGTCAGGGTCAGAAAAAGCAGGACACCCCCGGCGGGGATGGATTTCCTGGACAGCTCCATCTTTATCTTCCTTCGTTCCTGGGAGGGTTCGGGTCCCGGTTCGGCGGGGATCCCGGCAAACTCATTGCAGAAATATCAGGATCCTCGGCAAATGGCAAGAGCGACCTCCGAAAGAGCCGGGGCTTGCCGTCGCGGGTCGGATCTTTACAAAACGGGCTGACAGGTCATATTGTTGCCAGGCCAAAGGAACCGTAATCGCGACAATGATCCGAACTGGAGAAAACTGCTAATGGAATCCAACAGGAAAAGTTCCCGCCGGGGCTCCCTGGCCCCGCTGGCGCTGGCCGTGGCCCTGGCGATGGTCCTGCTGCCGGCCCCGGCTCTGGCCTACATCGATCCGGGGACCGGGAGCTTCGTGATCCAGGGCATCATCGCCGCGGTCGTGGGCGCCGGCATCGCCGTGAAGATGTACTGGCACCGCATCAAGTCGCTCCTCACCGGCAAATCCATGGACGAAGACGACGACCCTGATGAGTGACGGGCCTCACGCCGCCTCCTTCCGTGACCCCAGCGGATTCCTCTTCCATCACCAGGGAACTCTCTTCCGTCAGGTGAACCGGTCCTACGAGACGGACTACAACCTGCTGCGGGATTCCGGTCTGTACGACCTCCTGATCGAAAAGGGCCTGCTCATCCCTCACCGCGAGGTCTCCCTCGACCTGGCTCGAAGCAACGATGCTGTCCGGATCCTTGAACCGGAGCTCGTGCCCTTCATCAGTTATCCCTACGAGTGGTGCTTTTCCCAGCTGAAGGACGCCGCCCTGGTCACCCTGCGCATCCAACGCCTGGCCCTGAAGAAGGGCATGTCGTTGAAGGACGCCAGCGCCTACAACATCCAGTTCCACGAGGGACGGCCCGTACTCATCGACACGTTGTCGTTTACGGCCTACCAGGATGGCGCGCCCTGGGTCGCCTACCGCCAGTTCTGCCAGCACTTCCTGGCCCCGCTGGCGCTCATGGCGTTACGGGATATCAGGTTGGGCGCTTTGCTGCGATCGAATATAGATGGGGTTCCCCTGGATCTGGCCGCCCGCCTGTTGCCCATGCGCACCCGATTTTCGCCGGGCCTGTTGATGCATATCCACGCCCACGCCCGCAGTCAGAAGAAACACGAGGCTCGCCGATCGACCGGCAGGACAACCCGGGTCGGCAAGAAGGCCCTCCTGGGGATCATCGACAGCCTGAAAGGCACCGTCGCCAAGTTGAACTGGCGCCCGGGCGGCACCGAGTGGGGCGAGTACTACGACGACACCAACTATTCGGAATCTTCTCTCCAGACCAAAAAAGACCTCGTCGGAACAATGCTGGACAGAACCGATAGCCGGACCGTCTGGGATGTCGGGGCCAACAACGGTTATTTCAGCCAGGTTGCCAGCGACCGGGGGTTGTTCACCCTGGCCGCGGACATCGATCCAACCGCGGTGGAACAGAACTGGCGGGCCTGCCGAAAGGGCGGGCGGCCCCATATGCTGCCTCTGGTGATGGATCTGACCAACCCCAGTCCCGCTCTCGGCTGGGGCCACCGGGAAAGGGACTCCTTCCTGGACCGCGGCCCCGCCGACACGGTGATCGCCTTGGCTTTGGTCCACCATCTGGCCATCAGCAACAACGTGCCCTTGGACCGGTTGGCGGAATTTTTCGCGCTAGCCGGCAGGCATCTCATCATCGAGTTCGTGCCGAAAACCGATTCCCAGGTCCAGCGCCTGCTGGCCACACGGGAGGATGTCTTTCCCACCTACGATCTGGCCGGTTTCGAACAGGCCTTTGCCGGTTTTTTCGAGATCCTCGACAAGGCAGTTATCGAAGGCAGCGAACGGACCCTGTTCTTGATGCGGAGAAATTTGTCCAATTGACATTCGAGGCCTCAAAACGACCCGGGGCTTGCCGAACCTTTATCGCTGAGCCCCTTTGTAATGGGTGATTATTTCATCAAAACCGATGGCTGAATTTTGCTTTTTCCCCAAAAAAAACACTCCGCTGGCAGAGTCGATATTATATGAATCCGGGATTAGTCCGTCACAATACTGAAGCCAAAAGAACAAGAGCTTGATTATCTTACCCATTTTCCTGGATCTGAAGAGACCACGAAAGAAATTGTCCAATGACCAGATCAACTGGGTACCCGCGCCCGCAGACGCCCCCGACTCCAACAACTCAAATTTCCTGAATAGATATCGATGCCCGCTTTCGGTAAACCTGGTGAAATCATAGGGGCCTTCATGGACGTGTTGGAGAAAAGGGGTTTCAGCATAGACAATCCCCTTGCTTCTCAATACCCGGTGGATTTCTGAAACCACCTTTCCCGGATCCAGAACATGTTCCAATACGGCCTGGATTATTACCGCATCGAAACTGTTTTCCGGTAAGGGAATATTGTGGGCATCCGCTAAAAACTGGACCATGGGTGAAGCATAGATATCGAAAGACACGAGTTCTATTCGAGGGTCGTCATAGAAGGGCTCCATCCCTTGTCCAATTGATCCTCCCCCTACAATCAATACTCTCGCACCATCATTTCCCTCGAGTATCAAATCCAATATGTTTTCCACGTTTTTGGCGGTTATGGGTTTTGGCGGAGACACCAAACGCTTAACAAAGCCCAACAATCCGGAATAGGAATGTCTTCCGACGACGGAGGAAAGTGTCTTGATATCTTCTTTTTTCAATACGCTTTTATTGAAATCAATCAATACGGGATAGTCTTCGATTATTTCGTAATCGATCCTTTCCCCGTTGGAATCCGCGATCAATCCATTGTTGCCTGCCGTCAGTGCGCTACCCGACCTTGGGCAGCGCAATATTCCCAGAACGTCTTTCTTGTCCAATAGCATTTTCGGTCCTCGCGTATCGGCCTGACTTCCAATATTTCCTTGCCCGCCAACGTATCAGGGGATCCAAACAGATTCAAGAATAACGCAATGATAGCCTGACATAATATTATTGCGGCGCAGACCTCAGGGCCTGCGCCGCCAATTCAGGATCCTTGCCTTTGCGGGATATCCTTTCCTTCAGCAGAAGAGACCGGACCTGGGTCCCTCCCCGTCAGCGCCACCATTGGCTTCGCCACGATCGATATCATTCCGCCTGGTGATGAATTCCTCCATGTCCTTGTCGCCCCGTCCCGACAGGTTGACGATGACCAGGTAGTCCTCGGGAAACTCGCCCCTCATCCGTTCCAGATATGCCAGGGCGTGGGAGCTTTCCAGCGCCGGGATGATTCCTTCGAGCCGGCAGAGGTTCTCAAAAGCGGCCACCACCTCCCGGTCGTCCGCCGCTTCGTACCGGACCCTTCCGGCATCCTTGAGGAAACTGTGTTCCGGCCCGATGCCCGGATAATCCAATCCCGCGGCGATGCAGTGGTTGCCGGCCGCCGTGACGGTACCCTCCTCGACGCAGTACGTATTCATGCCGTGGATGACCTGGGGCTTGCCGGTGGACATCGTGGCGGCATGACGGTTGGTGGTCACCCCGGAGCCGGCCGCTTCAACACCCACCATCTTCACTTCTTGGTCCGCCAGGAAGGGGTGGAACAGCCCGATGGCGTTGCTGCCCCCGCCGGCGCAGGCGGTCAGCAGGTCGGGCAGGCGGCCGAACTGTTCCAGGACCTGACGGCGCGCCTCCTGGCCGATGATCGACTGGAAGTGGCGGACCATCAACGGATAGGGATGAGGCCCGACCGCGGAACCCAACAGGTAGTAGGCCTCGTCCACCTCGGCGACCCAAGCTCCGATGGCCTCGTCGACCGCCGCGGTGAGGGTTTTGTCACCGCTGGTGACCGGCACGACCCGAGCGTCCATCAACTCGATGCGCGTGACGTTGGGATGCTGCCGGCGCATGTCCTCCTCGCCCATGTAGATGTCGCACGCCAGGCCGAGGCGGGCCGCGACCGCCGCGGTGGCCACTCCGTGCTGACCGGCCCCTGTTTCGGCGATGATCTTCTTCTTGCCCATGCGGCGGGCCAGGAGAGCCTGGCCCAGACAGTTGTTGAGCTTGTGCGCCCCCAGGTGGTTCAGGTCCTCGCGCTTGAGCAGCACGGTCGCACCGAGATGTTCACTCAATCGCTCGGCGTGATACAGAGGAGTCGGCCGTCCGGAATAGTGCAGATACTCCCGGGCCAGTTCCTTCCTGAATATTTCATCGTCCCGATGGCGCAGGAACGCCTCGGTCAACTCATCGAGGGGAGCGACGAGGGGCTCCGGGACAAAGCGTCCCCCGTAGGGGCCGAAGAATCCGTTTTCGTCGGGTTGGCCGAGCAGGTTTTCCTTGTTGTCGATGCTGGTATTTTCCTGCGGGTTTCCCATGGCTTTTCTCCTTCTTACGGATCCGGGGATCCAGTTGATTTGTTTCTCTGGTCGTGTCGAAAAAAAAGCCGCCGGCTTCCTGAAGAAGCCGGCGGCTGGATTGCGCTTGATGAATATCGTTACAGCAGCGCGCACCTCACCGTCCGGCGGTTAAGCCACCACCAATGGCGGTTGATCGAGATGCGGATATGCTGCTGCACGTAAGACCTTCCGGAAACAATGAGCCTGCCCTAAAAACGGACAGGCGAAACTCAACTGCTATTCATTGTACCAAATTCCGTCCGGTTTTGCAAGAACCGGCCCGGACGAAGTCAGGGTTTACGCCAGACGAACACGCTGCCGGACTGCTCCGTGGGATGGAACCCCTGGCCGGAGAAGTCGGCGAAATGACCCAGTTTCTCGAACCCCGTAGCTTTGTGTCCGAGGCTGTAATCGGTGCTGGTGCGGGGATACAAAGGCACTTCACCCGAGAATACCTCCCCCTTGGGCCCGGCCAGACTCGTGTGGAAAACCAGGCGATGGGTCCCGATGTCATCGTACCAACGCAGGAAGGTCAACTGTTCCGTGGGCAGGTTGATCTCCGGAAAGATGAAATCGTCTTCGTCCATGATGGGATCGAAATTCACGGTCTGGAAGATCCAGACCCCACCCGGTTCCAGCAGGCGTTTGACATCCACCAGGAACCCCGCCAACTGGTGGGCCGGCAGATGGGGCAGGACATTGCCGATGCAGAAAACCCCCGCGAATCCTCCCGTCGGGAGCAGGCCGATTTCCTCCATGCCCAGGATCCGGAATTTTCCCGCGGGATGGATTCTTTCCGTTTCGCTGATCATCCCCGGATCGAGATCGATGCCCAGGGTTTGCCGCCCGGTTTCACCCAGGGCCGCGCAGTAGCGGCCCGTTCCACAGCCGATGTCCAGGATCCTGCCCTCGGCGGGCAGCCAGCGATCCAGGAATTCGGCCACGGACCGGCGAAAAGGGAAGATCTTTTCGTAGTGACCAGCGAAATCAGCATAGAAGGCCATGTCCGGCAAACCTTTGTAAGTTGTGCGGTGCGAGGGTATGCAGATCACCCATCATTCCCATCCCCGGCCACGGCGGGGAAGCCACGGGAGGTCGGACCATGTTTCCCTTCCAAAAAATCCTCTGTCCCACCGATTTCAGCGAAGCATCGCTTTGCGGGCTGAAAATGGCCAGCGAAATGGCGGAAAAATTCGGTTCGGAGGTTATCGTGCTGTACGTCAACAAGCCCATCCAGCACCTTCCGAGCCCCCAGATCGAGGCTTCGGAAATCGCCTTCGATACGGCCGCCTATGAAAGACAAGTGTCGGAGGAGGCCCACGCCAACCTAGCCACGATCGCCGCTTCCATCTTCCCCGACGGGATGGAACCAGGTCTCGAAGTCAGGCTGGGCCAGCCTTCCCAGGAAATTCTCAAGGTTGCCGATGAAGAGAAGGCCGACGCCATCTTCATGGCCACTCACGGCCGTACCGGGCTGAAGCACATCGTCTTCGGATCGGTGGCCGAACGGGTCGTCAGCCGCGCCAACTGCCCCGTGTTGACCATGCACAATTGCGACTGACCGGAAGTTTCAGGGCAGAAGGTACATCTCGTATCCGGAGTGCGGCCAGGGTTCGCTCCGCACCGCACCCGCGGCCAGAAGGGTTTCCCGCCAGAAATCCGTCCGGAGTTCATCACCCGGCCTCAGGGCGATTTCCGCCGAGACGATACCCTGCTCCTTCCAGGCGGCCAGCAACCGGGCCGGATCCAGTTTCCCCTCTTCGCAAGACTTGAGCCGCACCCGGAATTCCACGATCTCGGGCGGCACCCAGCCCGTGGCGCCCCCGGTCACCGGTTGGCCCGTTTCCAGGGCGCGGGCGATCCAGAGGGCTTCGGTGACATCTTCGACATATTCGGTGGCGGGGGCGGGCAGGGTCACCACCGGACCGGCCTGGGGAAAGGCAGGCCATGCGGGATGCCCGGTCAGAGGCACCTTCAGTGCAGGCACGGCGGCAGGCAGGGACACCAGGATCAGCAAACCCACCACCGCCGGTGTCAGGCGGCCGAACAGTCCCCTCCGGCGGATCAGGCCCTCAACGCCCACCGCCGACCACCAGGCCACCGCGATCACGAACAACCAGGAAAAACGCCAGGCTCCTCGGAAAGCCTTGAAGGGCGGGACGACTGCTCGCAGCCACTCCAGGGGCAACGAAAGCCGTCGATCGGTGCCCGGCAGACCCATCGAGTCCCCGAAGGCCAGGACCAGGCCCACCATCCCCATGACGAGCAACCCGGCGCCCATCCTCCGGCGGGACGCGGAAATTCCACCTCGAAAGAACCATCCGATCACCGCCAGGACCAGGGCCACCCAGCCCGGGTTCAGCACCTGCCGGTAGCGTCCCTTGTAGCGGGCCAGGCCCGTGGTTCCCCGGCCGATCCAGTCGGCGGGTTCGCCCCGGTAGACTCCCCGGTTCAGTAAATGCTGGATATCCGCGCTGCCGGACCGGACCTCGTCGGTCTGTCGCGTGAATTCGGGATACCGGTCCGCCGATTTCAGTTGCGGAAGGGCGAGAAGGACGACCGCCGCGCAGGTCAGAACCGCCGGGAGCCATGCTTGGCGGACAACAGGGACGATGTGCCCGGCCAGGCTCTCACCGCGACGCAGGCCACCCACCAGCCAGAAGACCTTAAGCACAGCCACCCCGATGAGTGCATGAGCGAATCCGTACCAACCCCAGGCGGCCTGGATGATCAAGGCTCCGCCCAGAACCCACCAGGCCCAGGCGGTCGAGGATCCCTCTTCCCTGCCCTTCAGGGCAGCCGCCGAAGCCGCCAGGGCAAACAGGACAAAGGGAGGAGGTAACTGGTTCAGGTGACCGATCTGAGCCTGGGTGTAGGGAGCGCCGACCAGGGCCAGGGCGAAGACACCAGCCGTCCAGACAGCCCCGCCGGTGGCGCGCCAGAGTACCGCGGCGCCGACAATGGCCAGCAGCAGGCTGCCCAGGAAAGCCCAGTTGTACAACCCCGCCACCGTGGGATGAGACAGCAGGCGCACCGGCGCCACCAGCCAGGCCTGACCCAGCAGGGAATCCATGAAGCCAAGGACGCCCGGTACGGGATGGAAAATGGGAAGGTCAAGCCAGAGCGAGGGCTCGGTCCAGTGGCGGGCGGTCCACTCCAGGATGCCGAGCTGCAACATGGCGTCGATCCCCCCGAAGGGAGCGACCACCGAGCCGGACCAGTCCCGCCAGACGGGACCCAGACAGGCCGCGACCACGGTCAGCACCCCGGCCCAGGCCAGACCTCCGGAAAAGTTTTCGCGCATCGTATCGCTCCGGGGACAGACCGCAAGTTCGACCAATGATCATCCGGACCCGAGGTGCCTGATCCGACGGCTCGCCTGGATCCAACCGGAAATCCCCTGCTGGAGATGGTAGACGTGTTTGAAATCCTGCCTGCCGTCCAGGTAGCGTCCCAGAGTTCCGGTCCGGATCCCCAGCCGGCAGATGAGAATGAAAGGCTTGTCCTTGTCCGCAACCTTATCAAACGCCGCCAGCCAAGCGTCAAGATCGTAATTTTTCCGTTCATCGAAAAAAGTGAGGAGATGACTGCCCTCGATCACCCCGGTCTCCTCCCACTCGGGTGGGCGGCGAATGTCGATCAGCGGCACCCCTTCGGCGGCCATGGCGGCCAGCTGGTCGTCGGTCAGATCGCCGATGGAGGCCCCCGGCGGGGTGTTGAGCAGGATTCGGGATGGGTGCAAAGGCATCGGGTTCACTCCTCGGCTTTCGATTTCCGGGTCAGGTACCTGAAATAGACGGCCAAATTGATGGCCAGGATCAACACACCAAGAACCACTTGGGTCTCCCGCGTCAGTCCGGGCGGATAGACGATCGGTATGATGTAGTGATCGATGAAACCACCGCTGTAGGCCCCCGCGTTGCCCGCCTGGCGCAGATGGTTTTCCAGCGGAGTCAGCGGACAGGGCGCCCCCACTAATTCAACGAGGGCTCCCCAGACCGCGGTCGGCACGTGAATCCAGATCATCCAAGACCACCTGAACAGCGTCAGCCCGCCCAGAATGACGAAAAGAATGAAGGCCAGATGGATGACCACCACGCCGTCCGCGGCGATGCGGCAGAACAGTTCCACTCCAGCTCCTGGTCAGGGTTGGTAGAACGAATCCTTGATCAAAACCTCGATGAAAAAGTCCTGGCTGTCGATCACCTCATCGAGGAGTTTCTTTCCCGCCAGCGCGACATACAGGGCGCATGACCTGGCGTGGCAGACGGTTTTCCCCCGGGAAAGGCAATCGATTTCCGTGAACCCATTGAACCGTCGAATTCCGGTTCGCAATTTCTGGTACCGGTGAATCGCGTGGATGGCCAACCAGTCGTAGAACATGGTACCGGACTTCGCACCCCATTCCAGGTCCCTGAAACGGAATCCGACGTGTTTTCCCGAACTCGTCAGCCTTTCGTCTCCGACGATTTCGTCCTCCTGCTTGAGGTACAGATCGGTGAACGGGCCGCCTCCGGTGAACACCTTGCTGCCTTGGTAGACGGCCTTTAGGGGAACAAGAAAGGACCTGTCATCCTCGACGGCCAGATTCGAGGCGCAGATATGGGCGCCGAAAAGATCGTTCGATTCCGGGGATACGTCCAGGAGGGGGGCCAGATTCCGGCGCATGGCGGCGACATGCAGCTTGACGATGTTCGCCTTCTTCTGCTGCGGGGACCGGCCCGGCTGCCACTGGAAATCAACCTCGTGCTCATGAAACAGCTGCGAATGGTCTGGATCGGTGTCGGGGACAAATACCGGCCGGATCGCCATTCAATTCCTCGTCGCTGCTCGGTGAGATCTCGCCGGAACCCGTTTCCCTGTCACAATACATGCGATCGGGATCTTTGGCACAGATGAAATCACCCGAGCATTGCCGAGTCTCCGACACCGGGCCGGTTATCTCGTCGCAGGCGTTGGCGGACCTTTCATCCTTCCAGTCATATCACCTGACGGTTCTCACGGGCCTGAAGCCGAACCAGCTGCTCTCATACTCGGGGGATTGGACCCTCCGCATGGCGGAACGGCAATGCGCGGCGAGCTCGCCGTAGTCCCCGCCTTTCAGAATCCGACCACCGGTTCCGCCCGAGGTATAAACCGGATCCACTTCCGGCAGGATTTCGTAATTGCTGAGGTAATTGTCCCAGACCCATTCACGGGCATTGCCGTGCATATCATACAGGCCCCAGGCATTGGGGGCCTTGGTGCCGACATCCTTGAGACCGACCGGCATGCTGTAAGGGCTGTTGCCGCAGTACCAACCGATTGCATCGAGTGAAGGATCAAGGGGCGAACAGGCCGTGTTGATGAGTGGACCATTGGCGAATGCGGTTGTGCTGCCGGCACGGCACGCGTACTCCCACTCCGCTTCCGTCGGCAGGCGATATCCGTCCGCGGCGGGATCCCACGTCACATCTCCACTGGGACCATGGATGGTGTAGGCAGGGGTCAATCCCTCCTGGCTCGACAGGGTGTTGCAGAATTCCGCGGCCGCATCCCAGGTAAGGGAGGTTTTCGCCCGCTGCGCGTCCCGCACGATACCTCCCATCACGTCCGCCCAATATTGCTGCGTCACCTCGTATTTCAACATGAAGAAACCACGGGAAAGAGTGACCGGGTGCTGGACCTCCCCGGGCTGACGGCCCGGCTCACCTGCGGGACTGCCCATCAGGAAGGACCCGGCGGGAATGAACAGGTAGTCGCCGGGGGGAGTTGGGTTTTCCTGGTAGATACCGCTGAGGGTCAACGTGGCGTCGGCCACCAATGTTTTGGTTTCGCCGGCCGGGTTAATCCAATCGGCAACGTCGCCCCAGGTAATGGTGTAATCACCCAAAGCCAGTTTGGACAGCGTCATATCCCCGGTACCATCCTCGCTGTAGCCCGCGGGGCCGACAAGTCCCCAGGGCGCGTCGATGGTATCGGGCGAGGGGTCGATCACGATGGTTCCCGTTTGAGCAGGAGCAGGAGCCGCCGGATCATCATCACTACAACCGGGTAGAAGAACCAGACTCGAGACGAACAAAAAAACGGCCAGTGTGATATTCGATTTCCTCATCACCGCACAACCCCCTTGAAATGATGTCCCTACTTCTTGACGACTTGGGCTACGTTTGTGGGACCGGACAAGACCCGGCCCTGCAACGCAATCAGTTTAGCGTATTACAGGCGCTTCTCACCACTAAATCCCACTTCTCAAGGTGCTGGACACCGGCCTTGCGGTGAGAACTTTTCCTCAAAACCAGCCGGCGGGTCGCCTACTCGAACCTATGGTCCGCCTTGCGATCCGACACCTTACCGGCGGCATTCTCCAGCCAGCCGGTTCTCACTTCCTCCACGGCGTTGAATTCCGGCACGTACGGTTTGATATCCAACAACGGCGTCCCGTCGAGCACGTCGACATTCTCTATCTCGAGAACTCCGTTGTCCATCGCGCACAGACGGACCACGGACAGTCCAAGGGGATTCGGCCGTTTGGGAGCCCTCGTGGCGAAAACCCCGTGTGGCTCATCGTCCAGGAACGGTACGACCTCGAGGCGATAGCCCTCGCTACGGTGAAAGTGGTACAGCAGAATGATGTGGGAAAACCCGTCAAGGTCCTTGAGACCCGCCCTGAATTCCTCGAAAACTTCGACGGTTCCGGCAACTCCGATCGCGCCGGCGGGCTGGATCGGCATGTTCTTCGGAACAGTGAAGGGGGAGTGGATGATCCCGATGGGTTTCAACTCGATAGGCATACGGACTCCCGGATTCAGGGACAAGGTTCTCCTTGATATTCTGAAGTGTTTTCGCCGCGTCGGCAACGATAAGCCACCCGGGCCTCGGCGACCCGCCAGGTCCCGTCAGACTGACGCCCGAAAACCACCTCGTGCCAGTCTCCCCGAACGGAATCGTCCAGGAATCCGTCACGGATCATCACAATCGTGGTCGTATCGGCCCCTTCGACACGGTTCTTCATTTCCTCGAGAACGAGCGCCTGGGTATCCGAGTCATCGCCGAAGAGTTGCAGGGTGGACTGAAGTGGGCTGGAAGGCCACTCGGCCCCGCCCGCAACCGCCGTATCCAGACAGGCGTTGAGTTCAGCCAGGTCGAGTTCGGCCCAGGACTCCGGCGGAATCTGGGCGAACTCCGGACGCGAGCCCACCTGCGCACAACCGGCGCTGACGAGTAACATTCCCAGGAACAAGCACCTCATCCACATGTCATCACCTCTTGATGGCCTCAAGCTTGACCAATTCGACCCTGCGGTTCTTGGCGCGCCCCTCCTCCGTGGCGTTGGCCATCACGGGCTTGGATTCGCCGAACCCCTTGGGAACCAGGCGGCCCGAATCGACCCCGAACAGCCCGAGGTAGGCCACCACCGTCTCGGCACGGCGCTGGGACAGGTCCAGGTTGTAATCGTCCTCCCCCTGGTCGTCAGTGTGCCCCTGGACCTCGAGCTTCAGGCCGGGTTGGTCCTTCATCAGGGTGACCACATCCTGAAGTTGCTTGGTAGATCCAGGCTGCAGGGTCGCCCGGTCAAGATCGAAGAGGATGCCGTGCAACTGAACGCGACCCTCGGCTTCCAAGGCCGCTTTCATTTCGGCCGGTCCGAAGGTCATGCTTTTCTTCATGCCGGCCACTTCGATGATACGAAGGTCCTGCATGGACTTGTTCCAGATATGCACTTCGCACCATGTGGTGGAACCGTCGTCACCCGGCAGGGTGAAGGTCAGGTAGCCTTGGTCTTCGAACAGGACTGTTCCACCCTTCTCCAAGGCGGCCAGCTTGTAGTTCTGTCGGTACTCGAGGACCGAGTGGGAAACATCCCATTTCCTGTTCGCGTCATACAGGATGTACTTCAAACTCCAGAACTTGCCCTGAACCGTCTTTTTCATGCTCTTGCCGGTTTTCTCGTCCGTGACCAAGAAGGCATACTCGTTGAAATTGTTGTAAATGCAATTTGGCTCCAGCTCCGACCCGGGCCAGGGCCGGATCAGGGGGTGCTCCTTGCAGTCTCCCGCGGCCTCGGCCAAACCGGTGAGCAGGAACAACCCTGTTGCGATCAAGGAAACGATTATGGTTCGATTTCTCATGGCCCCACTCCTTCACGTCCCCGTGTGTGCAAATTTTTTATCCCGGATCCTCCCGGATTATGGCTCAGGAGTGGATTGCTTGGCAACAGGATAGAGCTTGATTTGGCGAGCGGGCGGGGATAAGGTTATTCTCTCATAAATCATATCATATGAATTATCTAGGGAAAGGATGATCAAGTGCGCCGCAATTCCCTCTTTCTGCCAATCTTTCTCCTGATCGTCCTTATACTTTTCCTGCCGCAACCGGCCTCCGCCCAGCTGGGTCGCTGGACCAGCGAGGGCGAGGAAGACCTCGAGACCTTGATCAGGTCCGGTCGTTTCAGCCCGTTCATAGAGGCCAGCTACGGCCTGGCCAAGCCGCGGTTCGAGGGTTTCGGAGGATCCTTCAATACCCTTGGCCTTTTGGAACTCAAGCTGGGCTTCGCGGCCCTCGACAGTGTCCGGACGGCCCTCTTTTCCCTCGACGAACGGTATGCCTTCGTCAGTTACATCGGGGATGACATCCGCCCCTCCGGGGCGCCCGACGAAGGCGAAGTGAGCAGCGAGCTGACCCGCTTCGGCTTTGGCAACCGGCTGGGCTATGGTTACGGCCGGAAGTTCCTGAACCTGGAGATGTACAATCAGAACTCGCTCAACTGGACCAGGCTCTTACCCGTCGGGTACGACAGCATGGATCCCGAGGCGCAGGCCATCTTCGATCGCTACGAGACCAGCTTTCGGTTCGGTCAACTCATGGAAGCGGGAGTTAAATTGCACCTGGCCCGCTCCTTCACCCTCTCGGCGGGAGTCGAGGGG
>CBDURF010000060.1:0-18214 GCA_965369705.1 uncultured bacterium
CCTTGCGGGTTCCCTTGGCAACCTTGAGCCATGTGTCCTGGGTTTCGGGTGTGGCAACCGAGACGATCTCCCGCGCCTTGGTGTAACCAAGTTCCCCACGAGCCACGGCTTCGCGCACCGCCGGCAAATTGTCCAACTGCCGCGCCAGGCGGACGAAGTCATCGGCACGCGACTTGGAAAAACCAAGTTCCTGTATTGCGTACTGATTGATGGAGGAGTGACCCAGGTCGCGGAAAAGACCACGAAGCATGATCTCGCCGAACCATAACACGGCGCACTGGTGGGCCTCGTCCATGACGGCCAATGAGCGCTGAAGCGAGGCGTGGACTTGGGCGGCGGATTGGTCGGAAATGTAGGAAATAGCGGATATGATGATCCTCCTGATTGAGTTTTCGGGAGGTGCGTTCAATACACGAACAAAAGACGAAAATAGCAAGGAAAAATCGAGATGATTCCCACAATTTTCAACCACTTGCAGGATTTACGACCACACTGACAATACGTATCCAATCACATCAATTCCGGGCATTTATGCCCCCTCCGAGAGCACCTCCGGATCCCCTCACCCTCCTTGTTCCACACTCCCGACTCAAACCCAAAACCCCCCAAATAAAAGAGCCCACCCCCAAAAGGGCGGGCTCCTGCGGACAAAGTCCAAAAATCAGTTGGAAACGGACTCTTCTTCCTTGCCGAGGTCCTCGACCGCCAACAGACGCATCTGCTCCGCGTTCCATTCCTCGGCCAGGGCGATGAGTTCCGGCAGCGTCTTGGCCTTGTGGAACAGTTCCACCGCCTCGTGAAGCTGGGTGTCCGCCTCGATGGCCACCTTGTACGCTGCTTGGGGACCATGCAGCCTGCGGGCCACCTCGCGCCGGATACCGCGCTTGAGGAACTCGCTGTTGGCGTCCACCAGGGAATCGCTGTAGGCCAGATCAAAAACCTCGAGGTACTCGTCGATCTTTTCACGGCCGGCAAGGAATTCCTTGAATTCGGCGAAATCCGCGTCGCTGACCTGGTAGTCCTCGGGGATATCCGCATGTTTGGCTGCGTAATCCACGGCAAAACCGAACAGGGCGCCGTCACGCTCCACGGTCGCCTCGAAATCCTCCAGGAAATCCTGATCGATCTCGATGTCCGGGTTGATGCCCCCACCGCCATAGACCACGCGGCCGCTGTCGGTGTAGAACTTCTCCTGGTGGAATCGGTGCACTTCCTTCTCGGCGGGATCCTTGTCCAGTTCCTCGGGCTCGGCTTCGGAATCGGTCTTGTCCTCGTCCTTGCGGAATTCCGCCAGGGGATCGGCGCCGTGCCGGGGACGGTCCTTGTGGATCGACCGGCCGCTCGGTGTGTAGTAGCGGGCGGTGGTCAGCTTCAGGGCTTCATCCTCGTCGAGACGGAACACCGTCTGCACCGAACCCTTGCCGAAGGACGTCGTGCCCACCACCAGGCCGGCGTCGTGATCCTGGATGGCCGCCGACACGATTTCGCTCGCGGAAGCGGACGATCCATTGATCATCACGACCAGAGGCACCTCGTTGTAGACCTTGCCCCGGCTTTCGCTGTAGAAAGAGTGGTTCTGGGAGCGCAGACGGCCCTTGGTAAAAACAATCAGGTCGTCCTTGGGCAGGAAGAGTTCACTGACTCCCTGAGCGGCATCCAGCAGGCCCCCGGGATTGAAGCGCAGATCCAGGATCAGCCCCTTCATGCCCGCGGCGGTCAGTTCGTCCAGTTTCACCCTCAACTCGTCCTTGGTGGAACGGGCGAAGTTCTGGACCCGGACGTAGCCGATGTCGTCGATCATGAAGGCGTAGGGCACGCTCTCGATCTTGATGATATCCCGGGTGATGGTGAAGGGCAGAGGCGCCTCCACTCCCGGCCGCTTGATGGTGATGTTGACCTGCGTTCCCGCCTTGCCGCGCAGCAGTTTCACGGCCTCGCGGCTTGTGAAGTCCCTGCTGGATTCGCCTTCGATCTCGATGATCTGGTCGCCGCCCTGGATACCCATGTAATAGGCCGGGGTCCCCTCGATGGGGGACACCACCGTGGGATAGTGGTCACGGATGTTGATGGTGATTCCCAAACCGCCGAACTCGCCTTCGGTGGACATCACCAGGTCCTCGTAGTTCATGGGCGGCAGGTAGTTGGAATGCTCATCGAGCTGATCGAGCATGCCCTGGATGGCCGCTTCCATGATCTCCTTGGGGTCCATCTCATCGACGTAGTTGTTGATGATCTTGTCGTAGACGTCGCCCATGATCTTGAGATTGTCGTAGAACTCCCGTCGCCTGGTCGCCGGATCATCGCCGGCCACGGCCAGCGACGCCGCCAGCACCGACAACAGCACGGGAATAAGGACAAGACGCCGCATCTGATGCCCATGGACGGTCTGGCCTTGGTGTTCATTCTTGTGATTGCTCATGCATCGATCCTTCATTGACGTCGGTGAACGTGTTCAAGCAGTTTTCGGCACACAACCGAATTTCATTTAAAGGTATTTGAGAAGCCCGTGATCCAGCCGTTTCAGATGTCCGAGCGCCTTGTTCAGCATATCTTCCGGCGAATCGGTGGCGTCTATTACTTTAAAACGCAGAATCCCTGAAACCGCCATCGCCTGGTATCCCTCGTACACCCGCTGGTGAAATTCCACCGATTCCCGGTCCAGGCGGTCGGTGGTTTCGCGGCGGAGTCGTTTTTGACCCTCTTCCGGCGGCAGAAGGCAAAGGAAGGTCAGGTCGGGTTCGACATTGCCCAGGGCCAGCTTGTTGAGGACGTGAACCTGTTTTTCGCCCAGACCGCGCCCGAACCCCTGATAGGCCACCGAAGCATCGGCGAAACGATCGCAGAGGATGATCATGCCCGCCTGCAGGCCGACCTCGATCATCTCCCGCACAAGCTGGGCCCGGCTCGCCACCATCAGCAGCAGTTCGGTTTCCGCGCACATCCCTTCAGACGCCGTATCGAGCAGAATGTTCCGGATTCGCTCGCCGATGTCGGTCCCGCCGGGTTCGCGCAGGATCATGGGATCCTCGCCCTTTTCCGCCAGATGGGCGGCAATGGCGTTGATCAGCGTGGTCTTGCCGCTGCCCTCGGGCCCCTCGAAAGTGATCAGGAGGCCCCGGTGATCCGCACGTCTGGAAAGGTCTGCGGGGTTGGACGTCACAGCTCACCCCCCCGGTCCCGAGGCTCGGCGCCCGGCAGCTTGACCGCGACATGCACAATACGCTGGACGGTGGTCGCCAGGGTCGCCACGGCCAGGAACCACAGGACCGGCACCACGGCCCAACGGCCGAGCAAGAGAGCCACCGCCAGGATGATCACCCGTTCGGTGCGCTGCAAGAAGCCAATGGTGCAGGTCTCACCCACGCCCTCGGCCCGGGCCCGAACATAACTCGTGGTCAGGCTGCCCACCACCACACAGGTGATCAGGACCAGGGCCACCGGATCGCCCCCGAAGGGTATCGTCGCGAAATACCAGGTCAGTCCCGCGAAGAGAAAAGCTTCGCCCAGGCGGTCGAAACAGGAATCGAGGAAGGCACCCCGGCGGGAAACCGTGCCCTGAAGGCGGGCCAGGTCGCCGTCCAGCATGTCGAAACCCGAGCCGATCAGGAACACGACGGCCCCGAAGAATAGTCCTCCGCGGGCGACGATCAAACCCGAAAGCGCGGTGATCAGCAGGCCGACGAGGGAAACCGCCAACGGAGTCATGCCCAGCTTGTCCAGGGCCAGCACCAGCGGCCGCACCTTGCCGCGGGCAGCTTGTTTGAATTCCGTGAATCCCATCATTTTCCTCCATTTTCTCCGGCTGCGACCAGCCGTTTTCTTCCCTGTCCCCGCAGGACGATGACGAGTTCGCCCTTCAAGCGCCGGCCCGTCATGATTTCCAGCAGGTATCCCGCGTTCCCCCGCAGGGTCTCCTCATGAATTTTAGTTATTTCCCGAACCACCGCCAATATCCGGGTCGGGGCCACTTCGGCGAAAATTTCCAGGGTCGACCGGATCCGGTGGCACGATTCGAAGATCAGGACGGTTCCCCGCTCCGTGAGGGCGTCTTCCAGGAATGCCCGTCGCTGGCCCTTTTTCCGCGGGGCGTATCCCAGATAAAGGAACCGGTCCGGTGAAAAACCCGACAGGACGAGGGCCGTCACCGTACTCGAGGGCCCGGGAATCACCGTCCAGGGCAGATCCTCCTCCAGCAGGGAGCGCACCAGGGTGAAACCGGGGTCCGAGATGCAGGGCATGCCCGCGTCGCTGACCACCGCCACCTTCTCCCCGTCCTTCAACCGCGACACGATGACCGGCACCACCCTGGCCTTGTTGTGGTCGTGGTAGCTGACCATCGGAACCCGAATGCCGTAGCGGTCCAGCAGGCGCCGAGTGTGACGCGTATCCTCTGCGAAAACAACATCGGCGGCGGACAGCACCGCCAGGGCCCGCAGGCTGATGTCACCCAGATTCCCGATGGGCGTGGCCACGAAATGGCACTGACCGCCGGGGAACTCGACTTCGGGCATCGGGACCTGAACCGGGACCTGGATCAATGAAAGCCCCCGTCGGTGAAGGATTCGCCCGCGGGTTCCGGCCCCGGGTTTTCACCGTCCGGATCGACCCGGCCGGGAAACACGGCCACCGGCGGAGCACTACGTTTGAAGGCCATGGACTTCACGCGGCCGGCCACGCGGCCGATCAGGGTGGAGGCGAAACCCAGGGTTTCCAACTGCTTCGGGCCCAGGCCCTGGTCGACCATGTGGATCAGCAGTCGGTCGACTTCGGCGTAGGTATAGCCCAGTTCGTCCTCGTCGGCCTGACCTTCCCACAGGTCCGCGCTCGGGACCTTGGTCAGGACGACCTCGGGCAACCCCAGGCACCGGGCCAGGAGCCGGATTTCGGTCTTGTAGAGCTGCCCTAGTGGATTCAGGGCGCAAGCATTGTCGCCGAACATGGTCGTGTAGCCGAGCAGGTCCTCGGTGCGGTTGCCGGTACCCAGGACCAGTGATCCGTCGCGGGCCGAGATGTCGTACAGAACGATCATCCGGCAGCGGGCCATCACGTTGCCGCGGCGGATCAGATCACCCGCGGGAATGTCCGCCAGGAACGCGTCGGCCAGGGTGGTGATCTCGATCTTCTCGGTCTTCAGGCCCAGGGCTGCGGCCACGGCCACCGCGTCGTCCACCGAGGCGGCCGAGCTCGTGGCGTAGGGCATCATCACGCCCAGCACCTTGTCCGCGCCCAGAGCGCGCACGGCCAGGCCGGCCGAGACGGCTGAATCGATTCCCCCTGACAGCCCCACCACGAGGGATTCCCTATCCGCGGCTTCCAGAGTGGCCCGGATGAATTCTGCACACCTACCGGCGGCTTCCTCGGGTTCGACGGCCCAGTCGGGTTGTTCCAGTTCCATGCTCATTTCGCGGGTTTCCTCCTGAAATCCACCAACCATCTCGGGATCCTGACAAGATCACCTTCTCAACTACGCCGCCAGGCCCCGGGCAGGAACAGCACGAGCACCGTGAAGATTTCCAGGCGGCCGATCAGCATGAACAGTACCAGGAGCCACTTTTCCCAGTCCACCAGGAAGGCATAGCTGGACGACGGGCCGACCAGGCCCAATCCGGGACCGATATTGCCCAGGGTCGCGGCGGTGGCCCCCACGCTGGTCACGATGTCCCGGCCCCCAAACGTCAGGATCAGGACCCCCGCAATATACACCATCATGTAGAGCTGGAAAAAGCCAAGAACATTTGTCTGCAGCGCTGGAGACAGGGCCCGGTTGTTGAACCACAGGGTAAACACGCCGCGCGGATGCAGCATCTTCTTGAGTTCCAGTTTGGCGTGGCGCAACAGGATGAAGACCCGCATCACCTTGATGCCGCCCGCGGTGGATCCGGCGCAGCCCCCGACGGTCATCAGGACCAGCAGGAGGGCATGGGCCACCGGCGGCCAAAGGAGATAATCGGAAGTGCCGAAGCCCGTGGTGGTGAGAATGGCGGTCACCTGGAACAGCGCGTGCCGTAAGGTTTCGTGCCAGGAGGGGTAGAAGTGGATCGAAACGAGCACGCCGGCGAGCAGGGCCGTACAGACCAGTATGATCGACAGGTAGAACCGGAATTCCTCGTCCCGGTGAAAGACCCGCCAGCGTCCGGTCAGGGCCAGGTAATGCAGGGAGAAATTGGCGCCGGCCAGGAACATGAACAGGATGACGATCCATTCCACCGCGGGCATGGCGTATCCCCCGACGCTGGAATTGTGATTGCTGAAACCGCCGGTGGCCATGGTGGCGAAGGAATGGCAGATCGCGTCGAAGGGGCCCATGCCGGCGATCATGAGAGCCGCGATTTCCAGGACGGTCAGCAGGAAATAAACCGCCCACAGGCGCTTGGCCGTCTCCCGGATGCGGGGCGTCAGGCGCTCGGCCACCGGGCCGGGAACTTCAGCCCGGTAGAGTTGCATGCCCCCCACCCCCAGCAGGGGCAGAATGGCCACCGCCAGCAGCACGATCCCCATGCCGCCCAGCCAGTGGGACAGGGCGCGCCAGAACAGGGTCCCGTGACTGCGGCTTTCGATGTCCGTGAGAATGGATGCCCCGGTGGTGGTGAATCCCGAAATGGACTCGAAGGCCGCGTCGGTAAAGGTGGGAATCTGGCCGCTGAGCCAGAACGGAAGCGCGCCGAGCAGACCGACGCAGAGCCAGCCGAACGCCACCACCGCGAAACCCTCTCGGACTCGCAGGTCCGGAGCGTCGCGCAGGACCAGCAGGGTTCCCCCGCCCACCACCGCGCCGATGCCCGCGGAGACCAGGAACCAGATCCAGTCGCTTTCCCGGTAGATCAGCGCCACCACGGCGGGCAGGAGCAGACAACAGGCCGTGACCAGCATCAAAAAGCCCAGGACCTTGACGACGGACCTGATGTTCACGAGGCGCCGCCGGCGAAGAATTCCTCGACCTTGTCCACCGCGTCGGGCAGGGCGAAGACCACGACTTCATCCCCCGCGGCCAACACCGTGTCCCCGCCCGGGGTGACGACCCTGCCCCGCTTGAGAACCGCCCCGATGACGGCGTGGGCGGGAAAATCAAGATCCTTCAGCTTGCTGCCCAGCCAGGCGCACGTCTCGCCGATCCTCATCTGCAGGATCTCCGCTCCGGTGAGGCCCAGATTCTCCGCGTCGATGACCGCGCCGCGCTTGACGAAGCGCGCGATCCAGGTCGAGGTGGACAGCCGGGGCGAAACTGCGGAATCCACTCCTAAAATCGGCAAAAGCGGCACGTAGTCGGGCCGGTTGACCAGGCAGACGGTCTTGCCCGCGCCGTGATGGCGTGCCAACAGGCAGGCCATGATGTTCGTTTCCTCGTCGTTGCTCACCGAAACGAATCCGTCCATTTCGCTGACACCTTCGCTTTCCAGCAGTTCGGTGTCCGATCCCTCCCCGTGCAGCACTATGGCGTGCCTGAGCTGTTCAGACGCCCGCCGGCACTTTTCCTCGTTGCGGTCGATGATCTTCACCTTCACGCCGGCGGCCAGAAGATCCCGGGCCAGTTCCCGGCCCATGGCGTTGGCCCCGACGATCATCACTTTGGACAACCGGCGCTGGTTGGCGTGGAAATAGATGAGGGAGCGGTCGACGATGCGGCGGGGACCGGCCAGGAAAACCTGGTCGTTGGCCATGATCACCGTGTCGCCGCTGGGGATGAGGGTCTCCTCGCCGCGGACGATGGTCGTCACCAGGGCGATCTTACTGCCCAGGGTCCGGTTGATTTCCGCCAGGGTCTTGCCCTCGACCGTGGAGCCGGGATCCACCCGGGCGCCGATGATGCGCACCTTGCCGCCGGCGAATTCATGGACTTCGGTGGCCCCGGTCTGGAACAGGATCTCGCGGATGGCGTGAACAGCCTCGTGCAGGGGATTGATGGCCAGATCGATCCCTTCCAGAATCAGGCGGTGGTCCTCGTAGAAATCTTCTTGACGGACACGGGCCACCTTGACGCGGGCCCCCAGGACATGGGCGGTCTGGCAGGCGATGATGTTGATCTCATCCCGGTCGGTGACCGCGGCGAACAGGTCGCAGTCCTTCATCCCGATCTCGCGCAGGACGGTGGGACTGACGCCGTTGCCGACCACGAAACGACAGTCAAGATGCTCGCTCACCTTGTCCACCTGTTCCTGGTCCATCTCCACCAGGATCAGGTCGTGTTCGCGACGGGTGATGATCCGGGCCAGTTGGAAGCCGACGGAACCGGCTCCGATAATGACGATTTTCACGACCGGGCTCCCGAAAATGAGTTGAGGGCTTCGACGGCGCGACCGATATCCGCGGACGAATGTTCGAGATGGGGAATCAACCTGACTCTGCCCGGCCCGAACCCGACCCCCAGCACGCCGCGACTTTCCAGGTGGCTCAGGAGAGCCTCGTCCCCTCCCGGGCCGGCCACATCGATGATCACGATGTTGGTGTCCACCGGATGATTCACCTTCAGGCCCGGATGGTCAAGACCCGTGGTGAGGGCCCGGGCATGTTCGTGGTCCTCGGCCAGCCGGGCCAGATGGTAATCCAGGGCGTAGAGACAGGCCGCGGCCAGGATGCCCGCCTGCCTCATGCCGCCGCCCCACATCTTACGGAAACGGTGGGCCCGGGCGATGGTGGCGGAATCGGCGGCCAGCACCGACCCGACCGGAGCCCCCAGTGCCTTTGAGAAACACACGCTCACCGAATCCACCGGAGCGGCCAGTTCGGCCAGCGTCAACCCGGTGGCCACGTGGGCGTGCCACAGACGAGCCCCGTCCAGGTGCACCCGTAAGCCCCGGGCGTGGGCCTGGCGGGCGATCTCCAGCACGTTCGCCTGGGGAAGGACCCGGCCGCCGGCCCGGTTGTGCGTATTTTCCAGGCAGATCAGCGTCGGCGGAGCGCAATGCACGTTGTCGGGATTCAGGGCCGCCTCGACCAGGGGCCAGTCCAGCAGGCCGTCCGGCGTTTTGACACAGGTCACCAACAACCCGCACAGCGCCGCGGGCGCTCCCGCTTCGTAGCGGTAGATGTGCGCCCCGTCCTCCAGGACGATCTGGTCGCCGGACCGGGTCTGGGCCCGCAGGGCCAGCTGATTCCCCATGGTTCCGCTCGGGACGTACAGGGCCGCCTCCTTGCCCAACAGATCGGCGACCACGGATTGCAGCCGGTTGACGGTCGGGTCGTCGCCGAAGACATCATCCCCGACCTCGGCGCGGGCCATGGCCTCACGCATGCCCGGGGTGGGACGCGTCACGGTGTCGCTGCGCATGTCGATCAGGGAATCGGATTGAACAGGAATATTCATGACTCATCCCCGCTGTTTCAGTCGGTGACGTAAAGAACCGGCTCTCCGGTTCTTAGGCCGGAAAACCGGTTCAAATGACGATGGTTGACGTCCATACCAGAGGACGAAAACATCAACCCGCGGCGGCGACCTTGTCCTTCAACATCTTGGACACCTTGAACACGGGCACCTTGCGGGACGGAACGGGCACGGCCTCCCCCGTACGGGGATTCCTGGCCATGCGTTCCTTGCGTTCCTTGACCTTGAAGGTGCCGAACCCGCGTATCTCCAGATGCTGGCCGTTGACCAGCAGATCCCCGATCTTTTCCAGGAAAAGATCCACGGTTTCCGCCACTTCCTTCTTGGTAAGACCAGTCCTTTGAGCAATGTCTTCTACGATATCGGCCTTGGTCATGACAAGCCTCCTGGTTGCCTCCGTTATTCCCCAAAATCTCAGGATTCTGATAGCATGTAACAGCATAAACGATGAGATGTCAAGGGCTTTATGTCATTTCGGTTGTCCGTGGTCAAGGCTACCGAGGCCCGCCCCCGCCGGAACGGGCAAGATGCATGATCCCGGCAGTGGAGCATCGCAAGACGGCAGGGTGCAGGATGCCTCCTGAGTCCGCATGGTTCCCCGGGACTCCTTTAACTTGATGCTAATTACTTGTTTTTTCAAGGTGTTAGGGTACACGAGAAACATGTTCTTAAGTTGGCACCCGCTTTGCAATTGGCCTGGCTGAGAATGTGGCCGGAAGGGCAGTCATCAAACAACTGTGCCACAGCAACGGATCCCTTCCGGCCCGTTCATGAAACCATCGGGCAACTTAGCGAACTTTGTAAGGAGGACCACAATGGTCAGCAACAAGATGATCGTGACTTTCATGCTCATCGCCATCGCAACCCTGGCGTGCGCCGGATGCAGCGATGACAATCCGGTCACCCCCTCGAATCCGGTGGACACCGCGCCTCCGGCCGTCCCGGCCAATCTGACCGTGGACTACTCCAGCGAAAAGGCCGTCATCAACTGGGACATGAGCACCGTCGACACCGACCTGGCCGGATACATCGTGACCAGGGAACGTTACGGCGTCACCGAAGTCCTGGTCGGCACTCCGACCATGATTTCCAGCTACGAGGATACGAATCCTCTGACCGGCTCCAGCCTGTACCACGTCTACGCCGTGGATCACACCGGCAATGAGAGCGCTGTGGCGACGGTGAACCTGGTGATCACTCTCAACCACCAGGCTTACGACCTGTCCCACTAGCAGCTCGAGCCGGAGTGGTTCCCGTTCGCTGGGTGAGAAACAAGGCCCTCCGCCGCATGGCGGGGGGCCTTTCCGGTGAAGAGAACCTCGAAGGCGGGGGAATTCCGGTTGGACTCAGGATCCTCCCAGCCGGGCCACGGCATTCGCGATCTGAAAGAACGGATTGATCACGGCCATGATGGCCGACCAGAACACCGGGCCGACGGGCGTGTACCTCACCAGCATCAGGAATCCGATCACGATCAGCATTCCGTAACGCCGCAGGTTCTCGTAGTTGGCCCGGGCTTCGGGCGGCAGGAACCGGCTCAGGATCCAGCTCCCGTCCAACGGGGGCAAGGGCAGCAGGTTGAACACCGCCAGGATCACATTGATCATCACTCCGGTCTCGAACATCGTGAACAGGAATCTCAGCAGGGACCGCTCGCCGTGGCCGCCGTGCGCCGAGGCGGGATAGCCACCGACCGCCGCGGTCAAACCCAGCAGGACGGCGAACACCAGGGCCAGCAGCAGGTTGCTGACCGGACCCGCGGCCGCGACCTTGGGGTAGTCGTCCATGGGATTGTTCAGGCGACCGGGATGGACCGGCACGGGCTTGGCCCAGCCGAACATGATGCCCCCGGTGAAGGACAGAATCAACGGCACGACGATGCTGCCCACCGGGTCGATGTGGGGCAGGGGATTGAAGGTCAGCCGACCCGCGTCATGGGCCGTGTTGTCACCCAGTTTCCAGGCTGTCCAGCCATGGGCGACCTCGTGCACGACCACCGAAAAAACCAATACCAGGATTTGTACGGCCACCAGTTCCAAACCAGACCTTCTTTCTTGCTTGCTATGATTTCCGCGGCCGGTCGGGCAGACCCCGCCAAGCCTCCCAGACAGCGTTCACGTCGATGTTCTCCATCCAACCGAATTCCCGGCCCCTCCGGTCGGAAAGCCGGCCAGGGCTCCTGATCGCTACAACCTCGGACGCGGGCGGTTTCCACAACGCCGGGTCCGTCGGCCCGAAAAGGGCCACCGTGGGTACGCGCAGGGCGCCGGCCATGTGCATCACTCCGGTGTCGTTGCAGAGGAACCGGTCCGCCAGCTGCAGCAGGGCCGCCCCCACGCCCACCGGACAGACAGGCGCCACCTTGACCCCAACACCGATGTCATCCTTGAGAAGCCCGGTCAGTTCGGCCATGGGCCCGGCCTCGGCGGGCCCATGGAGGATCAGGATCTTCTCGCCCGCCGTCACGGCCCTGAGGGCGACTTCGGCGAATCGCTCCGCGGGCCAGACGTTCTGCATCTTGCCGGCCCCGGGATGAATCGTCCAGAAGCCGGGTTCCATTCCCAGGTCGGTCAGGATCCGCCTGGCATAGGCCGCTTCCTCAGGCGCGGGCACGACCACCGTGGAAAGATCGTCCGTACTGATCCCGATCGCCCGCAGAGGCGCCAGGTTATGCTCCACCGTGTGGGTTTCCTGGTCCGGCTCGGACGGCATCTCCAGCGAAAAAGCACGGCGGCTGATGTCCCAGCCGAACGGGGCGCTGTCGCCCCCCACCACATACCGGGCACCGGAGAAAAGGGCGATGGCCGAACTGGTCACGGAAAAGGAGACACTGCTCAGGACAAACGCCACGTCGGCCCGGTAGTTCCGCAAGCGGCCCACGAACCGGAAAAACCCGGCGGGGCGACGCCACATCTTCTGATCGAAGGTCACCACATGATCCAGGTGGGGATTGTGCCTCACGACCTCCTCGTTCACCGGGGCCGTCACCAGAAGCAGTTCCGCTCCGGGAAACGTTTCCCTGATCGCTCGCAGGGCCGGAGTGGCGCAGACCATGTCCCCCATCTGGTTGTGCTGCCGGACGATCAGGATCCGGCGGGGCTTCAGGGCCAGAAGTTCCGCTGGGGTCAGGGCGGGACGGCGCGCCAAGCGGGCCATCAGGCTGCTTATCCGACGTTTGAAGGTGCGGTAGAGATGTGCGCTCATGGCTCCTGGGTTTGTCGGGGGTTGGCACACCCCTTGCGTTCTCTCCGGGGGCCATGCCGGTTCGTTCAACCGGCCGCAACCAGCGGCCGGGACCGGTTCCAACCGGGAGAGTGTGAAATGGACAGTTACGGTCGCTTCAGCCAATTGGGCCGCTTGACCGCGGCTTGTTTGGGATTCGCCTATCTGAGCGGTCTGGGCCTCGGACTGTACGAGATGACCGCCAAATCCCCCACCCTGCTGGGCGCACCCCTGCCCGGTTGGTGGGCCACCGAGCGGGCCGAAAAGACAACCCGCTGGGATCCTCCCACGGGATTCCTGCCCCTGGACAAGCTCCTGCATGAGGGCGAAGAGGCGGTCAGATTCTACCGGATCCTGACACGACCGGCCGCATCCCGTTCAGCGGCATCAACGACGGTATCCTGATTTGTCCCTGCGCTCCTCCAGATCCCTCAGCAACGCCAGATAGGCCTCGTGGCGCCAAACGGGGATCTTCCCCGCCGCCACCATGGCCTTGACCCCGCACTGGGGCTCGTCCCGGTGCATGCACGTTCTGAATTTGCAGACCAGGCTACCCTCGACGAAGTCAGGAAAATAATCCCGCACCTGTTCCGGATCAATGTTCCAGGGATCGAAACCGCGGATTCCCGGAGAATCGGCGATGAAGCCACCGCCCTTCAAGGGGAAGAGTTCGGTCCGGGTGGTGGTGTGGCGGCCCAGGCCGGTCTTTTCGGTGACCTCGTTGACCCGCAGCTTCAGCCCCGGCTGGATGACGTTCAGCAGGGTGCTCTTGCCCACGCCGGAGGCGCCGAGCATCAGGGAAATGCGGTCGGTCAGGATGTCCTGGAGTTCGGACATCCCGCGGCCCGAAACCGCCGAAACCCAGATCACGCGGTAGCCGAGGTCGGCGAAATAATCCCATTTCCGGAGTTCCGGAGCCCCGTCCGCGAAATCACCGACCAGGTCGCACTTGTTCAGGACCAGCACCCCGGCGACCCCGAATCTCTCGGCGGCCACGAGCAGGCGGTCCACGAAACCGGTCTGGGGGAAGGGCTCACGGAGGGATTGGACCGCCACCACCTGATCGAGGTTGGCCATCAGGACCTGCTCGGTGCGGCCGCCGCTGCGGCGGGCCGCCAGTCGCGAGATCCGGTTGCGCCGCGGCAGAACCTCTTCGATGATCCCCCCAGGTTTGTCCGGATCGGGATCCAACACCAGAAACCGGACCCGGTCGCCGACCACGGCCACGGTCTGGGTCTGGCGCGGTCCTTTCTTCAAGCGACCCCGCACCTTGCAGGACCACACGATTCCCGACTCCGCCACCAGGCACCTTCCGGCCGTGGCGCGGATGACGATGCCTTCCCGGAAATCGACCGGCTCCACGGCCGATCCGGACCTGGCCCCGCTGTCGTCTTTCACCCCGATGCCGCACCTCCCTGGCGGGTCTCCGCGGAACTGTCCGCGGCGTGCCCGAGCCGCATTGCAACTTGTTAATCCACCATCAATGGGTTAGCTTTTTACTGGTATGAAGTCGTAGCACATTTCCCTCGCTGATACAAGGTGGTGCGCACATTATGGACATTGCCGGGGTTCTCAAACATACCTCACCGGACCTCTTCATCCCCGATCTGGAAGCAACCGACAAATCCTCCGCCCTGGCCGGACTCGTGGAAGGCCTCATCGCCGGAACCGACATCAAGAATCCCGAAACCATTCTCCAGATGCTGCAGAGCCGGGAGAATCTGGGCAGCACCGCGGTGGGCCCGGGCATCGCCTTTCCCCATGGCCGCACCCTGGCCGTCCAGCACCTGACCATCCTGATCGCCCGCTGCCCCGCGGGCGTGGATTTTGATTCGGAGGACGGTGATCCCACGCATCTGTTCTTCGTGTTGATCGCTCCTCCGCAGGATACCGGGCATCAGTACATCAAATCGCTGGCCGCCCTCATCGACCGCATCCAGGACGCGGACCTGCGGGAAAAACTGATGGCCGCCGGGGACTACGAATCCTTCTGCGCAGCCATGAGGGAGGGTTAGGGCATGCATCCTCAGTTGCAGTTGCTGGTCGCCCTGCAGGACATGGATGAAATGATCCGGGAGACCGATGAGCAGGGTAAAGAATTTGAAGGGCTGGGCTTCAAGCACGGCGGCCTGGACGATCTGAAGAATGCCCGGGAGGAACTGGCCTCCCAGATCGATCCGAGTCTCCGCAGCTGGTACCGCCGCCTGACCGGAAAGTTCGGCCACGCCGTGGTTCCGGTGGTGGGCAACCTGTGCACCGGCTGCTTCGCCAACATCCCTTCCTCGTTCGTCAGCAAGACCAACGTGGACAAGGTCCAGAAGTGCGAGAGCTGCGGGCGGCTGCTGTACTGGCCGTAGGACTCGGGTAATCAGTCTTCGGCCCCGGTCATGGCGCCGGCGTTGGCCACGACCTGGGTAATCTCCTCGACGATCTGCTGCTTCTCCCCGCCGTCGTCCTTGACGCCCAGGTCCTCCTTGGCCCACTGGGATTCGGGGAACGGTCCGAGACTCTCCAGTTCTTCCCAGCTGGTAACGCCGGTCTCCTTACGGAAGATCAGGCCGCCTTCCTCGTCGTCCACGTCCACGTCCACGGTGATCAGGTCGCCCTTGCGGATCTGGTCGCTGCAGATGTACTGCGAAATCGGGGTGACGATCTCCCTTTCCACGACACGCTTGAGCGGCCGGGCGCCGTACTGGACATCGGTTCCCTGATCGACCAGGCGTTTCTTGGCCTCCCTGGTGATTTCCAGCAGGAACGGCTCGCTGCACAGGAGCGAGCGGTGATGCACCTGGGCGATGAGGATGTCCAGGATGCTGTACAGGTGCTGCTCCTTGAGGGTGTGGTAGGTGATGATGTCGTCGAAACGGTTCAGGAACTCGAAGGGGAATACCTTCTTGGCCTCGCGCAAGGCGGCTTCCTCGATGTCCCTGTCCATCTTCTCTTCGCTGACGCCGGTCGAAAACCCGATGCCCGTCTGCGCCAGGTGGGCGCCCATGGCTTCGCTGCCCACGTTGGTCGTCAGTACGATGATGGACTGGCGGAAATCGACTTCCTCGTTGTTGCCGAGGATCACGGTGCCGTCCTCGAGGATGCCCAGCAGCAGATTCCACAGCTTGGGATGGGCCTTTTCGATTTCATCGAACAGGATGATCGACAGGTACTTCTCGCTGTCCGGCGGGTAAAGGCGGCTGAGCTTGCTTTCGGTTTCGCTGATCATGCCGGACTGCTTGTCCAGGGCCTTGCGGTGATGACGGTCGATGTTCTCCTGCGAGAGCAGCGGCCTGATCTCGCCGCCCACGTAGCCCGGCGGCGACCCGAGCAGCTTGGAGATGTTGTAGTGGGCGGAATACTCCTGGCAGTTGACCCTGGTGAAGGCCCGCTTGTTGCCGAAGATCGTCTCGGCCAGCGCCCGCACCGTTTCGGTCTTGCCCACGCCGGTGGGTCCCATAAACATCATCGTCAGCAGGGGCCGTTCGGGATCGTGCACCCCTGCGATCAGTCGGCTGAAACTGTCCGACAGCTTATCGATGGCCTGCGGCTGGCCGACGACCATTTTGTTCATGTGGGTGGCGAACCTGACGAGCTGCTCGTTGCGTTTTTCCTTGCGCAGGGTCTTCAAAGCGGTGTCATCCTTGTCTATGGTTCACGTGCCGACAATCGTGTCGGGACTTCCACTTCTTCAGGGGAAAAACCGAAAGCCCGTCCCTGACCTAATCCATCGGACGGTCACGGACGGGCTTGAGTGCAATTTCATTGCGGTTTATGTGCGTAACTGACGCCGCGGAACGAGATTGCAAATAATGTTACGATTCGGGCATATACGATTTCTTCAGGTAATCCGCCTGGGACTGGCCCGGTTTCTCGACCCAGCGGTTACCAAACTGAGGCCGGATCGGGCTGTGCTGGGTAATGTAGTGCTCCACCGCCTCGGCTGTCGTGATCTGGGTCGGGGTCACGGCATCCGGAGGGATCGACGTCAGGAAATCCAACCCGCTGTTGCCCTCCAGCAGGAAGTTCGTCAAGATCACCTTGTAGATGCGGTCCGGATCCCAGGGCTCGCCGGCGATTTCCAGGGTGACGATTCGGTCGTAATTGGGCCGCGCCATGTCATATTCCATTACCACGTCCGAAAGGCAGATGCCCCTGCTGGTGCCGGCCAGTTTGCGTTCGATGACGCGACGCACCATACGGCCGTCCATCTTGACTTCCACCAGCTCATTGCCAAAGGGCAGCACCGAGAAGATGTCGCGGGATGTAAGGTCGCCGGCGGAAATATTGGCTCTGATTCCACCGAGGTTCTGGAAACTGAAGTCGGCGTCGAAGTATTCAACCATGGCGTCGGTAACCATTACGCCGAGCAGACTTGTAGGCTCACCCCGGGCCATGGAGATGGCGCTGCTGCCGATCACATCGCTCAACCCGGCTTCGGCCTGCTCGTGGTAGGGCCGGATGACCTCGGCGATTTCCGGATCGGGCCAGATCTCGTCCTCGAAAAGGGTGATCAGGGTGCCGCGATCATGAGAGGCCTCGTAGCCGACAAGTTCCTTGGTCTTGCGGTCGATCAACAGCACGGCATGGCCGAGGCTGGATCCGTTGCCGTAGGATTCGAAGCACATGGTGTGGTTCACCGGATCGATCCACGGAAGGTGATACCCGCGGTGGGTGTGGCCGCCGACGGCGAAGTCGATGCCCGGCACTTTATTCACGAGCTCCATCAGATTCATGCCGCCGTAGGAATGAGCGCTGCCGAAGGTGCCCTGCTGCTCCTGGTCCGTTTCGGTCTCGGTGCCGCCGGCGATTTTCTGCCAGCCCTTCTTCGGGTCGTAGGGCAAACCTTCGTGGATGGCCAGGAAAATGATGTCGGCGCCCTCGTCCAGCAATTGGTCCCGGAATTTGGCCACGGTGCCCGGCATTTCCTGGAATTCCAGCCCCGCGATGTACTCGGGAAAGGACATCGAGGCGGTGCTGGGGGTGATGATGCCCACCACGCCGATCTTGACGCCCTGGTATTCCAGCATGAGGGTCGGCTGGACCCACTCGACATGCTCGCCGGTCTCCTTCTCGACCAGGTTGGCGCATATCCAGGGGAATTCGGACATGCGGGCCAGACGCTCGGTGTTTTCCCGGCCCTTGTCGAAGTCGTGGTTGCCCGGTACGAGGAGTTCATAGCCGATGGCATTGAAGTACTTGATGACCGCTTCGCCCTTGGTCTGGTTGCCGATGGGTGTGCCCTGGAATAAATCCCCCACATCAACCAGCAGGACTTCCTCGCCGGCGGCCGCGGCCTTGGCCCGGATTTCCTTGATGTAGCGGGCGGCCGACGCCCCCCCGCCCAGCGGCGGCGGGAACGCCGGATTCATGAACTTGGCCCCCTCGGGCGCGATGTGGCCGTGCACGTCGTTGGTCCACATCAGGTGCAGGCGCAGGAGGCCGTCGTCGGAGTCCTGGCGGTCGGAATCCTGGCCACCGGCGTTGGCGGCCAAAGCCGCGACCCCGAGGATCACACATATCATCAATGGCATGACGCCGCGTAGCTGCTTCATTTCAATCTCACTTCCGGCCGGAGCGCCGGCCATCTTCGGAGTCGCCCGCCGAGGGCGACGGCAAATCTACCAGTTGACCGTGTAGCCCACGGCGATCCGGAAACGGGTGTCCTCGACCCGTGCTTCTTCC
>CBDURF010000061.1:0-18033 GCA_965369705.1 uncultured bacterium
GCAGCAGGCCGCCCGTTTAGAACGTGCAAGGACCGACGGTGGCGCCGGAGTGAATCCGGCCTACCATGTCGGAAACCAGATCTTCAAACCCGTGCGGAAGGAAGCACTTGAAAACCGCCATCATCGTTATGGTCCTGGTCATCCTGGTCGCCGAGGGGATCAGTGTTTTCTTTCTACGGGGCGCCCTGTCCACCGGCAGCCAGAAACCCACCGGCAAGACCAAAAACGTGTTGTGGGACCTGAAGACCAATACCCTGGCTGGCGAGCCCGCCGAACTGGCTGATTGGCGGGGCAAGGTCGCCCTGGTGGTGAACGTGGCCAGCAAATGCGGTCTGACGCCCCAGTACGAGGGACTTCAGACCCTCTACGGGGATCTGAAAGAGGATGGCTTCGTGATCCTGGCCTTTCCCAGCAACGACTTCCTGGGCCAGGAACCGGGCTCACCCGCGGAGATCCAGAAATTCTGCAGCACCAACTACGGGGTCACGTTTCCCATGTTCGAGAAGGTGAAGGTCAAGGGCCGGGACAAGGGCGAAATCTACGCCTGGTTGACCAGCACCGGTCTGGAAGAACCCACCTGGAACTTCACCAAGTACCTGGTCGGACGGGACGGCCGGATCATCGCCCGCTTCGCCCCGCGGACCAAACCCGACGACCAGGAGATGGCGGCCGCCATCCGGAGCGCCCTCGACTGACAGCAAAACCCCGGCGGAATTCCATTCCCGCCGGGGTTCCTGGCAATCCATTGCCTCAGGCTCGCTCCATCGATTCACATGAACGGGCCCATCCGGGCCTTGTGTCCTAGGAACAACCTGTGGTTGCGCCGCAGTTGTGGCACTTGTAGCAGGCCCCGCTGCGCACGGTCACCGAGCCGCATTCGGGACAGGGCGGACTGTCGGCCTGCTGTCGGAAGACGGTCTGCTCGACTTCCATCGTGATTCGAGTCGGACCACCGGCTGAGGCCTCCATGGCCTTCAGGCCGAGGGCCACCTTCATTTCCCTTTCCTTGAGAGACAGGGCGTCCCGGGTGTCGTCGGCGCCGTCCGGCACGGTACCGTCGGGGTCTCCGACGTGTTCCCCGAATTTCAGGTCCATCCAGCGGAAGATGTAGTCCATCACCGATTTGGCGATGGGAATCTGGGGGTTGCTGGTGAACCCGCTGGGCTCGAATCTCGCGTGGCAGAACTTGTTGATCAGCACCTTCAGCGGCACGCCGTACTGCAGCATGATCGACACGCTGGTGGCGAAACTGTCCATCAGGCCGCTGACCACGGAGCCTTCCTTGGCCATGGAAATGAACATCTCACCGGGCTTGCCGTTGGGGTACAGGCCGATGGTGAGGTAACCCTCGTGACCGGCGATCGAGAACTTGTGGGTGATGGCCTGGCGCTCGTCCGGCAGGCGCACCCGCTTGGGCTTGGGCGGCGCGTTGTGGTCATCCACCATGGCCGCCTCGTCCGCCTTCCTGCCCATATTCAAGGGCTGCAGGCGCTTTGAGTTGTCCCGGTAGATGGCGACGGCCTTCAAACCCATCTTCCATGCTTCCAGGTAGGTTTCGGCGATCTCGTCGACGGTGGCCTCGGTCGGCAGGTTCACGGTCTTGCTGATGGCCCCGGACAGGAAGGGCTGCACCGCCGACATCATGCGCAGATGGCCCATGTAGTGGATGAACCGTTCGCCGTTGGCCGGCCGGAAGGCGCAATCGAACACCGGCAAATGCTCTTCCTTGAGCTCGGGCGCACCCTCGATGGTTTCATGGTCGGAAATGTACTTGACGATGGCCTCGATTTCCTCGTCCGAGTAGCCCAGGTTTTCCAGGGCATCGGGTACCGAGTTGTTGACGATCTTCATGATGCCGCCGTCGACCAGCTTCTTGTACTTCACCAGGGCGATGTCGGGCTCCACGCCGGTGGTGTCGCAGTCCATCAGGAAGCCGATGGTCCCGGTCGGGGCCAAGACGGTGACCTGGGAATTGCGGTACCCGTAGTCGTGGCCCAGGGCGTAGGCCTCACGCCAGACCATCTCGGCCTCGTCGAGAAGTGTTGCGGGCACCCGGTTGACAGTGATGCCGTTCACGGCGGCCCGATGCTTCCGGATGACCTCGAGCATGGGCTCGCGGTTTTCCGCATACCCCTCGAAGGGGCCGATCTGGCTGGCGATCTCGGCACTGGTCAGGTAGGCCTGACCGCTCATCAGGGCCGTGATGGCCGCGGCGTAGTCCCGCCCGGTGCTGCTATCGTAGGACAGTCCGCGGTCCATGAGCAGGGCGCCGAGATTGGCGAAGCCCAGCCCCAGCGGGCGGAACCGGTGGCTGTTGGCCTCGATTTCCTCCCGCGGGTAGCTGCTGTTGCTCACGAGGATTTCCATGGCCATGATCATCACCCTGCAGGCGTGACGGAACGATTCGACGTCGAATTCCCCGTCCTCGCCGCGGAACTTCATCAGGTTCAGCGACGCCAGATTGCACGCCGAATTATCCAGGAACATGTACTCGCTGCAGGGATTCGAAGCGTGGATGCGGTCGGTGTTGCTGCAGGTGTGCCAGTCGTTGATCGTGGTGTCGAACTGCATGCCCGGGTCGCCGCAGACGTGGGTGCCTTCGGCGATCTTCCGCATGAGGTCGCTCGCCTTGTAGGTGTCCATCGGCCGGCCGTCGACAACCGCGTGAGTGGTCCATTCGGTGTCCTCCTCCACCGCACGCATGAACTCGTTGGTCACCCGCACCGAGTTGTTGCTGTTCTGGAAGAAAACGGAATTGTAGGCTTCGCCGCCGAAGGAACCGTCGTAGCCCTGGTCCATCAGGGCCCAGGCTTTCTTTTCCTCATTCACCTTGCAGTTGATGAATTCCTCGATATCGGGATGGTCGGCGTTGAGGATGACCATCTTGGCCGCGCGCCGGGTCTTGCCGCCGCTCTTGATCACGCCGGCGAAGGCGTCGAAACCCCGCATGAACGACACGGGCCCGCTGGCCGATCCACCGGCCGAGAGGTTTTCCCTGCTCGAACGCAGGGTGGACAGGTTGCTGCCGGTGCCGCTGCCGTACTTGAACAGCAGACCTTCGGTCTTGGCCAGGTCCAGGATGCTGGCCATGGAATCCTTGACGGAATTGATGAAGCAGGCGGAACACTGGGGCCTCTTCTCCACGCCGACGTTGAACCAGACGGGGGAATTGAAGGCGGCCAGCTGGTTGACCAGGATATGGCGCAGCTCCGCGCGGAAGATCTCGGCGGCGTCGGAGGTGGCGAAGTAACCGTCCTTGATGCCCCAGTCGGCGATGGTGTCGGCCACCCGGTCGATGAGCTGGCGCACGGAGGTTTCCCGTTCGGGGGTGTCCACTCCGCCCCGAAAATACTTGGAGACGACCACGTTGGTCGCCATCTGGGTCCACGACTTGGGAATTTCGCAGTTGTCCTGCCGGAACAGGGTCTCGCCCTTGTCGTTGATGATGGTGGCTGAACGCAGCTCCCAATCGATGGCGTCGAAGGGATCGACGCCCTCGGTGGTATACATCCGCTCGATGGTCAAGCCCTTGCCCTTGAGCCGGACCGTATCGCCGACATCTGCCCGGGCGACGACGAGACCCTCGTCGGCCAGACCCTTCATATCGACTGATTCCATTTCCAAACGCGCCGCGGCCATTCCCGGGGTTCCGTCACCTGGAAGGCCGTGATTGGATGTCTGATTGGATACCTGGTTGGGAGCCTGAAATTTGACAGACTTTTCCTGCCTTATGTGATCCGCCATGATCCCCTCTCCTTTGTTCAGATCCATCTGAACTCCTGAAAATACAGGACTTGGTTCCGTTGTTGAATTGGTCGACTTGACCCGGGGCGGAATGGCTCACGACCCGCTGATCATCTTCCTGTCTTGAGGAAAAATGAGGTCAAGCTTGATGTTTTATATGGAAGTCACCCCAACATATGGGGGTAATCCATCCTCGATTACTACACCCCCTTGTGGGTGTGGTCGGACAATAGTATTTTCCGCAGGGGCGCATCAAAGTAAATATTTTACTCTGGTGAAACGCCGGTCGGCCCATGATTTGAAACCTAGGAAAATTCCAGGGAAACCCGGGTTCTGATCCTGAATGGGACCTTTGATTTTTTTACGAAGTTTTCATGGAAGTTCACTCCTCAACCCTGCCGGAAGATTTCCCATTTACCGGACAATTCTCGCCCTGGAAATAACATATTGGATTTAAACCAAATATATGGACTGCCACGGCGATTCCTCCGGCCGGTCCGGCGTGGGCCCGGGCAAAAGCAAAAATTCGTCAATAATCAGGGGAAAAAAGTCAGGCCGGGTGGCGGGTGACGATGTCCTCCACTATCCGCTTGATCCGGTCACGGCCCAAACGGAAGGCGGCTTGGATCTCCTCAGGCGAACCCGTGGCCGACATGGGATCCTTGACGGGCCGGCGCAGGTGGCGCCCTGGATCGGCCAGGCCCGGTAGATAACGGCCCGCCTCGTTGCTGAGGGTCACCACCAGGTCGAAGGCGTCCAGATCGAATTGATCAAAGGTCTTGGTCTCCTGGCCCGTCATGTCCAGACCCACTTCAGCCATGGTCCTGTGGGTGTCGTCCGTGATGGGATAGGTCAAGAGGCCGCCGCTGTGTATGGTCCAACCGTCGGGAAACAACTGGCGCGCCCAGGCCTCGGCCATCTGACTGCGACAGGAGTTGGCGGTGCAGATGAAAAGAACCTTCACGCGGATTCTTCCTCCGGTTCCGCCGCGATATCCACCAGGACATCGCCCTGGCCGACCAACTGGCCGTCCTGCACGTGAACGGCGGCCACCGTGCCGTCCACGGCCGCGGCCAGTTCGGTTTCCATCTTCATGGATTCCAGGATGAGAACGGCCTGGCCGCTCACCACTCGATCCCCTTTTTCCACCAGGACCTTGACCACCTTGCCCGGCATGGCGGCGAAGAGGCCGGGACCGGCGGCGGACGTCTCCTCATCATCGACCTGCACCGGATCGGGCAGATCCAGCACATGCACCTTGCCGTCACAAAAGACCAGGCGTTGATCCCCCCGTGCGGCGACCCATAACCGGCGACGGCCCTGATGGGTGTCCACCAGCCAGGATCCTCCCAGTTCCCGGAAAGCCTGCAGGGGAACGTCCCGGCCTTCGATCACCAGACGCCAGTCCTCGCCCTCGCGGGATACCTCGACGGGGATCATCTCGTCTTCGCAGCGAAAATTCAGAAGCAAAATTCTTTCCTTTCCCGTTTGGGCTGGGACCTCAGTCCAGGCCCGTCAACCGGAAACGTCCGAGGTATCGCCAAGGGGTGGCATTGGATGTCGTCGGCGCGGACCCGGCTCCAGACCCTGGACGGGCGCCCCTCACCAGGCGCTCATGTTCGTCCACCGCGGCGATGGCCAGGGCCAGATCTCCGTCCTCGGAGGCGTCGCTGTTCCAGTCAGGCATGTGTTCGTCCAGAAACCCCGTATGAAGGCGGCCTTCGGCGAAGGCGGGCTCCTGCAGGATGGCGATCAGGTACTCCACGTTGGTCGTCACCCCGAGGATGGCGTAGTCCTTGAGGGCCGTCACCGCCCGATCGATCGCGGCGGTCCGGTCCTCCCCGTGGAAGCTGAGCTTGGCGATCATCGGGTCGTAATACATGCTCACTTCGTCACCCTGGCGGATGCCGCTGTCGATCCGGACACCCGGCCCACCTGGTTCATGCATCAAGAGGATTTCACCCAGGGAGGGCATGAAACCGTTGGCGGGATCCTCGGCGTAGACGCGGCATTCGATGGCGTGGCCCCGCGTCGTGAGATCCTCCTGGGTCCACGGCAAGGGGTGCCCCTCGGCCACCCGGATCTGGGTCCGGACGAGATCGGTACCGGTCACCAGCTCGGTCACCGGATGCTCCACCTGCAGGCGGGTATTCATCTCCAGGAAATAGAAATCGCCCCCGGGGCCGAGCAGGAACTCGACCGTTCCGGCCCCCTGGTAATTCACGGCCCGGGCCGCCGCCACCGCGGCCTGACCCATCTTTTCCCTCAATTCGGGCGTCAGGGCGGGGCTGGGCGTCTCCTCGATGATCTTCTGGTGCCGGCGCTGGATCGAACACTCGCGCTCGAACAAATGGACATGATGACCGTGGCCGTCGCCGAAGATCTGGAATTCCACGTGCCGGGGCGTTTCAATGAATTTTTCCACATAGACGGTGCCGTTTCCGAACGCGCCGAGTGCCTCGCGGGAGGCCCCTTCGCAGGCGCGCAACACTTCCTCAGGCGTCTCGACCAGCCGCATCCCCTTGCCCCCGCCTCCGAAGGCGGCCTTGACCATCACCGGGTAACCCAACTTGTCGCACGCGGCCCGGACCTGGTCGGCGGGATACCGACCGTCGGCGTCGGGCTCGGGCAATAGGGCGCCCGGCACCACCGGCACCCCTGCTTTTTCCATGATGGCCCGCGCGGCGGTCTTTTCTCCCATCTGTTCGATGACCTCGGGTGACGGGCCGATGAAGATGACGCCGGCCTCGGCACACGCCCGGGCGAAGGCGGCGTTTTCGGCCAGGAAGCCGTAACCCGGGTGGATGGCGTCGGCGTCGGTTTCCCGGGCCACCTCCAGGATACGGTCCATGCGCAGGTAGGATTCACCGGGTTCGGCCGGGCCGATGACCACCGTAATGTCGGCGAGTTCCGCGTGCAGGGCATGACGGTCCACCTCCGAACACACCGCCACCGTGCCGATGCCGAGTTCGCGGCAGGAACGGATCACCCGGACCGCGATTTCGCCTCGGTTGGCCACCAGAATCCTGCTGATGGGACATACCTCCGGGAGCCCGGAGACCGGGGTTTCCTTGCCTGAGCTCATTTGTCACCGCTTTCGCTGTCGGGCAGGGACCACTTCGCATCGTCGGCCCAAGGTGATTTTTCCTTGGCCATGAACGACTGGAGGGCCGCCTGGGCTTCGGGTTTGGTCCGGGCCTCGGCGATCATGCGCGCGGTCAGTTCGCCGCTGCGGACAAAACCAAGGGATTCCGTTCCCTCCAGCAGGCTCTTGCACAGGCCGAGGGTGTCGGCGCCGCCCAGCAGGAGGGACCTGACGGCGGCTTCCAGCCGGACATCCAGTTCTCCATCGGCCGCCAACCGGTCGACCAGCCCGATACGATGGGCCTCGGCGCCGTCGATCACGTCGGCGGTCAGGAAATAATGGCGGGCGGCGGCCTGTCCGATGCGGTCGATGACCAGAGGGGCAATCACACCCGGCACCAGGCCGAGGCGCACCTCGGAGAAGGAGAACCTCACCCGGAAGGCGGCGACAACGATGTCGCAGGCGGCCACCAGGCCCACCCCGCCACCGTACGCGGGGCCCTGCACCCGGGCCACAACCGGCGCCGGGCAGTTGCGCACCGCCCGGAACATGGCGCCCATGTCCAAAGCGGCGGCCATGTTCTCCTGATAGTCCGCCTGGCCCATTTCCTTCATCTCACCCAGGTGGGCGCCGGAACAGAACACGTCCCCGGTCGCGCGCAGCACGATGACATGTGGACGGAAACGCCCGGCCGGACCGATGTCCAGGTCGCCAGCGGGATTCCGGGCCTTGCCCAAGTCCACCGGCAGGGGATCACGGTAGGCCACGGTCTCGAACACATCACTCAAGGTGGCGACGGTCTCCCTGTCGAAGGCGTTTTTCACCTCGGGATTGTCGATGGTCACCACGAGCACGCGACCGGCAATTTCTTGATGTATCGCCATCTGGACTCTCCTACATCCTGTAGATACCGAACTTGACGGGCGGGATCGGGACATTCATCGACATGGCCAGGCCCAGGCCGAGGATGTCGCGGGTCTGCACCGGATCCACGACACCATCATCCCACAGTCGGGCGCTGCTGTAGTAGGCATGCCCTTCCGTTTCGTACTTGGCCAGGATGGGATCAACGATGGCCTTTTCCTCCTCGGGCGTAAGGCTGCCTCCGGCCCGCGCCACCTGGTCCTTCTTGACCGTCAGCAACACGCCGGCCGCCTGCTCGCCGCCCATGACGGAGATCTTGGCCTGGGGCCACATGAACAGCAGGCGAGGTTGATAGGCCCTGCCGCACATGCCGTAATTGCCGGCCCCGTAACTGCCGCCGACCACGACGGTGAACTTGGGCACCGTGCTGTTGCTGACGGCGTTGACCATCTTGGCGCCGTCCTTGGCGATGCCGCCGTGCTCGTATTTCTTACCGATCATGAAACCGGTGATGTTCTGCAGGAAGATCAGGGGAATCCGGCGTGCGTTGCACAACTCGATGAAATGGGTGGCCTTAAGGGCTTCTTCGCTGAAAAGGATGCCGTTGTTGGCCACGATACCCACGCTGTACCCGTGCAGGCGGGCGAAACCGGTCACCAACGTGGTTCCGTAGCGAGGTTTGAACTCGTGCATCCGACTGCCGTCGACCAGACGGGCGATGACTTCGCGGATCTCGAAGGGAAACTTCGGATCGTGGCTGACCACGCCGTAGAGTTCTTCGGGATCATAATGGGGCGGCTCCGGCGCGTCGCAGGGCCCGCCCGCGGATTGTTGGCGGCCCAGATTCTCGATGATGTCGCGCACCAGCCTCAGTGCGTGGGCGTCGTCATTGGCCAGGTGGTCCGCCACCCCGCTGATCCGTGTGTGCACGTCGCCGCCGCCGAGATCCTCCGCGGTGACCTCCTCCCCCGTGGCTGCCTTCACCAGGGGCGGCCCGCCCAGGAAGATCGTGCCCTGTTCCTTGACGATCACCACCTCGTCGCTCATGGCCGGCACGTACGCCCCGCCGGCGGTGCAGGAACCCAGCACGGCGCTGATCTGCGGAATGTCCAGGGCGCTCAGGGTGGCCTGATTGTAGAAAATGCGCCCGAAATGTTCGCGATCGGGAAAAACCTCGTCCTGCATGGGCAGGAACGCCCCGCCCGAATCGACCAGGTAGACGCAGGGCAGCCGGTTCTCTCGGGCGATCTCCTGCGCCCTGAGATGCTTTTTCACGGTGATCGGAAAGTAGGTGCCCCCTTTGACCGTGGCGTCGTTGGCCACGATCATCACCTGCCGGCCGTGGACCTGGCCGATCCCCGTGATCAGCCCCGAAGCGGGAATTTCATCCGGGTAGACTCCATGGGCGGCCAAGGGCGACAGCTCGAGAAAAGGAGAGCCCTGGTCCAGGATGGCCTCGATGCGGTCCCTCACCATCAACTTGTCCTGGGACAGATGGCGTTGGCGGGCTTTTTCACTGCCGCCCTGACGAATTTTTCCCAGCAGGGCGGCCAGATCCGCCGCCAGTTGCCGGTTGAGCTTGTCGTTTTCCTTGAAAGTGGCGTCCTGGGTGTTGATTCGGCTCTTGATCCGTTTCATCCCGGCTCCTTGCAGGGGGTCAGGCATCACCCCGGGAGCCAGACTCCCGGGGATGATGGTACTCACAGAGATATGTCGCAGGGGATTATAGACCCTGCCGGTGGCAGGGTCCACTGTCATGAAAAGAGGCGGTCCTTAACCTTCGGTCTTCTTTTCGGCGGCATCTTTCAGTTTATCGTTGGCCATGATGGCGATTTCGACCCGCCGGTTGGCCTGCCGGCCCTCGTCGGTACCGTTATCGGCGATGGGCTGGATCTCGCCGTAGCCCATGATGGTGAAGCGCGGCGGCAGAACGTGAGCGCCTTCCAGGATGGTGGCCACCGACTGAGCCCGGTTGCGCGACAGGGTGAGATTGTAGTCCTCGGAACCCGTGGCGTCCGTGTGACCCTCGATGAGGATGTCGGTATCCTCGTATTTGTTGAGGATTTCGGCCAGATTGATCAGGTTCTCCCGGCCCGCGTGCTGGACCGAGGAACTGGAGACGTCGAACAGGATCCCCGAGTCGAAGGTGATCTTGATGCCTTCGCCGATCCGCTCGACGGTGGCTCCTTCGAGATCGCGTTCGATCTCGGCGACCTGGTCGTCCATGTAATCGCCGATGATGGCTCCGGCCGCTCCGCCGATCGCCGCTCCGATGATGGCGCCCACAGCCGTGTTCCCGGACTGGCTGCCGATGACCCCGCCGATCACCGCTCCGGACCCGGCCCCGATGACCGCGCCTTTTTGCTGGTTGCTCATGCTGGCGCAGCCCACTGCTCCCAGGAGCATGGCGGCGATCAGGACATAGCTGATGGTCTTCATTGTGTTTCCTTTCTTGTTTGATACCCTGCGTAAGGGTCTCTTCCAGCGCAAAATTACTGGTGATCCCCAGGGTAAACAAGTATTCATTAAACATGATTTTCCAGGGCGGCAGCATCATCACCCCGGACGGCCCCAGGCCGGCTGACGTACACGTTGACGGTTCCAGGATCACCGCCATTGCCGACCCCGGTCAAGAGGTTGGCGACCAGTCGGTTGGCGACCAGTCGGTTGTCGATGCCCGTGGACTCTGGGTCCTGCCCGGCGGAGTCGACGCCCATACCCATTTCGGCATGCCCCTGGGCGGTGGACTGAAAAGCCTGGGCTGGCGCGAAAGTTCGGAGGCGGCGCTGCTGGGCGGGACCACCACCATCATCGATTTCGCCAATCCCGCCGTGGGTGAACCCCTGTCCGAGGCCGTCGCCAAATGGCGCGGCATGGCCGACGGGAACATCCTGTGCGATTACGGATTGCACGTCACGGTGACCGATGTCGCCGACCAGCGGCTGGCCGAAATCCCCGGCCTCGTGGAACAAGGCCTTCCCACCTTCAAGGGTTTCCTGGCCTACAAGGGCAGGCTGATGCTCGCTCCGGGTGAAATGAAACACCTGATGAAGACCGTGAGCAAATCCGGAGCCATGTTGCTGGTCCACGCCGAAGACGGCGAAATGAACGCCGCGGCGGAAAAAATCCTGCTGGACACCGGTCGCACCGGGCCGAGTTGGCACCCGTTGGCACATCCGGACGAATCCGAAGAAAAAGCCGTGGCCGAAATCCTGGAGCTGGCGGCCGAGACGGGTTGCCCCCTGACAATCGTGCACATGAGCCTGAGCCGGTCCCTGGAATTGTTGAAAAATGCCCGAAAAAAGCAGGGCGGGGATGGTATGATTTTCGGCGAAGTCTGCTTGCATCATCTGATTGCGGACTCCGGTCTGTATGAGGCCGGTCACCGGGCCGCACTGGCGGCGATCTGCTCTCCTCCCTTACGGGCGGCGGGTAACGGCGCCGACTTGATGGCGGGCCTCGTGGCAGGTGATCTGGATCTGCTTTCCACCGACCACTGCGAGTTTCCCCTCGCGGTGAAGTCGGCCGCGGCCGGTGGTGGATTCCCCCGCGTTCCCAACGGTTGCGGCGGGGTCGGTGAACGGCTGGTCGTCAGCCACACCCTGGCCGTGGCGACCGGAAAAATGGACCCGGCCCGCTGGATCGAGGCCTGCTGTAGCCGTCCCGCCGAACTGATGGGCCTTGCCGATCGCAAGGGACGGTTGGCGCCCGGCTACGACGCCGACATCGTTCTGTTCGATCCGGTTGCCGAATACCGGTGGGAGCCCCTCGGCGCCAGCGACCGCACCGGCTCCCTGTGGGCCGGACTGCCGGTCACCGGCCGCGTACGCGATGTCTGGCTGCGTGGCCGACAGGTCGTCGCCGACGGAAGGCTCACCCACAACCAGCCCGGCGGAGAATTCCTGCCGCGCCGTCTGTAAAACGAAAGGACCCGGCCCGATGACACCCACCTCGCAATCACAACTGGCCGCCCGCTACGAACGTCTCCACGATCAACTGGTCGAACTCTTCGCCGAGAACGATGATCCCCTCGCCCGCATGGCCACCATCAGCGCGCTATTGCATCACAAGATGCCCCACTTCTTCTGGACGGGATTCTACCGGCTGATCGCGGGAAAACTTTATGTCGGCCCCTACCAGGGACCGCTGGCGTGCGCCGTCCTGCCCGGCCCCGAGGGAGCGTGCTGGGCGTGCGTGAAAGGCCGGGAATCGATCATCGTGCCGGACGTGCACGCCTTTGAGGGACACGTGGCCTGCGACGAACGGTCCAAAAGCGAGATCGTGGTGCCCCTGCGCGAACCCGCGGGCAACGTGGTGGGAGTGCTGGATGTGGATTCCGACCAGCCCGACGCCTTCACGGAGATGGACCATGCCGGGTTGGAGAAGATCGTGGCCCTGGTGATGGGGAGCTAGCGGCGGGTTTCCCTGAAAACCCGCCGGCAGGTCGTTATTGCGTATCTATAATTATTGCAGCCAATTACCCGGCTAAATGTTCCCGGCTATCTGAACAGGGCCTTGACGCTACCCCAAATGCTCTCCTCAATGCCCTTGTAACCACTCGTCAGATCCACCTGACCAATCATCTGGTAATACTGCTTGGTGGTGCCCTCGTGCAGGGAATCCCGGCTGGTCACGTAGAACTTTATCGTACCGGTGACCTTCAGGGTCGAAAAGTTCTGGCCGCGGTCGAACAGGAATACCACCTCGAAGGGAGCCCACTCGGCGTTGGGGATGATGTCGTTCGGCGGGGACAAACTCCAGGCGTCCAGCGGCCAGAGCACATTGAAGGATATGTTGCGCACGCCGGGCACCAAATACCCGTCGGGATCGGTCACGGCCTCTCCCGAGAACATGCGCTCGTGGATCCTCAGCTCCTCGTTCACGTCGAGCGTGGTCCCGACATCCGGGAATTCCTGGGAGGTCGCATCCTGCAGGATGGTCAGGAAATCCGGATGCATGATCTTGAGGTACTCGTCGACGTCCATGGTCTCGTAGATTGTCTGAAAGTTGGCCATCAATTGGTCGGGCGAATCGGGGAAGGGTAGTTGGAGCGAGACATCATACCCAGCGGTATCGGTCGATCCCCACCGGTCGCGCACCTGGACGGTGATGGTATAACCGCCGGGCGTGGGATATGAATGGTTGATGGTAGGATCCTCCACCCAGTCCGTCCAGGCGCCCCCACTCTCGAACTGCCACCGGTATGGCGCCGGATGCAGACCGCTGTCGGTGTCGCTGGATCCGGAGGCGTCACAGTGGAACACGGGCAGCGGGGACCCGCCGATATCGGTAACCTCAAGGGCCGCCTGCGGGGCCTCGTTGGTCAGGTAGGTCAGATGCACTCCACCCCAGGTGTTGATCACGCCCATTTTCTCGTCGGGATTGACCGCGACCATGTCAATCAGCTGGTAATATTGGGTGACCGTTCCGCCTTCCAGAATGGTATCGCGGGCCATGGCGAAGAAATCGTACGAACCGGCCGCAAAGATGGTTGATATTCCGTAGCCGCGTTCCACGTACATCTGCATGGTGAAGCGAGCGTTGGCTATGGCAGGGGCCGATCCCGCGACCACGATCTCCCATAGGGTTTCCTGGGTCATGACCGGGAAATGGATGCGGACCACCCCCGGTACGAAGGCACCCTGCCAATTCGTTATGTCTTCTCCTGAAAACATGTTCCAGCCGGTCTGGACCGTTTCATCGCCTGTCATGTAATCGGTGAGCAGCTGGAATTCGCTCATGTCACCGTCGCTGAAATGGAACCGGAAGTCCGGATCGTACATGTCGCGGTACATGGTGCTGTCCATGGTCGTCAGGGCCGTCTGCCACAGGGCCATGAGCGAATCGGGTGATACGGCGAGATAGCCGACCTCGGGAAGTTGGACCGGAGTCACGGGATCTTCATCGCTGCAGCCGGCAATCAGGAACAGGCTCCCAAAGATGATGAGGGCGGCCACTGGCCACAGAATGCTTGGATATCTGGACATTGTGTCTTCCTCTTGTTCGATGATCAATGGTACCAGGCCTTGAGAGAGCCCCAGCCTTCTATCTCAACACCTTTGTTGTTACTGGTCAAATCCAGTTGGCCGACCAACCGGTAATAGGTCTTGGGCTGACCGTTGAGCTTGCCTTCGGCAGTGGTCACGTAGAACCGAATCGAGCCATGGACCACGAGGGCGGAAAATGATCGGCCACGGTCAACCAGGATCTCCACATCGTAAAGGGCCGACAGGGTGTTGGGGATAGGATCCGTCGGCAGGGATTCCCCCCAGTCGACCAAGGCCCGGAATTGGGAAAAGCTGAAATGCCAAATCGCGGGAAGTAAATTCCCATTGGCATCCTGGAGAGCCTCGCCCGAGAACATCCTTGCATGGATCCGATTCTCCTCGGTCACGTCCAGAGTCACCCCCACCCCTGGAAACCGGGCCGTCGTGGCGTCCTGCAGCAGGGTCTCGAAGGCCGGATCCAGAATGAGCTTGTACTCCTCCACGTCCATTGTCTCGTAGATGGTCTGGAAATTCGCCATCAACTGTTCAGGCGTGTCGGGAAATGGCAGGGATGTGTCGGGAATATTGGCACCGGTTCCGGGCGTAAAAGGACTTTCCTTTTCATCGCTGCAACCGGACACTGCCAGCAGGACCGCAAGCATCATGACGACCAGCCGCACACCCAAGTCATTGTCCACGCTCAAAACACCCACCTATTCTGTAATTTCAACGATACAAGGCTTTTACAACACCCCAGGGGGTATCTTCCACACCTTTGGCCAAATATGTTAAATCCACCATGCCGGCCATCAGAAAAACAGTTTTTTCCGTGTCACCGACCATGATCTCATGCGACCTGGCGTAGAATTTCACCGTTCCACCAAACTTCAAGGTCGAAAAGTTCTGACCCCGGTCGAACAGGAGCTCCACCTGGAAAGGCGCCCACACTGCGCCCGGGAAACGATCCTCGTTATCCGACGGGGACCAGTCGTCCAGCGCCTTGAAAACCCCGAACCCGATGGCCAGTACACCCGGAATAAGGTCCCCCAGGGGATCCGTGACGGATTTGCCGGAAAACATGCGCTTATGGATCCGCTCTTCTTCCGCGAAATCCAGGGTTGGACCCACATCGGGAAACCTGAAGATGGTTTCATCAGACAAGATCATCAGGTAATCCGGATCCAGGAGGGCCAGATATTTTTCCACATCCTTGGCCTCGTAAGCAGCCATGAATTGAGTCACCAGTTCGGCGGTGGACTCCGGCCCGATGGGCGGATCGGTCTCCACCCGTACAGGATCCTCGTCGTCGCCGCATCCTGACGCGACCAGCAGGACCGTGAACATCAAGACGATTAGACGCACATTCATGTTGCTACCCGCAATCATCTGAATCACCCCGTTTCTATGGCCTCAACGAAATAGGGCCTTTACGCTGCCCCACGATGTGTTTTCCGTACCTTTTCCGAAAAATGTCAAATCCACCATCCCGGCCATCAGGTAAAAGGTTTCATTCGTGCCACCGACCATGACCTCATGGGCCCTGACGTAAATCTTCACCGTTCCATTCACTTTCAAGAACGAATAACTCTGGCCCCGATCGAACAAGAGCACCACCTGGAAGGGGGCCCATTCGGCGCCAGGAAAATGATCCTGGTCATCGGTCGGGGACCACCCCTCCAGCGCCTGAAAAACCAGTAACTCAATGGCTTTTACGGCCGGAACGAAATCCCCATGGGGATCGGTGACGTCTTTTCCGGAAAACAAGCGCTGATGGATCCGCTCTTCTGCCGCGAAATTCAGCGTTTCGCCCACGTCGGGAAACTCCTGGGTGGTTTCCGCGGACAAAAGCATCAGGTAATCCGGATCCAGTAGGGCCACGTATTTTTCCACATCCCTTGCCCCATAAGCAGCCTTGAATTGAGCCACCAGTTCAGCGGCCGACTCCGGCCCGGGGACCGGAGTGACCGGGTCGTCCTCCACCCGCACCGGGTCGTCGTCATCGCTGCATCCGGCCAGGACCAGCGCCCCCGCCAAAACAGCGGCCGCCAACATCAGAAAGACAAGGGTTTTGATGGTTTGATTCACGATGCTTCTCCTGCGTTGAAAAATGTAGCGATCACGCTTCGATTCCTTCGCCCGGCAAGGGAAACCACCTCAGTGGTTCGAGTTCATCATTAAGTGAGGTCTGGGCCGCTCCGGGCTCCAGACCACCCGGCCTGCCCATTTGGCCCGCCAGTTCGGCCATGTCCATGACGATCCGCTCGGCGTCCTCGAGGTATTCGGCGAAGGCGCTTTCGGGTTCGGTGTGGTGATGGGACCGGTACTGCATCTTCCCCGAACAGTAGGTGATGTCGTCGAGGGACAGTTCCCCGTCCGACAGCCCCCCGCAGTGACGCCAGATGCCCGTCAGGGGATCGAATTCGTAATGGGGCAGCAACCGCCAGCCTTCGCAGGCGATGAAATCCACCGCGTCGATGATGAACCGGAACACGACCTCGGAAATGAAATAGTTGAGATTCACCCTCACCCAGCCGGGTTTGATGCCCTCCGAGCCGTTTTCGATGGCCTCGTGGAACTTCATGCTGCGGGCCAGATCGATGCCCAGCAGGCGGTGGCCGTAGGGCCCGGCGCACGAGCAGCCGCCGCGTGCCTGGATGCCGAACAGGTCGTTCAGCAGGGCCACCACGAAGTTGTGGTGCAGGATCTTGTCCCCACGCCGGATCACGAACGACACGATGGACAGGCGCTGGGCGCCGAGATTGCCCAGGACCTCGATGTTGGGGTTCCCGGTCCAGGCGTCGATGGCCCGCTTAACGAAGCCGTGCTCGAGCTGCTCGATGTTCTCCTCGCCCACGGCGTTCTTGAGGTGGAACACCAGCCCCGCCCGGATGGCCCCGATGATCGCCGGCGTGCCACCCTCCTCGCGGTGGGCCGGGTCGGTCAGATAGGTGTGCCCGTCGGGACTGACGTACGACACGGTACCGCCGCCCGGCACGGTCGGCACCTTGTTGGTTACCAGCCGACGTTTGACCACCAGCACGCCCGGCGTGCCGGGGCCGCCGACGAATTTATGGGGAGAGATGAACAGCGCGTCCTTGTAGGCCAGGCTCTCCTGGTTCGGTCCGTCCGCGGGATTCATCTCGATCTTCACGTAGGGCGCGGCGGCGGCGAAATCCCAGAAGGCCAACGCATCGTGGGTGTGCAGCAGACGCGAAATGCCCGCGGTATCCGAAACGATTCCCGTCACGTTGCTGGCCGCGGAGAAGCTGCCGATCTTCAGGGGCCGGTCGGCGTGCTTGATCAACTCCTTTTCGAGGTGGGCCTGATCGATGCGGCCGTCCTGGTCTTCGGCGATGACCACGACATCGGCGATGGACTCGCGCCAGGGCAGTTCGTTTGAATGGTGTTCGTAGGGCCCGATGAAGACGACCGGCCGCCGCTCGGCGGGAATGTGCCGGGACAACTGGAACTCTTCGTCCAGATCGAAGGGCAGACGCAGGTTCAGGATCTCGATCAGCTTGTTGATCGCCCCAGTCGCCCCGGACCCGCAGAAGATCACCACGTCCTGCTGTTCGCCGCCGACAACTTCGAGAATGATCCGCCGGGCGTCCTCGCGGAAACGAGTGGTCTGCAAGCCGGTGCTGGAAGTCTCGGTGTGGGTGTTGGCGTACAGGGGCAACACTTCTTCCCGGATGAAATCCTCGATGAACTCCACCGAGCGGCCGCTGGCCGTGTAATCGGCGTAGGTCATCCGCCGCGGGCCATAGGGGCCGTCGAGGGCCCGGTCGTCGCCGATGACGGAATCGCGGATCTTTTCGATCAGGTGCTGGACGTTTTCTTCCAAGGCCGGACCTCGCGGGGTGATACGGGTGAGAAACGATCCAAAATCAAAGGGTTGGAGCGCGGGGATAAGTATAACCCGTCAACCAGTTCAGGGGAACCCGCCTGATCAGATTTGGGTTGGCGATGGCCCTCCGGTCGACATATCCGCCGATATCCCCACCGCGACTCCGCCTCCACGATCATGCCATAATCGGTGGCAGGATGCGCAGAGAGTCACCAGGTTATCCGAATGATTGCTTCCCCCTTGCTGTCGCGACACGATGTGATGCACCTCCAGGAACCGTGTTCGCCCGCAACCAGGCGCCCGGCAGCGGTGTTTGTCCCTTGCCAACACCTCTCGCCGCACGCGGGGCGGGATTGTGGTCGTGTTCCGACCGCCGTGTTCGCAAACGGCGGCATCGCAGCGCATCCGTTCTGACTCGGCCCGACTCAACTCGCGTTCGCCCGCGTCGGTTTGCACGGTCATCCGACCGGTGGCCGCGTCTTCGTGGACATGGATCTGCACCGGCG
>CBDURF010000062.1:0-17473 GCA_965369705.1 uncultured bacterium
AAGTGAGTTGTGGCGCCTGGTGATCGGGGGTGTCGCGGGCCTGCCCTGGGCCCTGTTCGGCCTGGTGGGAAACTGGCTCCCCTTCCATTTGACCGCCTGGCTCGGCGGCCGCCTCGCACCCGACCGGACCAAGATCCATCAGGTCCAGTTCGGCGTCGGTACGGTCCTGTTTCTGGGTTGGTACGCAGCCCTGCTGACGGTATCTTTTCGAGTGTTTGGGACGGCTGCGTCTATTATTGCCGGCATCGGACTTCCGCTGGCCGGATTGTTCGCCCGTGAATATTTTCGCTACCTGAAAAGACGCCGGCGCATGCTTCGCTTCGCCGGCCTGGAATTCAAACTCGGCTTCAGGGTCCAGGAGCTGAGGCTAGAGCGCCGCCGTCTGGTTCGTAATCTGGACCACGCCCTGCAGCAGTACCTGCGCGCCGTCGAGGAGGAATCGTGAGTCCAAGTATGCTGGACATCGCCTCGGTGAGGGAATATCTGGGCAAAAAGCTGATCTGCCAGGTGACGACACCCGAAAAGAGACTGGCCCTGACTTTCGACGATGGTCCCAATCCCCACAACACCCCACCACTTCTGGAACTGCTGGAGGGCAAGGGGATCAAAGCGACCTTTTTCGTGGTCGGCCGGCGCGTGCGCCGGTTTCGGGACCTTCTGAAACAGACCGCGGAAGCAGGCCATGAAATCGGAAACCACGCCGACCATCATGTGCCTCTGTCGTTCCTGCCCAGGGCGATCATTCGTCGCGAACTGGAAGTCTGCGGCAACCTGGTCGAGGGTGTCACCGGTCGCCGGCCACGCTTCATGCGACCCCCCATGGGCTGGATCAACGACAAGGTCCTCGATGTTGCGCGCCAGTCGGGCTACGAGCCGGTGATCGGCAGCATCCACCCTCAGGATTCCCGGCAACCAGGCCTGGACACCATCCTTCGCCGGGTGCGCCGGCGCATCGAGCCCGGGGCCGTCATCATCCTTCACGACGGCGGTTGGCGAATCGGGGTGGACCGCAGCCAGACCCTGGCGGCGGTGGACATCGTTACCGACGAGTTGCTGGAATCCGGCTACCGGTTCCAGACACTGAGCGAACTGGTGGACGACACGCACCAGGGAAAGAGTACCGCATGAACCCGTTTGATCTGCCCCTGAAGACCATCGAGGGCCTGGTCGAGAAACACGGCACGCCGCTGTACATCGTCAGCCGGGAAAAACTCCTCGAAAACTACCGCCGGCTGGACCGCTGCCTGCCGGCGGTGACCCTGTTCTACGCCGTCAAGACGAACCAGCACGAGGGCATCCTGGAGATCCTGAAAAACGCCGGGGCGGGTTTCGACGTTGCCTCCCGAGGCGAGATCATGGACGCCGTTAACGCCGGAGCCAACCCCCGGGAGGATCTCATCTTCGCCGACACGGTGAAGGACCCCAAGCACATCGCCCACGCTTTCGGCATCGGCCTGGATGACTTCACCTTCGACAACCATTCGGAGATCACGCAGATAGCCCGGCATGCGCCGGGCGCCAATGTCCACGTGCGGATCATGGTTTCGAACAAGGGCAGCGTGGCTCATCTGAGCGACAAGTTCGGGGCCGAAATCAAGGACGCGGTCCCCCTGTTGCTGGAAGCCCGCGACCAGGGGCTTGTCCCCCGCGGCGTCAGTTTTCATGTGGGCAGCCAATGCCTGGATCCCCAGCGGTACGTGGACGCCCTGGACCAGGTTCGCGGCGTTTTCGATGAAGCCGTCGAACGCGGCCTGGATCTGGAGATGATCGACATCGGGGGCGGGTTTCCCGTCAAATACGGTGACGAAAATATCGACATCGAGGGCATGTGCGCGGTCATCGACCGGCACTATCGCAAGCTGTTCGGATCGGAGGTCAAGTTGGTCGCCGAACCGGGCCGCGCCATCGTCGGGGACGCGGTCATCCTGGTCACCAAGGTCATTTCGGAATCGGTGCGGAAAGGGAAGAACTGGCTCTACTTCGACGACGGCACCTACGGCAGCTTCATGGAGGTCCTGTTGTACCAGATGCGGTTCCCCCTGAAGACCAACACCGACGGACCACTACGGAAATACGTGCTGGCGGGCCCGACCTGCGATTCCATCGACGTGTTTTCCCGGGACAAAAAGGGCAGGATCAAGGAAGTGGAACTGCCGGAAATGCACCTCGACGATTTGCTGATCGCCGGCAGCATGGGCGCCTACACCTACTCGGAATCCACGCGGTTCAACGGATTCGATCCGCCCGGGTTCATCTACATTGACTGAGCCTTCGGGCCGGACTTACCAGTAACGCGTAACCGACATACCCGGTACCCCATAGCGCATCTTGTTGTAGTAGGTGTCGGACTCGATCTTCCTGGCCACGTACGTGTAACCCAGGTGAAAATCCCACGCGCGGGCTGCCCTGAAGTTAAGGGCGGCCCCGGCGTCGATGAACCAATCATCGGTAATGGTGATGCCTTCGCCCAGCATCGTCAGGCTGAACCGTTCGCTGAATTTGTAGTCCAGTGACAGGTGCCCATAGGGGTAATAGACCGTGTCATCGACCAAGGCCCCGCTCGATTCGTCGGCTGCCTGCAGGGCTGTGTAGCTGTAGGTCGAGCCCAAACCGGCGCCGACTCGGACGGCCCAGTGCCGGTTATCCAGGACCTCGTGTTCATACTGGGCCCGCAGATCGTAGAAACGCCAAGCCGAATAGACTTCCGTCCCCACCGGGAAATGCGCCCCTCCGAAATCCACATCATAATCGAAAGCACCTTCGTCCCTCGCCTCGAACGGTCCGTAGGAGACGAAGATCCGGCCGTGCCGGCCGACCGGGATCAGGACCGAAACCGCGGCGGTGGTCGTGGGATCGTTGTTGCCGTTCAGATCGGTCAACTGGAAGGAATGACTACCCGAGCTCCCGGATACATTCGACAGGGCGAAGGCCGGTCCGAAGGCGAAGTCGTACCCCGCACCCCGGGGCTTGGCTTCGGCGTCAGGGTCGGGTTCCCCGTTACCGGCGCCAATGGCCACCTGGAACCCTATCCCTTGGGCTCCGACAGTGGGTAGGATGGATACCTTGCCCGGCTGGGGCGTCACGAAATGCCAGTTGTACATCATGCCGATGCTGGCGCCGGCGATCACGTCATCCTGGTAATGCCATTCCGAATGCACCCGGCTGTACCCGGTGAAACCGGCCAACAGGTAGGCCGGAATGCCCACCACCTTGCCGTACCGTCCATCGATGAAGGCCGCACCGGCGAAGGCCGACATGGTATGCCCCGAGGGAAAGGAAGTGCGGTTGTTGCCATTGGGCCGGGCCTTGGACGCCAGCAATTTCAGGACGTAGGTCGTGGTCCAGGCGGAGCCATAGGCGTAGACGAACTGCTTGGTTCCTTCCTTGTCCCACATCTTGTCTGGGTCGGGGTTGGTGAAGAAAGTCGCGCCGCCGCCGATTATAGGCAGGGCGATCTGAAGAATATCCCCCGTGTCCCGGATCCATTCGTCATCCGCGACTGCGAACGGGACCGCCGCCAGGGAACTGGCCATGACCAACACTGCCAACAGAATCAGCCCAGGTCTTTTCCATTTCCACATGTTCATTCCTATCCGGGAAACCCGATGGGAATCAGGGGTCTTCCCAGAAAATTCGCGACACCGTCCACGACGAGAATCAACCCGAGCAGGATAAGCAGAACCATGACCAGCCGCTTGCCCCAGGTATCAAAAAAGCCCTGGATGGCCTGCATGACCGCATCCATCCGCTGCCCCAGCAAAGCGCGCAGCAGGACGATGGCCGTCAGGGGCAGCACGAAAATCGTCACGTAATAAACCACGGCGATCACTGCGTCGGTTGTCGGCGGATCCGCCTGCGCGATCCGGTCCGCGGCGGCGAAGTAGGGCAAAGCCCCGGGGAATCCCACCACATTCATCAGGAAACCGAAACCGAAGGCCGAAGCGGGAGAAACGCCGGACTGGAGCTCCCGTCCGCCGCTCTTGCTCTTGCGTTTTTCGGCGATGCGCAGACCGAAGATCAGCATGACCAGACCAACCAGAACCTGGACCGCGAAATCGGCCGGCTCGGGATTGTTCCAGCGATAGTTGAGCCAGGCGTTCAGGCGCATCAGGACGGCGCTCAATCCGAACAGGAAGAGAAGGGCCATGATCAGGTAGGAAATGAAAAGCCCCGCCAGGAAGGCGAAGGCCGTACCGAAGGGCCGCCGACCGGCCAGGATGGTGGCCAACGGCACCAGCCCCAGAGGGGTGATGGAGGCGCTGTCGATCAGTGCGATCGGCGTCAAAACGGTCAAGAGTTCGAACATCGATATCCCACAGTTGTGAGGGTTTATCACTCTTGATTCGTTTTAACACCCCTTGTTCTCAGGGACAACCGTCCATTTCGTGCAGGCAGGTCATCTGCCGCAGATGGGCCAGAGCCTCCTCCTTCGTCTTGCCGGTGGCGGTCTCGAATTCCTTGCCGCGTTCAGCGGTCGCCGACCAGGTCAGTCCGCAGTGCACCTGCCAGTCGTCCGCGAGCATCGCCTGCAGTTCCTGATTCGACTTGCTGCCGCACTCCCGGCTGAGGGTGATGATGGTCTGGAAGACCGTGCGCAGGACTTCCAGGTTGTCCGCGGAGGCCTCCAGATCATCGGGCAATTCGATCTGGATGCTGCATGTCTCGCTCATGATCCTCCCCTTCCGATATCTCAGAGCCCGTACATCTCCTTGATTTCTTTCTTGGACTTGCCGAGGATGCCGTACTTGTCCCCAACCTTGGCAAAAGCCTCCAGCCCCTTTTCCAGATGATGCCGGTCGTGCGCGGCCGAAAGCTGGGTGCGGATGCGTGCCTGGCCCTTGGCCACGACCGGGAAGAAGAAGCCCACCACGTAGATGCCCTCTTCGTACAGATCGCGCGCCATGTCCTGGGCCAACTTGGCGTTGTAGAGCATTACCGGCACGATGGGGCTGTCGCCGGACTTGATATCCAGACCGATCTTTTCCAGACCCTCGCGCCAGAACTTCGTGTTCCATTCCAACTTGTCCCGCCGCTCGGTGGTGGCCGATACCAGGTCGAGCACCTTGATGGCGCCGGACACGATGACCGGGGCGACGGTGTTGGAGAACAGGTAGGGCCGCGCACGCTGCCGGCAAAGCTCGACCAGTTCCCGGCGACCGCTCACGCAGCCGCCCGAGGCGCCGCCCAGCGCCTTGCCCAACGTGGTGGTGATGATGTCGATCTGGCCCAGCACTCCGCAATGCTCATGGGTGCCCCGGCCTGTCTTGCCGATGAAGCCGGAAGCATGGGAATCGTCCACAAAGACCATGGCATCGTACTTTTCGGCCAGCGCCACGATCTCGTCCAGCTTGGCCAGGTCGCCGTCCATGGAAAACACGCCGTCGGTGATGATCAGACGGATGCGCTTGTCCTGGTGGTCCCGCAGCTTCTCTTCGAGATGCTCCATGTTCGAATGCTTGTAGGTGTCGCGCATGGCCTTGCACAGGCGCATGCCGTCGACGATCGACGCGTGCACCAGGCGATCGGCGATCATGATGTCCTGTTCGCCCAGAAGGGCCTCGAACACCCCTGCGTTGGCGTCCATGCAGGAGGGGAACAGCAAGGTGTCCTCGGTACCCAGGAATTCGGTGAGCCGGTGTTCGAGATGGCCGTGAATATCCTGGGTCCCGCAGATGAAGCGAACCGAGGACAGTCCGTAACCACGCGTCCCCAGACCGATGCGGGCGGCCTCCACCACGTCCGGGTGGCTGGAAAGCCCCAGATAGTTGTTCGCGCAGAAGTTGATGACCTTTTTGCTCTCGGCCCCGGCGGGAAACTCGACTTCGATATCAGCCGCCTGCGGACTCTTGATCCAGCGCTCCTCCTTGAACAGACCCGCTTCGCGGATCCCATCCAGTTCCTGGTTGAATGTCTCGCGTAACATCTTCGAATAAGCCATGATGTCCCTTTCCGGCCACGCCTGGTCGCGTCAGGCCTGCTTGAAACGCGCCACCAGGGCCGCGATGCTGTTCACGGTGTCGAACGCTTCCGGACTGGCGTCCGCGTCGGGAATCTGGATCTCGTACTTGTTTTCCAGGAACCGCTTGAGCGAGACCATCGAGAACGAATCGACGATGCCGCCGCTGATCAGTTCGGTCTCAAAAGTGATTTCCTCGCCCTCGTCGTCCTCCAGGTATTCCTTGATTACGTAATCGAGAATGGCCTGTTTGTACTCTTCCATCTTGGTCTCCCGGGTTGTAGGTGGTTGCCGCCGAACTCAATCGTTCATGAGCGTCGAAAGGTCTCCCACCGGTTCTCCGAATTCCTGTGCGCGCAACACGCGACGAACGATCTTGCCGCTGCGGGTCTTGGGCAGTTCCTCGACGAATTCGATTTCCTGCGGCATGGCCAGCGGCGACAGTTTCTTGCGGATGAAATTCATGATTTCCAGGTCGAGATCGGCGCTCGGTTCAAAGCCGGACTTGAGCGTCACGAAGGCCTTGACCACCTCCATGTTGACCGGGTCGGGTTTGGCCACCGCGGCCGATTCCGCCACGGCGGGATGTCCCAGCAAAGCCGATTCGATCTCGAACGGTCCCACCAGATGTCCGCCGGTGTTGATGACGTCGTCGTCGCGACCGACGAACCAGAAGTAACCGTCGGCGTCGATGGTGGCCTGGTCCCCGCACACGAACCAGCCGTTCTTGAACTTGCCCCGAAACCCTTCCTCGTTGTTCCAGTAGGTGCGGATGAGCGAGGGCCAGTCCGGGCGCAGGGCGATCACGCCCACCTGGCCCCGCTCTTCCACGGGCGTGAATTCAACCGGGTCGAGGACTGCGGCGGTAATCCCCGGGAACGGTCTGCCCATCGACCCGGGTTTGACCCGCATACCCGGGAAATTGGTGATGACCATGCAGCCGGTTTCCGTCTGCCAGAAGGTATCGTGGAAGGGTTTGCCGAAGGCTTCCTCGGACCAGATGACCGCCTCGGCGTTGAGGGGTTCGCCCACGCTGCACAGGTGGCGCAGGGCGCTGAGATCGTGTTTGGCCGCCAGTTCGACACCCTCCTTCATCAAAAGCCGGATGGCCGTCGGCGCCGAGTACCAGACGGAGATCTTGTTGCGGGCGATGAAGTCGTACCATTTATCGGCGTTGAAACCCGCGTCCAGGACCGCCTGGGTGATCCCGTTGGCCCAGGGTCCGATGATGCCGTAGGAAGTCCCGGTCACCCAGCCCGGGTCGGCGTTGCACCAGTAGATGTCGTCCGGCCGCAGATCCAGCACCCACTTGGCCGTGATGTACTGGGAAATCAACGAATAATGGACATGCTGGGCGCCCTTGGGCTGCCCCGTGGTGCCGGAAGTGTAGTGCAGGATCGAGGGCGATTCGGCCGTCGTCGGATGCACGATGAAATCTTCGACCGGCGGCAGATCGTGCAGTGCCAGCGGCACCTCGCGTTCCTTCAGGGCTTTTTCCCCGGCGTCCACCACGACCACGTGCTTCAACCCGGGCAGGCGATCAACGATCTTGCGGACCTTCTTGACGTGCTTGCGCTGGGTGATGACCACCGAAGTTCCCGCGTTGTCCAGGCGGGTCCAGAGTGAATCCTCGCCGAAAGCCGAAAACAGGGGCTGGGCGATGCATCCCATCTTCAGGACGGCCAGCACGCCGAAATACAGTTCGGGCAGGCGGTCCATGAACAGGCAAACCCGTTCGCCCGGTTCAACGCCGAGATCCCGCAGCCAGGCGGCGAAGGTGTCGGTGAGGATCCGCATTTCATCGAAGGTGAAGGTCCGCTTGTCGCCCTTGAAACCCTCCCAGATCAAAGCCGGCTTGCCGCCCAGGCCCATTTCGCAGATCCGGTCGGTGCAGTACCAGCCGATGTTGATGGGATCGCCCGATCGGTATCCGAGTTCCTCTTCCACCTGGGCCCAGTCGAAACCCTTGCTCGCCTCTTCGTACGTCGGTGTGTTGCTCATCATCGCCCCCGGTTGGTGAAGGTCGGGTCCAATTTCAATCTTCCAGGACCACGGTGGCGGCCGCGAGATCCCGGGTGTGGGTCAGACTCACGAAAACACGGCGGACGCCCAGGCGGTCCGCCATTTCCCGCGCGCGGCCGTGCAGTCTGACGACCGGCTGCCCGTCCTGTTCGTTCATGATTTCAATATCCTGCCAGAAGGAGCCTCGGCCACCCGTGCCGGCCAAAGCCTTGACCACCGCTTCCTTGGCGGCGAAGCGGGCCGCGAAGTGCTCGGCGGGGTAACGTTTGGTCCCGCAATAGGCGATCTCCCCGGGCAGAAAGACCGTTTCGACGAATTCATCCGCCGGGACCTGGATCTTGGCCCGCATGCGCGACACTTCGCAGAGATCGATGCCCGTCCCGAGGATCATAGGTCGTTGCGCCGCCTATACACTGAAGAAAACGATCCAGGCCCTGTTAAATTTTAGACAAGGCAAATATAGTCATTTCCCGGGGAATTCAAGGAGCATTTTCGGCCGGAAACACAAGTAAAGGCGCGCCGAAAAAGGGTTGCGGTTCCGTGGACACATAACGTTCTTCTCACGATAGTCACGCTGATCCGACAGGATGATGTCCCTATCTTCGACCATGGACTGGACTCCGCCTTGAACCCTTCCTTCCCCTACTTCGGCGAGAGCATGGCCGTCCTTGCCGCCCTGATTTTTTCCTGGACCAGCGTCTTCTTCACCACCGCCGGTCAGAGGCTCGGCGTAACCACCGTGAACCTGCTGCGTCTGCCGGGCGCGGCCCTCTGCCTGGGTTTCATGCATCTGATCCTGTACGGCGGTTTCTGGCCGGCGGGCCTGGCCTGGCAGGACCAGATGTGGATCGGACTGAGCGGCGTCGCCGGGCTGGCCATCGGCGATTCCGCCCTCTTCAAGGCCTTCACCCTGGTCGGGCCCCGGCGCAGCATGACCATGATGGCCCTGGCCCCCGTCTACACAACAATCATCGCCTGGGGCACGCTGGGCGAACATCTGAGCCTGTGGGCCATTGCGGGGATCATCGTGGTCATCGCAGGAGTGATGACCGCCTCGGTGGGCAAGGACAAAGGCACCGGCGAATTCAGTGAGCTGCCTCGCAAGGTGATACGGACAGGACTGCTGCTGGCTTTGGTCGGATCGCTGGGCCAGGGTGTGGGCAGCGTGCTGGCCAAGCTGGGCATGACCGGCGCGTCTTCGGGCAGCGCGGGGGTGGATCCGTTGGGCGCGACCCTCATCCGCCTGGTCTGGGCCACCGCCTTCTACTGGCTGGCCGTCGTCCCTCGGCTCGACATTCGCGACACCCTGCGCGGCCTGCGCGATCGACGGGGCGTTGCGGCCCTGTCGGTGGCGATCATCATGGGGCCGTTCATTTCGGTGTGGATTTCCCTGGTGGCCCTCAAGAACACCGAAGCCGGCATCGCGCAGGTGCTGCTGGGCATGGTGCCGATCTTCGTGGTCGTCCCTGCCTGGCTGGTGTACCGCGACCGGCCCTCGCCGCTGAGCCTGTTCGGCATCGCCATCGCCGTGGGTGGTGGAGCGCTGCTGTTCCTGCGCTGAATAATCCGGGTCATTCCACCGCCGCCAGCACGATCTCCAGGACCGAAAATGCCCCCACGAACCACATGACCGGATGGATGTCACGGGCCCTGCCGGCGGCTGTCGAGGCAACGATATGCGTGACGAATCCAAAAGCCAGCCCCATGCTGATGCTCGAGGTCAGGGGCATCAGGATGATGGTCAGAAAAGCCGGCGCCCCGTTGGCGAAGGAGCGGAAATCGATGCGGGCCACGTTGCGGAACATGAACACTCCCACCACGATCAGGGCGGGCGCGGTGGCGAAGCCCGGTACCATCCCGATCAACGGCGTGAACAGGAGGGCCGCCAGGAACAGGCCCGCCGTCACCACGTTGGCCAGCCCGGTGCGCCCTCCCGCGGCGATGCCCGCGCCGCTTTCGATGTAGGTCGTCGTGGTGCTGGTTCCCAGCAGGGCCCCGGCGATGGTGGAGACCGCGTCGGCCTCGAGCACGCGATCGAGCTTGGCTATCGAGCCATCCTCGGCCACCAGGCCCGCCTCGTAGGAGCACGCCACGATCGTGCCCACCGAGTCGAACAGATCGACGAACATGAACGAGAAGATCGCCCCCCACATCCCCCATTGCAGTGCGCCGCCGAGATCCATCTTGAACAGGACCGGGGCCAACCCCGGAGGTGAGGAAATCACCGCATCCGGCATCCCTACCTGCCCGGTCGCGGCACCCAGCAGGGTGGCGGTCAGAATGCCCAACAGGATCGAACCCCGGACACCCCTTATTTCCAGAACGATGATGACGAGCAGGCCGGTAAGTCCCAGCAGCACCGGGACGTCCAGGGGACCGAGGGTCACCAGGGTGGCGGGGTCGTCGACGATCAGGCCCAGATTCCGCAAACCGATGAAGGTGATGAACAGCCCGATGCCCGCGGCGATCGCCAGGCGCAGATTGAGGGGAATGGCCGCCACGATGTACTTGCGGACGCCGAGCAGGGTGAGGGCCAGGAAAACGATCCCCGAGATGAAGACGACTCCCAGGGCCGTCTGCCAGGAAACCTGGCGACCCAGGACCAGGCTGAAGGCGAAAAAGGCGTTCAAGCCCATGCCCGGCGCCATGGCGAAGGGGACGTTGGCCCAGAGACCGGCCAACAGGGTGCCGAAGGCGGAGGCCAGAATCGTGGCCGTGATGACCGCGCCCTTGTCCATGCCCGCGGAACCGAGAATGTTCGGGTTGACGAAGATGATGTAGGCCATCGTCAGGAAGGTCGTGATCCCGGCGGCAGCTTCGCGCGAGGCGGTCGTGCCGTGATCTTCCAGTTTGAAAAGTCTATCCAGCATGGAATCGTCTTTCGTAACCGTCCCTGTCAGGTGAATTAGCGGTACAACATCCACGGACGATATTATACGCTATCGGGAACCGGGCCGGGATCCCGAAATCTTTCACGCGCACGACTGGAACTCCCTTTGAAAACAGCCCTGAAACCCATTCACCTGAAAATCCTGCTGAGCCTGGGGACGCTGGTCTTCCTGTTCGCTGTCGCCGAGATCGCCGTGCGGGGTATGGGGGAATTCGACGCCTCCGGCAATTTCTATTTCAAGAACCGGATCATCCACCCGCACAAACTGCCCCTGAAAATGGTGGCCGAGCGAAGCCGGGCCCTGCAGGAATCCGATGACTCGATCGTTACCTATCACGAAGTCCTGGGCTGGGCGCCGCGCCCGGGCAGTGTGTCGGCGAACGGGTTGTACCACTACAACTCCCAGGGTATCCGCTCCCCTGTTCCTGCCTTTTCCGACCGCCCCGCCGAGGATATACTACGCATCGCCCTGTTCGGGGACTCCTTCACCCACGGTGACGATGTTCCCTATGAACACTCCTTCGGCGCGGTGCTGGAACGAATCCTGGATGAAGCAGGAATCCCGGCCGAGATCCTGAATTTCGGCGTCGGGGGTTATGGTATCGACCAGGCCATGCTGCGGTTCAAACAGCAGGGCGCCGCCTTCGCCCCCCATCTCGTGGTGCTCGGGTTCCAGCCGGAAAACCTCAAACGGAATCTCAACCTCATGCGCCCCCTCTACGATCCCCGGAGCGGCCTGCCGTTCGCAAAACCACGCTTCATCCTCACGGACCAGGGCATCAGCCTGATCAACGTCCCCGTCCTGCCCCCGGACAGGATGGTCGACACGCTGCGCAATTTCGACACCTGGGAACTGCGGCCCCACGAATTCTTCTACGATCCCGCGGATTTCCAAGCGTCCTGGTGGCAGCACAGTAAGCTGCTCGCCACCGCGATTGATCTGAAGATCGGCCGGGAGGACCGCTGGCTCCTGAAGCGGATCATCTTCCAGGAAAGAAGCGAGGAGCAGCAGTTGGGCTGGGCGGTGATCCAGGCGTTCCGGCAAGAGGTGGCCGCCCTGGGAGCCAGATTCCTGATCGTGCATCTACCCTCCCACCCGGAAATGAAACTTCACGCGGGGCTGGGCCGGTGGACCTACCAGACGTTCCTGGACGCCCTGGACGGCGAATTCGACGTCGTTCACCCCGAGGCCGCCTTGATCCGGGCTGTCGGCCAGGGCGGGGTCGGAGAAGTCTTTGCCGGGCACTACAACGAAAAGGGGAATCAGATCATCGCCGAAGTGATGTTCGCCCACCTCACCGAATGAAATGGCATTCCTGACGGAAAAAAGCAGGCCGGAAGCTGTGACGCTTCCGGCCTGTTTTTCGGGGGGAATGACTAAACTAGTCGTCGCCCCGGCAATCGGGAATGACGGTGTAACCCATACCGTCCCGTTCGACCACTTCCTTGCCCGAGCTGTCGTGGGGCACGATCACCTTGAATTCCGCGTCGGTTCCCACGCCGTTCTCGCCGACGACCCGGTAATGGATCGTGTAGACTCGGCCCTGGCTGCCGCCCATGCGTTCGACGCGCAGCATGACCTGGTTGGGACAGTCGATCACGATGTCGTCCAACGTATGGCCGTCGCCCTTGTGGTCCTCGGGTTCGTCACTGCTGACCGAGACGACCTCAACGGCGGACAGATCGATGGCATTACCACAGGCGTCTTCCGCCGTCTCGAAGACCATTTCCGGGGTGATGGTGTGGTATTTGTGGTTGGGCGGCCACAGGACGATCGGTTCGTCACGGACCTCGATGATCGGCGCGCGTTGGTCGTCCAGAACGATAACGGCCTGGCACATCGAGGAATCGGTGCTGTCCTTGACCATCAGATCGACCATCAGCGAGTCCACGCACAGCGCGGCGCCGGTCAAGGTCAGGACGGGTTTGACGGCGGTCGCATCGTCGAGGGAACCGCCCTCGAAAGCGACGGTCCACATGTAGGTCAGGGTGTCGCCGTCGGCGTCGGCGGAACCGGAGCCGTCCAGTACGACGGTCACCGTATCCGCATCGATGGTCACCGCGTAGGGACCGCCGGCGTCACAGGTCGGAGGGGTGTTCGCCCAGGTCACCGTCACCGTGTCGGTGAAGGCCTCACCCGTGCCGGGGTGCAGCGAAGCAACCGCGATGGTATCGACGCCGGACCCTCCGTCGCCGGTGTACGTGAAAGCCGCCACACCAGTGGAATCGGTGGATACGGCGACCGCCCCGGCGGTATTCGGACCCGCGATGATCGTGAAGTTGACCTCATGACCCTCCACGGGGAAAGCATCGGCATCTTCACCTCGGAAAATCTTCGCGTTGACGGTATGGTCTTCGCCCCGCATCAGTTCGGCGTTGTCCGGCTCGACTTCCATCTCCACCACGAGCATGTATTTCAGGGCCTGGGCGCAGGCGCCCTCGAGATTTTCCATGACCTTCTGGAAGTAACCACCGGTGGCTTCCACGCAGCCCTGCAGAAGGGTGTGATGGGTAGGATTTTCCCGGTACAGGAGCGCGGAATTCATGACACCGGCCGCCCCGACATCGGCGCACGCTAAAGCGATGGCAGTCGCATCATCGGCTTCCCCGCTGCCGACCAGCAGGATGTGTTGGTCCTGCACCGTCTTGGGCGAGAGGATCGCCAGGGCTCCGTTGAGGGCTCCCGCGAGATCCACGCCGGTGGTGGGAACGATACGGTCGGTGAGCAGCCCCTCGAGGGCCGGGATGATGGTGTTGGTCAGGTTGTCCGCCGTCACGGGAACCAGAGTCTCCAGCAGGGATGCGATGGTGTCTCCGTAGACGAGGGCGGCCACGGCGACCTTGCCGTCCTGGGGAATCAGTTCGGGGTTGGACAGACAGGCGCCGACCGCCGTCACCACGTCCTGGAGCTCATCAGCCGACACGCTGTCGGAAACATCCAGGCACAGGACGATTTCACTGGGTCCGATGACCTTCGCCAGCGATGACCCGAAATCCATCTTCAAGGCGATCGGAGAAGACTCCTCGTCCTGGGAACAACCCACCACCGCGAGCAGGAAAATCCCCAGAAGCAGAAAAACATAACTGAATCTGGACATTGCCAAATCCCTCCGTTGAGCGAATCATAAAAAGAATTCGTGGTGGTGAAAATGGAAACCAAAAAAGAAAATGGATTTCGGCATCTCCCACCATCACCCCAAATGTGAGCCGAATCTACCAAATACGAGCAAAAATGTCAAGCTTTGGATAATTTTGAACCTGTTTTTGCAAAAAATATCAGAATACAGCCATATCAAAGGGAAACCCCGGGACCCGCGTCTCGAGGTTCTTTCTTATCATATTTAATCACAATGGATTAAATTGAATCTCCGGTCCTATTTCCCGAAGAGCCCCTTGAGTTTCCTGCTCACCTCATCCTTCAGATCATCCTTCACCTGGTCCGAGAGTTGGGATTTCAAGTTGCTGGTCAACTCGGTGTAATCGATGCCCATCCTGGGACTGGTCATGGTTCCGCCCACGGTGAGCGGCAGGCTGAGCCTTTCGGATTTGTCACCGAACATGCCGGCCACGCTTCCCACCAGACCGCCGCTCGCGTAGAGACGGGCCGTCTGTTCCTTGGACAAAAGGATCGCTCCGGTGTATTCCAGGTCCCCGGTAAAACCATAGGAGCCGCCGAGGGAGAGATCCCCGAATGATCCGAGCTTCGTCTTGAATTGATCCAGGCCCACCCGGCCGTTTTCGACCTTGATCAGGGTGGTCAGGTCCTTCAAGGTTTGTTCCTTGTCCAGTTTCTGGCCCACCTTGTCCGCCAGGGAGCCCAGGGCCGAAGCCACGAATTCTCCGGTCACCACCTTCCCGCTGGTCAGGCTGGCCTTCGAATCCATGGTCAAGGTGCTCTTGATCTTCTCGGGATCGCGACCCCGGGCGCTGAAACTTCCCGTCAGGCCCGCCTTGCCGAACACAACCCCGCCGAATCCGGCGAACCGGGTGACGAAGTTGTCGGCTTCGATATCGGCCGCCTCGAAGACACCGCTGTAGCCGGGATCGTTCAGATCGTTCAGATCAACCGCAACCTTCCCGTTGGCACGGCCGCCATACACGTTGGTCACCACGTCGTAGCATTCAAGGACCCGGTCCTTCAGCCTGATCTTGCCCGTGACCCCGGTGAAGGGAACCTTGCTGTAGATCAGGGTATCCGCCCGGATGGTGCCCTGGCACAGCATGTCGGGTATGGGTTCCGCCTGGATGGTGTCCGAAAGTGTTGCAATCCCCGCTGTGGACGGTGCGGCGCCGGGTGTCGCGGCGGGAAACAGCTTGTCGATGTCGATCCGGCGCGAGCGAACGTCGAAGGTGAAGCTGGGTTTCGGCAAGTTGTCGCGGTTGTCCTTTTCCTCGGGAAGGAAATAGGGCAGATGGTCCACGAGCTTTCCGGTCAGGGACAGATCCCCCGCGCCGAACCTGGCCTCCAGCCTTTCCACCGTGACCGAGCCCGGATCGAAGCTCACGGTCCCGTTCAATTGCTCGAGAGCGTCGGGCAGGGCCGGATCCCGGTAGGAAACATCCTGGAAGATGACCCGGCCTGCATAGTCCATCTCTTCCACGTTTTCCGACCGGCCGGAAAAGGTCGCTTCGAGGTTGCAACGACCAGCCAGGGCGGCCTTACGTTCCGCCGGCAGAAAGGGCTCCACGAAAGCCAGGTCGATGGAGCCGGACACGGCTCCGTCCACCTTGGGATCTTCGAAATCCACCACCGTCAGGGTCAGGTCCAGCGGCTGGTCCGCAAAGGCGCCGCCTTCACTTTTCACCTTCAATTCGTCAGGCTTGAAATCAACCCGAATTTCCTGGACCCGCAGTTCCCCGTCGATATCACGGCTGGAGGCCCGCAGCCCGGCGACCTTAACCCGGCCCTCATACGCCAGCGGTACGGCCCGGACCTGGTCGAAATCCAGATCGGCCTGCAGCGACACGTCGCCAGCGATGGTGAAGGGTTCCAACGGGGCCCGCTGTTCGGGCGTGAGGAAAGCCAAGAGGTCGGTCAGGGCGATGCCTTCGGCCCGCACTTCGCCGGTGGCGCGCAGACTGTCCGGCATCGTCGTCACATTACCCTGCAGACTGAGAGGGAGGCCGTTGATCTCCAGATCCCCTTTGGCCAGCTCGAGAAGCTGGCGGCCGGTATCGAAGGAAAAATCGTAATCCAACTCCGCGGCCAACGTCGGCAAAGGTTGCTCCCCGGCCACCAGAAGGCTGTCCACCTGCAGCCGCCCCGACGAGCGAAACACACCCGGTCGCGGATTCGTCAAGCCCGCGGCCAGGTTCAGCCCGGCCAATTCAACCCCCTGGCCGGATTTTTCGTCAAGGTAATCGAGCCGACCGTCACGGATCTCCAGGCGATCGAAACTGATGGCGACTTCGGTCTGGGCGCCTTGACCTCCGGGCTCTGATTCACCGCCGGGTTCCGCGGTCTTCTCCTGCAGTTCGAAGGTGAAATTGTCGGCGCCGTCGGACTGCCGGACCAGCCGCACAACGGGCCGGTCGATAACCAACCGGTGGACACGGAATTCCCCCCGGATCAGCGGGGAAAGCTGAAGCTTCAGATCGATATTTTTCGCGAACAGCAGGGGCTCACCCGTGAATCCGGGGGGATTCGCAATCTCGACTCCCTCGAGTTCGACCCCCAGACCGCCCGCGAAGGACAGACCGACATCCACGACGGAAATATCCCGGCCCAGCTTTTCGCTGGCCATGCTCACGGCCATGTCCTTGACTTTCTCGGCCGGGAAGAACAACCGGAGGCCGATGGTGACCACGAGGATCAGGCCGAGAATGATCCCCAACGTCCAAACCAGTTTTTTGGGCAGTTTTTTCATGACAAGACCGTCCCGGGGAATTCCAGTTCCAGAGGTTTCCGGTCGCGGCGAACGCCGCACCAGCCGGATATTCCTTCGCCCTGCTACTGTGGCACTTGAGACGAATCAAGTAAACCCCAACGGCACAAAAATGCCCCGCCTCCAACTGGAGGCGGGGCTTGACCCAAGTCCTGAGGTAAGTGCCTACCGGTACAGGGCCTTCAGGCTGCCGAAGGAGGTTTCTTCGGTGCCGACAACGCAAATGGCGGCGTTGGGCTCACCGGGGGAGTCGTATACGCAGAAACCGAAATCGCCGATGTTCCAGTAACCGTCACAGATCAGGATGTGGCCGGGCACGTAGAAGCCGTCCGGACCGATGGTGGTGTCGCAGTAGATCTCTTCGCCGGAAGTGAAGGACTCGACCAGGGCCACGCAGCCGACGATGGCGGACCAGGGAGCGTTGTCGATGATACCGTCGTCATCAGCGTCGATGTCGTCGCCCAGTGCCCCCGTGAAATTGGACACCAGCATGTGGGTCACGTTGTCGCTGTTCTCGAAACCCAGAGTGCCATACAGGTCCGGGGTGCCGCCGCAGATGGTATCGGGGTTATCCCACCAGATGTCCTCCACGGCCAGGAAGTGGCCGTCGGCGGGGATCACGAAGCCCGTCAGGTCGGTGACGCTTTCGATGGTGCCGCTGGCGGGGGTGCCGTCACCGATGACGATGTAGGTCAGCCCGTCCAGACTTTCCCCGGGCGT